>NZ_JAVRFI010000005.1:0-365563 GCF_031845785.1 Streptomyces hesseae
CCGGTCCGGATCTTGTAGACCATCCCGTTGATGACCCGGCGATCCTCCACCCGAGGCCGACCCCTGACCGCACTCGGTATGAGCGGGGCCAACAACTCCCACTCCGCGTCCGATAGTTCGTGGCGACTTATCACGACACCATGATCCAACACGCAAAGGATCTTTTGAAGACGGACCCTAGACCCCGCCCCGACCTGGCCCGAGCCCCGCCAGCAGGACCTGAACCCCTGAGACAACGACGACAGGACAGTCGACGCCCACACAGCGGCCACCGAAGGAACCCATCCCGCAACCAGAGAACTGGCCAAATACACACAGACCACCAACCGACTACCAACCGGCCACCAACCGAACGCGCGAACCAACCCAAGGCCAGAGCCACCGTCCACCAGACCTACCACACCCGCCAACTACTGCACCAAGGCCCCGACAGACCCGAAAAACCACACCCCACCAACACCAACAACCACCCCCCCACCGACGAAAACAGCAACACCCACTACAACCACAAAAACAACAAAACCCCACAGTACCGACACAAGCACCACCCGACCCAGCAACGCCACCAGGCGGGTAGCCCTCGCACCCGGTCCGCGTGCACAGGATTCCCCGCTTGCGCCCCCGCCCACATAGCGTTGTATGTGCCATATTGCGTAGTAATCCTACTGAAAGGCACGTTATGAAGATCGCAGTCATCGGCGGTACCGGACTGATCGGGTCGCAGGTCGTCACGAACCTGAACGCCGCCGGACATGAGGCGGTACCGCACTCGAAGTCCACCGGAGTCGACATCATCAGCGGCCAAGGAGTGGACGAGGCGGTGGCGGGAGCCGACGTCGTCGTCAATGTGACGAATTCCCCGACCTTCGACGAAGCCTCGCTCGCCTTCTTCCGGACCTCGATGGACAACCTGCTGGCCGCGGCCCAGAAGGGCGGCGTCGGCCACTTCGTCATCCTCTCGATCGTCGGCGTGGACCAGGTGCCGGAGCTGGACTACTACCGCGCCAAGGCGCTTCAAGAGAAGATCCTCACGGCCGGGACGATCCCCTACTCGATCGTGCGGGCCACACAGTTCATGGACTTCATGGACGCGGTCCTGTCCTGGACCGCCGACGCCGACACCGTCCGGCTGCCCGCCACGCCCATCCAGCCCATCGCTTCCAAGGACGTGGCCGACGCGGTGGCGGAGGTCGCCACCGGGGCTCCGCTGAACGGCATCCGCAACATCGCAGGCCCCGAGGTCTTCCCCCTGGACGAACTGGGCCGGATCACCCTGTCCCACAAGGGCGACAATCGTACCGTCGTCACCGACCCCACCGCCGGCATGTTCGCCGCCGTCAAGGGCGACGTCCTCACCGACAAGAACGCCCGCCTCGCCCCCACCCACTACGCCGACTGGCTCTCCTGACATCCCGCCCCCGTCTCCTGTGTGTCCATGGAGCAGTTGAGAGCGGTAGATGATCGAGGGAGGCAGATGATCGTGGACGTCTATGAGGCGGTCACGAGCCGACGGGCGGTGCGCGGGTTCACCGACCGGCCCGTCCCGCGACGGGTGCTGGAGCGGGTGCTGTCGGCTGCGGCCTGGGCGCCGTCCGGATCGAACCTCCAGCCGTGGCGCTCCTACGTGGTGACCGGTGGGCCGCTGGCCGAGCTCAAGAAGCGCGCCGGCGAGCGGGTGGCCTCATGCGACTCCTGGGACGAGCGGGAGTACGAGATGTACCCGCCCGCACTGAAGTCTCCGTATCACGAACGCCGATCCGCCTTCGGCCATGAGCGCTACAGCGCACTCGGTATCGAGCGTGAGGACTGGGAGGCGCGCCAGCGGGCCGCTGCGGCGAACTGGGACTGTTTCGGTGCGCCCGCCGCCCTGTTCTGCTACATCGACCGCGACATGGGCCGGCCTCAGTGGTCCGACGTCGGCATGTATCTGCAGACGGTCATGCTGCTGCGCGCCGAGGGGCTGCACAGTTGCCCTCAGATGGCGTGGTCGGTGTACCGCAGGACTGTCGCGGAGATCCTGTCACCCCCGGACGAGCTCATCCTCTTCTGCGGCATGTCGATCGGCTTCGAGGACCACACGGTGGGCTACGTCCGTACGGGCCGGGCGCCACTCGACCGGACCGTCACGTTCGTCGAGGGATAGATCCAGGCAGATCCGCGACTGCGTGACGATCACGGCCGGCCAGGCGGCCGGAATGGAAGAGCTTCGCCGCACGCTGCCGGGACCCGGATCGCCGACGACAGAAGGACGGCTGCCTCCACAGAGGTTCGGTATCGGGCTCGTTGTGCCACCGCGTCTCCGAGGTCAGGACGCAACTGAAGTCGCGACGCCTTTGGCCGCGGGAGTCGACGAGGTCGATCCCGGCACCGGTGGGCAGGTGCTGCAGCCGCAGCCGCCGGTTTCCCACCCCGGTCAAGCGCAAGCCCGGAATGCCGGAGATACAGCTGCCCTGGTGGAGCAGGGGCATCATGCGGGAGGCGACCCGGCAGGCGGTGTTGGTGTGAACGTCGAGACGGTCAGAGCGCGCCACGATCCAGTTCAGGCAGAGGCAGATGCTGGCCATCGCGGAGCAACGCGTGGGGTGTCCGAAGGGGGGCGACCGCCCGTGGCCGTTCAATCAGGCAGGTGGCCGGCAGAGCCTGGAACCGCTGCTGGTTGGCAGAGATGTCGGGGTCCAGGGCGGGCAGCCCCTTGGGGCTGCGCAGCAATTCGCCGGTGGAGGCCCCCAGCAGTTCTTCGCAGGTACGACGGTGCGCGGCATCGCGGGTCCATTCGGCGCGCTGCCCGGGCAGCGACCGGCTGATGACGGGCCGCTCGGCACGAGAAAGGTCGTGAAAGAGGACCGGGCATCACACCCTCGAGGCACCGTGCACATCCGCCCGGGCGAACCGCAAGCCCCAGGACCGTCCCCGGCCCACACTCCGCACCATAGCCCTGATCAACCCAAAACCGAGTCGCCACTGGTTGGAGCGGTGGCTTTCACGATTTCACGGCGATTTCAATGATCCTTCGTAGCGTTCAGTTGACGTGTACGCGGCTACGTGCGGGGGTCTGCCGCGCGCTGCCCAGGCGAGTGGAGTCTGGTGTGACTGAACTGCTGCCCGAACCCGTCTCCGATGCCGCCCCACCAACCGATGCAGCCGTCGGGGCGGACGAGGACGGTGGTACCGGCCGACGCGTCGTACACGGTGCGGGCGTGGCCGTGCGCGTCGACGACGCAGGGGCCCGGTGCGGACCGACCGGGGCGCGGGACCGCGTAGGTGTGGGGTGCGTTCGGGGCAGGGGAGCCGAACATCAGGTAGGTGGCGTGGGGGCCGCAGAAGAGGTCGAAAAGCCGGACCATCCTGTCGTCGGCGTCGGCGTCGGCGTCCGGCGCACGGTGGCCCGCCACGATCCGGCCGCCGGCCGTCCGGTAGGTCACGTCCAACTGACGACGGCCCGGATCCCGGCGGCCGGGATCTTTCCCACACGACCATCACTGGTCACCACATCTAAGGGGGCGAGATGGCGTTAAGGAAGGGCCGTGCCTGGCTGCGGGGCCTGGTGGCGCTCGGTCTGGCGCTCGGGGTTTCGCTGGGGGCGGCGCCGGCGAGCATGGCCGACGACCCCAGACCGCCGGGGGCCGCGGAAGGGGTCGACCTCTCCCATTCGGACAAGTTCAAGTTCAAGAACCCACTCATCAGTCCGATACTGCTGCCCGTCACCGAACTGCGCATGGCGTTGAGCCGCGTTCTGCCCGAGACGAAGGCCCACCAAGCTTTCAGTGAGGCCAGAAACGGTGCTTCCGACCTGATCGATCCGCGGAAGCTGACCAAGGCGCAACTGGACGTCCTGCTCAACCACGAGATCAAGCCCTCCAAGGAAAGGGTCTGGCTGGGCACGATCGTCGATCTCGGATCTGTCGGGCCCTTTCTGAGAGGCAAGGACCTGGCGTCGCTGAAGAACGACGGCGTGCCAGGAGTGGTGGCGTTGAGTGCCCTCAACGTCCCGTCGACGCGCAGCGAGGCCGGCGTTCACTCCGAGGCCGTCATCCAGGGTGTTCTGGACAATCTCGAGATCGATACGAACTCCAGGCTCGCAGGGGCGTCCGAACGCCAACAGTGCTACAAGCACAAGTGCGCACTGTTCTACCCGCCCGACCTGCCGACTTACTTCGCTGCCTCCTACGACATCAGTGTGGAGGAGTACAAGTTTCTCACCGATGGAATCAACAGCATCAGGGAGGTATGGGCAGGCAAGGACAGAGAGGTCGAAAGACGCATCACGCAGCTGCGGAAGGAATTTGACGGACGCGTAAAGGAACGTAACGGAGATGCCAAGGGCCTGCTGGGCAAGTTCCTCCCGGAGGGGCGGCAGCACGTCCTGAGCTCCGTGAACAAGGTCAACGTGGACATCTCCTCCGTCCTGAAAGCTTCCAGCGGCGCATGCGACCACATGAAATCCAAACCGCAGAAGTCCCAGGCCCCCGGCGTCCCCGCGCAAGGATTCATGCGCCTGACCGCAGCCCGCGTGGGCCCGTGTGACGAGGCGCGGGCCTCCACGAATCCCAAGTCCGCCACGGGCCTGAGCCAGGCACTGACGATGCCCGGCACCGCGCCCGGCGGCATCGACTTCTCCAGCCTTCAGCTGCGCTACCTCTCCGACCCCGGTGACGGCAGCGGCCTGCAGTACTCGTTCAACGCCAAGAGGGATCCCCTGAAAGGGGACTCGCGCCCCGCCACCGGCGTGACCGCGGCCGACCAAACCTCCGACGCCTTCTTCGTCTGGCTCGCCCTCAACCCCTCCGCTTTCTGGGTCAATCTCAATCCCAACGAACCCCACCGCATCGTCGACAGCAAACTCGCCCGGACCGATGCCGGGCGCATCATGCTCGAAGCGGATCTGCAGATGAAGAAAACCGTCGGGAAACTCATCCACCCCGACACCGAGACCGGCCGGAAGTTCTGGGACGGCGTCACCGGGAGCTGCATGTCGCAGCGCGTATGGATCCTGCCCGAGCCCGCCACGGTGCGGCAGGACGGTGACAAGCTCTACATTGTCGACGCTCCCCTCGCCGTCCGGATGGAGGGGCAGTACCTCGCCCAGCGCGGCAAGGGCGCCACCGCGTCGTGCGCGCAGGAGGACAAGGCTTCCGGGGAGCGGAACGAACAACTGTTTCGCAGCCTGATCCTGCCCAAGCTCAAGCACGCGGTCAACACCGCGCCCGAGTACGCGGAAATCCGTCGCGTGTATCTCGCCCGGGTCGCCGCCGAGTGGTACCGCGAGCTGAGCCGGACCAAGCACACCACCTACGGCGATCTCATCGGCAAGGGCGACATCGAGAGCTGGAGGACGACGACCGACTGGAAGCCCACCGACACCTTCGACAAGTTCGTCGAGTCCTACACCAAGGGCGAGTTCAACGTCACCCACAAGACCACAGAAGGCAACACCATCTACGCACGCACCTATGTCTACGGTGGCGTCGACCTCAAGCGGATCCCGTTCAACAAGGTCTCGACCGACCGCTTCCGGAAGGAGCACGCCGGCCTTTCCCAGAGCATCGACAAGTCGCTGACCAAACCCTCCACGGCCGACGGCGACAACACCGTATGGCTCGGTTCGCCCACCCCGCTCCAGGCGTCCGGGGTCGGCCCGCCCCAGGAGCGTCTGTCCGCGAGCGACTGGGCGGTGCGCCTTCTGCCCGCCCTGCTCCTCCCGGTCGCCGCCCTGCTGTGGTGGCGACGCCGTCGGCTCAGTGCCTCCGTCACCGCCAGCCCGCTGCGGCGCGCGGCCGTGCCCCGTCGCCCATCCCGACACGACTTCCGGAGACCGTCATGACGTCACCCGCGCAACCACCAGAAGAGGGCCGGGAGGACGGGCCCCGGCCCTACGCACGGATGATGACCGCGGCCGGCGCTATCGGTGCTGTCGCCGCCCTGGTCGCGGCGCTCGTCGGGTTCACCACCGATCCGGTCATCCCGCTGCCGGAGAAGATGCCGACCATGCCGTCGATACCGGGCATGCCGACAAGCATGCCCACGGACATGCCGACCGACATGCCGACCGACCTTCCCACGAGTCTCCCCACCAACTTCCCGACCCGTTTTCCGACCAGCTTCCCCACCGCCTGGCCCACCCGCATACCGTCCATGCCGCCCCTGCCGCCCGCGCCCAAGCCGCGCCACCCAACTGCCATGCCGGAGCTTCCGCAGCCCGGAGGTACCCCGTGACAATGCCGCCGCCTCCACCCTTCGCCCCACCCCCGGGACCCCGGACCCCTCGGCAGGGCATGCCCGCCACCATCGCCGTGGCGGTCGCCCTGTCGGCGGCCTTCGGCATCGGGCAGGTCCTTTTCTGGGCGGAGCCCGAGATCCCCTCACCCCTGCCCTGGATGCGGTTCTTCCTGCTGCCCGAGCCGGAGGCCTTCACCCTGACGCGCATCCTCGTCTACGTCGGCTGGGGCCTCTCCGCCCTGCTCGGGCTGCTGCTCCTGGCCCTGCGACAGCGCCGGGACGCGCTCGTCCGCGCCTGCCGACTCGGTCTGCTGGGTGCCCTCCTGTTGCCCTTCGTCGTCATGCCGCTCGACATCCTCGGCAGCAACCCGCTCACGCTGCTGGTCTGCCTGCCCACCACGGCCGCCGCCCTGCTGTGCGTGCACCGGGCACAACTCTTCCACCGAATGCCCGGACAGCTGCTGCTGGCGGGATTCGGCTGGGGAGCGCTGATCGGCGGCGGGTTCGGGACCGTGATGATCACCTGGTTCTACCGGTACGCGCCCGGCTACCTGTTCGACTGGGAACACCCCCGTGACAACGTCCGCACGATCTACACCATGATCGCCCTCAACGCCGGGATCGTCTCGGAGATCGGCAAGGCGGCCGGGGTCGCCGTCCTCTTCTTCCTCTTCCGGCGGCACTTCGACAGGGTGGTCTCCGGCGTGCTCATCGGCGCGGCCGTGGGGCTCGGCTTCAACCTCACCGAGACAGTGCACTACATGGCCACGATCGAGCCCGGGCAGCAGTCCGCACAGTTCTGGATGCGGCAGGTGGTCGGACTGATGACGGTGCACGTGGCGTTCACCGCGCTCGTCGGCGCCGGATTCGGGGCGGCGCATCGGCTGCCGGAGCTCCGGGACCGGGTACTGGTAGTCGGGGGCGGCCTGCTGGCCGCGATCGGCGGGCACTTCGCCACCGATGCGGTGATGCCGCAGCTCGGCAAGTGGAAGGAGGACCTCTTCTCCCACGACCAGACACTCGGCCTGCTCCTCGGCGTGCCGCTCATCACCACCGTCACATCAGGGGTCTTCGTCGTCCTGTACGTACTGATCCTGCGGCGCGGCCTGACAGCGCAGGCCGCCGGGCTCCGCCGCGCCCTGCACGCGGAGGCGGAGGCCGGCACCGGCGCGGTCACCGCACCCGAGGCCGAGCTGCTGCTCGACCCGCGCCGTCGCCTCCTCCTCGAGCTGCGCGTGTGGCGCCGCGACGGCACGGCCGGCGTCCGTCACCTGATGCGGCTGCACCAAGCGCAACTCGACATGGCCACCCAGCGGTGGCACGGCACACGTTCCGGCGCCGACATCCCCGTCCCCGACGTGCGTCCGCTGCGCGCACGCGTCCTGGAGTTGAAGGGCCTTCCCGTACCCGCCGTCCATCCCGCCTTCCCCACGGCGCAGGAGGCACTGTCATGATGCCCTCTCGAACAGCACGGCTGTCCGCCCTCGCCGTCGCCGTCCCACTGCTCGTCCTCGGCACGCCCGCGGCCGCGTCGGCGCAGTGCTCGGAACCCAACTACCGGGGAAGCCGCACCTTCCCGGGCGGAAGCTGCCCCGAGCAGGTCGCGGACACCGCCTCCGGGGTCGTGTGGGCCGTGCTCGTCCTCGCCGCCGCGCTGTGGGTCGCCCTCGCGCTGTCCCGGTCGCGGGCCACGACGGACGCCGACCTGGCACTCGTCGACGCAACGTTCAGCCACGCGGCAACCGCCGAGGCGACATCCGCCGAAGCGGCGCCCTCGGCCCCCCGGAAGGATCCCTAGGCCCCAATCCGGGCCTGCCGAATTCTTCGATCATCACCCGCAGGTTGGTTCGCAGCGCCTCGGTGAGTGCCGTAACTGGCTCCCGCGTGACGCTGCGGCCGCGGCGTCACTGAATACGGCACGGCGAGCCCCGGGGACGATGACTGATCCCCCGGGGCCCGTGGTGTGCCCGGCTGCGGTCGGTTCAGGGGAGGTGCCTAAGCTGGCGCGATGGGCAACGTCTTCGGCAGCGGCGGCACAGGTGACGACCTGTACCTGTCCAACGGCGGGACAGCCGCCTTCCTCGACGTGCTGTGGCTGGCCGTCTCGGACCTCGCCCGCCGGCCGTGGGACTTCCGGTTCGCCGCGCTCCTGGCCCTGCAGGACCAGACCGTCATGGGACGCGGGGTCGTCGGATTCGGCCTGGAAGACATCGACTGGGGCAGCACCCCGGCCGACCAGGCACGAGCCCAGGACTTCGTGCTGCGAGTGATCGACCTCGCGCTGGAACGGCACCGCTGGGACGAGCTGAGCTACGAGCCGCCGTACGCACCCGGCTACCTCCAGCAGTACCGGGCCATGGTCGATGCCTTCACCCCACCACCACACCCCGCCGACAAGGAGGTCTTCCCCGGCCCGGACATGGCCGTCACGGCCTCGTGCGTCCGCCACCGGGTCCTGGACGCCCTGCCGCACTGGGGAGGCTGCGTCTTCTGCACCGGGGGCACGATGCGATCGCCCGCCGACCCGGCAGGAGAGGAACCCACCGCCACGACACAGCACCCCGACGGCGACAGCCCGGCGCAATAACCGGGCCCCTGTGGCTCCGCGACCGGCGCGTGCACGGCGATGATCCGCCCGCCACATCGTTACGGGCCAGGCCCGAGGCGGCGTAGCGGACGGGGAGGCGGTGGGCCAGGGCGGTGCGCCGGGCCGCAGCGGCCGCGAGGAGGATTCAGCCAGCGCCGGGGCGGCGGCGAGCACGGCGAGACAGCCCGGGCTCAGGCTCCGCCTCCCCCCATTCTCCCTCCTCCCCCGCGCCCGCCGTGCATGCCGCCCGCCCCGGTGCCGGCAGAACGCCAGGAACGGCGGAGCAGGCTGCGCGGCGTCCTGCGGCGCTTCTGGGCGGCCGGTGCCGGCTCGGGCTCACCTGGCCGACCTGAGCCTTTCTCAGTCGGACCGGCTACCGCACGTCGGCCAGGTGACCGGCCTCACGAAGGTATGCGCACCGGCCGCCGCGCAGGACCTTCGTGGCGACGGTCAGGACCCGGGCCTGCTCCGGCTACAACAGCGGCGCCCACTCCTCGGCGGTAATCATGCGCCAGTCGTCCGCCGCCGGGCAGCTGCCACTCATCCGTCCAGGAGGTGTGGAGCAGCATGATGCGGTGGTCGACGTCGGGGACCAGGAGGCGGCGCAGCCAAGGATCCGTGCGCGGCGTGCGAGCCATGCGGCCCGAGGCAGCTGCGGGTGCTTGGTCAACTTACGTCCCCTCCATCGCGCCACCGGTGGCATCCGTGTAGACGATCCGCTCAGTGCCTGGTGCAAGACACCCGGTGTTCAACCGGGCACCCAGCCACGAGGTCACGCCCCGGACCGGTCATCGGCCGGTCCGCACGGCACCGGGAGTTTTGACCAGTCTTCGGAGCGCGACTCGGTCTGGCCTGCTCTTCAGAAGACGGGTGGTCTTCCTGCGAGGGTGAGCCGGGCGACGGTGTGCCAGCTCATGCGTGCGCGGGGACCGCAGTCGGTGCGCATTCCCTCGCGGAAGCCGGCAAGGGATGTGCGCAGGACCTTGGGGTCGCGGAACCGCCAGAGGGCCAGGAGGGTCCAGACGGCGAGGTTGGCAGGGACCAGGACGCGGGGAAGGTTGCGGCGGGCGAGCCAGACACGGTTGCGGGCGTTCATCCGGTAGAAGGTGGCGTGCCGGGCGGGGTTGGTGGCAGGGTGGTGGACGATCACGTCGGGCATGTAGTAGCCGGTGTAGCCGTGGTCCCAGCAGCGCCAGGCGAGGTCGATGCCCTCGTGGAAGAGGAAGAAGTGTCCTGGCCACCCGCCGACAGGCTCGAAGACGTCTCGGCGCATGAGCATGATGCCTTCGGCCATGACGGTTACGGTGCCCGGCCGTGTGGCGTCGGCGCGGAGCCGGGGTACCCAGCGGCGCAGGGTGATGCCGGTGTCCGGGTCGGCGATGCGCGGCTGCACGTACGCGAGCTCTGGGTCCTGCTGCAGGCGGGTGGCGAGGCGGGCGATGCTGTCGGGTTCGGGGAGGATGGCGTCGTTGTCGAAGAACAGCAGCAGGTCGCCCTTGACGTTCGCGGCGCCGACGTTGCGGCCTTCGGGGATGCCCACGTTCTCCGGGAGCGTCACCGTGCGGATGCCGGTTGGTACGTGTTCGGGTTCGATGCCGTTGCCCACGACGACGACGTCGAGGTCGACTCCTTGCTGGGCCAGGAGCGAGTCCATGGCCCGGATGAATTCCTCCTTGCGGTCGTTCATGGTCAGAACGACGGCGCCGATCGTCGGGGGCGGTGTGCTCACGGTCGTTTTCCTCTCCCGGGTCCTGCCGCGGCAGGGTACACACCACATTCACTCCCGCGTCGCCTAGACGCCGACGGCCGGTCGCCAGGCCGCCGCCGGACGGCGCTCATGGCCTGCGGCTTGTCCGGTGCCGTCCCGTCGCATGGCCGTCATACGGAGCTCAGCGAGTCGCGGCACGAGGTGGATGTCCAGTTCCTCGACGGGGTGCACCAGTCCACGGGGGCAGGTCTCAGCGGCCCAGACCCGACAGTCCGCACGCGGGTAGGCCGGGTTGATGCCGATTTCCCCCTTGGAGACCGTGCCGTTGAACGGCGTCGGCATGCTCTACGCGTTCCAGAAGTCCCACGCCTCTGGACTTCGAGCTCGTCATCACGGCGCTGGCGAAGTCCCGGACAACTGACTGCTGTGCCACCGCAGTAGCGCCCCGCGGGACACTCGCCCACCGGCCCTCCGGGATCGGGCTGTGCACTCCCCCTTCGACGTCCGCTTCGTCCGTAAGAAGCCCGAGCCACCCCGATGATCGAACGATCCCGGTACGGCGACGGAACGGCCAACCTGCCTCGATCACGTTGACAGGTTCCGAATTTTCCATTTTGAGAGCAGAGCCCTTGTCGTCTGCTAAACAATCACTTCTTTGTTAAAGTCGCTTTTCTTAAGCTTGATCTGGCTATGGTGGGCCCAGGGGTGCAGTGCAGGTGCCGGCCGATGCAGCCGGCACCTGTGCGTTGGCGTCTCATGCACAGGCGCGTGCCGGTGCCTGGATCCCGCCAGCGGCTCTTCCGCCCTTCTCGCGGTCTCGCATTCCGCAGTGAACATTCCTGTCACGCAGGTGACGCCGCCTTCCCTGTTCTGGGTGGTGGGCAGCATCGGCCGGCTGACGTGACAGTCCCGAAAGAAGCAGATGACACCGGATTTCAAGAAACCGACGCGAGTGGCTCTGGTTGGCACACTCGTCGCAGCCGGCCTCCTAGGGGGCATCGCCCCCGCGGCGCCGACCGCTCCCCTGCCCGCAACTCCACCCGGCCTCGAAAAGGCGGTACAGGCACATGTGAGTGCGGCCGGCACCGGAGTCGCCGCTCGCAGTGGCACCGCGGCTCCCGCCGGCGCGAACAGCACGGCGGCGTTCGATGCGGAGGACTTCACCGACAAGGAGTACGGAGATTTCCTCAACACGCTGCGCACCGAATACCTCAAGTCCTCCCAGGACACCCACTTCTCCGTCGACTTCAAGCTTGAGGGGGGCAAGGAACTCTCCCTGTGGTTCAGGCGTGCAGACCTCTACTTCGTGGGCTGGGCAACCGGCGACACGTACTACCACTTCACACTCTCCAAAGATGAGAAGGTGCCGCCCGCTGTCAAGAAGCTGCCCAAGGACCTCGGCTTCGGCGCCAACTATGACGCTCTCGGCGTCAAAGCAGGACGCCCGATGGGGCAGACGTCGTTCCAGACAGCGCTCGCCACTCTCGGCAATACAGAGAAGCGCCTGAAGGACAAGGGGGGATTCCCGAAGGAGCCGCTCGGGGACCTGATTCTGCTGGGCCCGGAAATGGCCCGGTTCGACGGCGCCGCCCGTGAAGTCACGAAGAACTGGGCCAAGGGAGGGTGGAAGGTCCCGGAGCCATTCATCGAAACCATCAAGAAGTGGGACGACATCACCAAACTCGCGGCCGGCGAGGATGTGACCGTCATCATCGATAAGAAGCCAAGGGACCAGCAGTGGGCCAAGAGGATCCTCGGGGAGGACGGAGCTCGCTGGCGGCCGTCCGGCGGGGAGGCCACCGGCGGCCGCATCTCGTGCATAAAGAAGCCCGGAAAGCGGGCCAAGCGTTCCGTCGGTGCCTGTGAAGAGCAAGTGCCGGAGGTGCGTCGTGAGGCGGTTGAGGAGGCCGAGAAGCTGCCGGGCCGCGCACGGGAGCAGGCCAAGGAGCTGTGTGAGGGGTCGGGGACGGCGTCGTGTCTGGAGACCGTGGACTGGAAGCAGGTACGTAAGCAGGCGCGGGCCGATGCCGAGCGGCTGACGGAGCTGAAGCTGGCCGGGGTGGAGAACGCGGCGGAGATCCGGTTGGTGAAGGATCTCGACGCGGTGGTCAAGGACCCGTCAGCGTTCTACGTGCCGTACGACAAGACGCGCGCCGGGCTGGGGGGTGACCGGTTCAACTGGGAGAGCCTCGCCCACGCCGGTGGTGCCGCGCTGTGGGCGGGCGGGGTCGCCGCGGCGTTCTCGGGTGAGTCGAGTGATCTGGACAAGGCCGCCGCGGTCACCGCGTTGCTTCCGGTGGTGGGCAACCTGCTGCAGGTGGGGGTGGATGTCCAGGGCAAGGACTTCGCCGGGGCCGGCGTCGACGGACTCGCACTGCTGGTGGAGGGCCTGGAGGTCGCCGGTATCGAATCGGCCGTCGGCGGTCCGGCGTTCGCGCTGGCCCTGGCCTACCACCTGACCAAGACATGGACAGACCACATCGAGGCCAGCGAGAAGGAAATGCTGGGGCTGCCCGCCAAGCGGGACGTGCAGTGGAAAGCGATGCTCAGCAGCTACCTGCAGGACGACAAGCAGGGGTGGCTGGCCAAGAACGGCGGTACCCAGGCGGTTGCTGCCGGGATCGGGCTGGTGCAGGCGGCGGAGTTGCAGCGGGCCGCGGTCAAGGGCCTGACCCACGCCCTGGGGGCGGTGAGCCAGTCGGACGCCGTGGTGGACATCAGTAGCCAGACGTGGTCCATATCGGAGGAGTTCCGCGACGCCGACGCCAAGGTCGACGACCTGACCGACAACACCCCCAAGCAGGTGCGCTCTGCGTTGGCCAAGGCACTCAAGAAGGGCCTTGACGCCGCGTGGGGTGAGAAGACCGGCCAGGACTTCAACCAGCAGTTCATCGACAAGGCGAACAGCTTTGCGACCAGCACATGGTGCGCACCGGACATCGGCAACCACGGCGGCAGCGGGCGCTACGCCCAGTGCATCAGGGACATGGAAGGGGAGCAGCACGACGTTGTCGAGAAGCTGAAGTCCAACACCCCCGCCGGGCTGTCAGCGGATGAGATCGAGGATCTCCTGGAGAACCTGGGCCTGACCGACCCCGGGTTCCTGCCCGTCAACACCCCTGTCCACCTCCAGAACCAGAGCGATGACGGCAAGACGCTCCGCTACCTGACCGGGGACATCGGCCGGCGCAAAGTCCTTCACGCTCCCAAGGCGACCGATCCGCTCCAGCAGGACTTCGTCTTCCAGCCCACCGGGCGGATCGCCCTCTTGAACGGGCAGTGGTGCCTGGCCGCGGACAAGCAGGAGGGGGCCGAGGCCGTCCTGGTGGGCTGCACACACGACAACGCCCCCGAGCAGCGATGGCTGCCGGACGGCAAGGGCCACCTGCGCAATACTGCCTCGGGCCTGCTGCTTGCGATCACCCCGTCCGAGGGCGCGATACGGACCGTCAAGGACGGCAGCCTTCCGGACGCGGCCGTCCGCTGGCAGGCCGCCACCCCTGAGCGGGACGCACCCGCGCAGAACACCAACGACGTCCTGGCCGGCCTCTTCGGCGCCAAGGACGCATCCGGGCAGGTGGATGCCGTCATACCCGTACCCGCAGCGGACCGCGAGTACTGGGTGTTCTCCGGCCTGCAGTACCTGAAGGTGCGTCTGGAAAACTGCGCCAAGGACGGCACGCTCACCCTGACCCGCCTGGGCCATGGCGTACCTCGCCCGGTCAAGGGCAACTGGTCCACCCTGGAGACGCTCCTGGCGAAGTCGAGGGCCGGCCGTGTGACCGCCTCCCTGCCCGTCCCCGGAACCGAGCGGGACCTGTATGTATTCTCCGGTGACCAGTACGTCCGCGTCCGCCTCGACGACAACCTCGACGACCGCCTGGTGGGGGAGGACTGGCCGCGCAGCCTGAGTGCCTGGCCCTCCCTGAGGTCGCTGTTCGACCGGTCCGGCACCGCACGTGTGGACGCCGTACGGCCCCTCCCCCACGACCCCCGCCGGTTCGAGGTCTTCTCCGGCTCCTGGTACAGCACCATCGCTTTGAAGGACGACCTGAGCGACGAGGAGGTCTTCGCGCCCCGCCGCATCGCCGACGGATGGCCGGAGATCACCGCCCGCACCGGGCACGACCAGGTCCAGGCCCTCATCCCGCTCCCCGGCACCGCCGCGGGCTACTACGCCTTCAGCAACGGCCACTACACCACGGCCACCCAGAAGATCGGGCTCCCCGCCCCCATCGTCACCGGCAACGCTGCCTGGCTCGGCGGGACGGGCGCCATCTACTGGACCAACGGTGCCGGCCTTCCCGAGGGCACCCAGCTGGTGGCCCGCGACCGGGACCCCGACGACGACAGCACCCGCCAACGCTCCTATCCTGCCTCCCAGGGCCACAGCGACCCGGACTCCTTCTGGCACGCCCCCCGCGACAAATTTATCTTCGACACCAAATCCCGGTACTTCGACGTCGTCTACCAGTACACCCACCCCGACGGAGCCGTCGAGGAATCAGCCCCGGCCCAGGTCCAGTTCTGGTGCGGGGTCTACACCTGCGGCGCCAACCCCCAACACCAAGAATGATGCCGTCACACGAGACGACTCGGCCCATGCCGTATCAGGCATGACACAGCACCGGACGTAGCAAAGAAGACGAAAGACGGCACGGCCTCGGACGACCGGTGGGCCTCCGCACCCGCCGCCGAACCCGAGGCCGTGCCGCGTTCCGCCGCCTGATCACCAGAACCCCCGACGAGCAGGAGCGTCGATGAAGCACCTCCTGGACAAGATGGCCGGGCAGCAGCTGATACACGAGACGGCCGGACACCTGCGTGCGCAGATCACGCTCCTCACCTAACAGCTCACCGCCGCCGAACCCACCCTGGAACGCCTGGACGACGCCGACGCCCCCCGCACAGCCGATTCACCCGCCCCACCCGGCCTACATGCCCTGCCCGCCCCCGCCGCGGCGCGCGAAGGGCACCATAGTGGCCGCCGGCCTCACGGCCCTGGTCGTGCTGCTGGCAGGCGTCGGAACACTCACCTGGTGGCTGACGCGCGATGGGGACGACTCACCACTGGCCGGCCGGCCCCGGGTGAACAACACCGCGGCGGGCCTGTCCTACGCGATACCGGCGGGCTGGCAACACGACGCGGCCAAAGACTCCGGGCTGCTGAGCGCCTTCACCTCGCAGATCGCCCGGAAGCCCGGCGCCGGAGCAGAAGACGACGCGCTCGGCGCCGCCGTCATGGCCGGCCGGTCCCGGCAGGTGATCCCGGCCTCCGGCCTGCGGCAGCAGACCGAGCGCGCGGCCCGTTCGAACGCCGAGTTCTTCTTCCCCGACCGGCCCACGACACTCGAGGACTCCCACCCGGCGAAGGTCGGCAACCAGCCGGCACACGCTGTCACGCTCAAAATCACCGACCCCAAGGGCAGCACCGCACACTTGAGGATGACGGTAGTCACCATCGACAACCACCACACCTCCTTCGTCATGGGCGTCTACGGTGACACCCCCAGTGCCACGACCGACCACGAGGTCGACGCGGTGCTGCACAGCACCACTGTCCGATGACTCGTGAGGGGCCGCGCCCCGCACTCCCTTGCCGACCCTGGCCAGCGGCCGTGACGTACAACCCAGCATCCTGAGGGCGCCCACGATGCCGCCGGGCCGGATGCCGCACGCGTGATGACCGTGATCGGCATTAGGATCATTCACCGATCCACAGGGGGAAACATGCGCAAGATCATCATGGGTGCGGCTCTGGTCCTGACCACGGCTGTGCTGACGGGATGCGGCAGCGACGCCAGCCCGGCGCCCGCCGATAAGACCGCTACGTCCGCGCAGCCGAAGGCGAAGGCGAAACCTGAGAGCGGGAGCGACGAGGTCAAGCACGAGGTCACCCTCGAAGTCCTCGGCACCGGCACCACGTCGGTCTACTACAACCTCGACACCAACAAAATGGAACAGGTCCAGCTGCCCTGGAAGAAGATCTCGACCATCACCTTGACCACGGACGCCGAGAAGAAGGTCGGCCTCGGGGTGTCCGTCGTCCCCGGCTCCGTCACCGGCTCCGACGGCATGCTGCACGCAGCGCCCTGCGTCATCACCGTCGACGGCAAGAAGGTGGCAGACAACCAGGATGGCAAGTCCGACAAGATGTGCGAGTTTAAGGTGAAGTAAGGACTCCAGGGGGAACCGACTCCCTGATGATCCCTACGGGGCCGTCGTACCGCACAGCCGACGCGTGGACGATTCTCCCAGGGCCTCCGCGCGTGCCCGTGAGGCTGACGCCGCGCAAAGCGCCTCCCCGCCGGGACCCTTGATGCCAATGTGATGTGCCACGCGAGGACAAACGGAGACCGGGGGCGGCGACCTGCTCCTGGCTGACGAGCGAACGCAGGTCCGCAGCGCCGGGCAGCCGGTGGTATGGAGCCTGGACGAGCGCGGTCCGGTGCAGCTCGACCATCAGCAGCGGGTCCTGGACGTGGCAGCGGGGGGCCGGGGTCAACAGCGGCTCGAGCAGCAGGTCCTCCAGGCTCTGATCCTCCTGAACCGGCATGCCGGCACGGCCAGGGGATCGGCCGGAGCATCCGTTCGGGATCACTGCCACGACCATGGGCGCCTCCTCCGTCGCTCCGGCGCCCGCCTGGTGCTCGTGACACGCGGCAACGGATATCGCGGTCGACACCGGCCGGCGCATGCTCGACCTCGGCCACCACCGTCAGGCCCGCCGGCTCATCGGCCAGGGAACCGGACTGCTGCCGGAGGCCCGCTCAAAGACCCGAAACGTGTTCCTTGCGTACGAGGCGGAGAGCTTCCTTCGCTCCGGCGAGATCGACCAGGCAGCCACCACCGTGCGTCGACCGCTTGTTCGCCTTTGGCTTGGAGCGCATGCCGCCGGCGCCGGCCGCGACGCCGACGCCGAGCTCAACGTCCCCGCGCGCGGCGACACCGGGCCGCGGAGTGTCCGACCCTGACGGCACGATGGGACCCCAGCGGGACCGGACGCCGCGCCCGGTCCCAGATCTCACGTTCGTGAGGGGGTACACAGCATGACCGAGAACGCGGAAGGCTTTCGAGCGGCCACCGGGGACGAGAGCGCGTCCGGCCCCGACCTCAGCGCTGAGGACCGGGCAGCCGCCGTACGCCGGGCCATGGACGGGCTGTGGCAGATCCGGAGGATGATGAACCCTGCGGACGGCCGACCCGTGTCCGTGCCGGCGGAATGGGAACGCCGCCAGCCGTTGCGCGCCGTCGCCCTCGCCCTGGCGGCGGCCGGGATCCCCGCATCCGCCCTCGACCCCGACGGCCGACGCGCCGCCACCGGCTACCGCGTGAGCCTCGTCGACGGGGTCGTCCATGTGGAATGGTTCGGCCCGCCTGGCAGTAAGGCCGTCGTCCAGCAGCACGAGCAGCTCCAGTACTGCACGCGAGCCCTTCAGGACCTCGGCTGGGAGGTACTGGAGTACCGCGGAGCACATCGGCACCGCTGGCTGGAGGTCGAGCCGCCCCCATAGGCGCAGGCGCGAGAAGACGGGCGGCATCGGGCGCAGTCGTCCTCCGTCCGCCTCCAGGGATCGTCGGTGCCGATGTCAGTACCCGCCCGCCAGTGCTTTGACCGGGAACGTTTGCCGGGTGGTCCACGCATCCGGGACGTTCGATGCGCTGGTTGAGCTCGGTCACCCGTTGGAGGGTGACATCGGCGACCGGGCAGCGTCCCGGCTCGTCTTCTCCGTCCGTCGTGGCGGTCGCGTCCTCGGGCAGGGGCTTCTTGTCCAGGACGTGGGAGAAGGCCCGCACATCGCTGATCGTCAGGCCCGCGTCCAGCAACTCGCGGACAGCGCGCAGCCGCTCGATGTCGTGCTGCCCGTACTCACGATGTCCCGACGGCGTACGCCGCGCGGTGAGCAGTCCCCGCTGTTCGTAGTAGCGCAGTGCGCGCGGGGTGAGGCCCGAGGCCACCGCCGCCTCACCGATCCGCATCGCTGTCTCCTCCTTGGGCCCGGGTTTGGTTTGGTTCAGAGCTCTACCAGCACCGTTCCGGCATGGCGTCCTTCGAGCAACTCGCACAACGCCCGCGGTGCTTGATCAATGCCCGGCAGCCGGGTGTGCGGGAAGGTGAGGGTGCCGTTGCGCAGCCCGCGGCTGAACTCCTCGAACCACCGGGGCACTGAGAATGCCCACCGTCTGGGCGGACAGCGTGCCGACGAGACCGACCCGGGCGCCGCGGCGGGCGAGGGCCAGCGCGGCCAGCAGCTGTTCCCGCCGACGTTGTCGAAGATTGCGTCGATGCCGTCGGGGGCCACCGCACGCAGCTGGTCCTGGACTGGGCCGGCATCCCGGGTGACGACGGCGTCGTGGCCGAGTTCCTCGACCAGGTATTGGCCCTTGCCCCGGGTGCTGGTGCTGCCGATCACCCGCGCCGCGCCCCGCAGACGGGCGAACTGGTCGGCCAGGGAGCCGACACCGCCTGCCGCAGCGGTGACGAACACCGTGTCCCCGGGCCGGACTTCGGCTCCCCGGACGACGCCCAGCCACGCGATGAGCCCCTGGACAGATGGGCCGCCGCGTCGGGCAGCGCCCCGGGCTGGATGCGCTGCGCATCGGTTTCGTCGACGAGTGCGTACTCGCGCCAGCCGCCGTTGTGGGCGATGAGATCGCCGGGTTCCAGTCCGGTATCGGTCGCCGCGATCACTACGCCGATGGCCGGTCCTGCCAGGACGTCGCCCGGCCCGTAGGGCGGCATGGGCAGACTGGTGTCGCCCCGCACCAAGGCATCCATCACCGCGGTCACGCTCATCAGCCGGTTACGCACGAGCACCTGCCCGGGGCCTGCCTCGGGGACCGGGACCTCGACGGTGCGGAAGCGGTCGGTGCCGAGGCGGCCATGGGGGCGTGCGGCCAGGCGCACCTCCCGATGGGTGGCGGGGACGGGAATGGTCATCGAGACTCCTTGGCAGGAACGACGGACGGCACGTGCAGGAGAACCCCTACGGGGTTGAAGCACGCATCCCGGCGACGTTAGAACCTGACGCATGCGTCAAGATCAAGTCCCTCCCCGGGCCTGGTCCTCAGACAGGGCATACGACCGGGCCGCCGATCCGGATTCCCGTGCAAGGGCCGCCCAGGACGCAGTTCCATGGAGCCCGTGCCGGCTGTTCACAGCGAGTCCAGGCAGTGGCCGGTGGCCTGCCTTCCTACCGGCCGCCACACCGGGAGGATCAGGCAACAGTGACGATGGGTCGCCCGCTCCAGCGGATGCCTTTCTCGCTGCGGATACGGGCGAGTTCGCGACGTTGTGCGGCCAAGACGTCGGGGTGGCGGGCGTTCTGGTTGCACCAGTGCAGGTAGCGGTGCAACTCCCGAGTCTGGACGGTGTGGTTGGGATGGTTCGAGTTGGCCAGGATGAACTGCCGCAGCGGGCCGAAGTGCGCCTCGATCGGGTGAGCCCGAGACGCGTTCGTCGGCGTGAAACACAGCTCGACCTTGTTACCCACCATCCCCCCTCCAAGGCTACGGGGGACGGTGGTACCGGTTCGGCGTGGAGTGATCCCTTGCAAGGGCCGCTTACGTTGCATCAAATCCCGATCACCCAGATATAGGCGCTTTCGCGCATGTGCCGTGGGCGCTCCCCCGCACGCCCGGGGACGACGCTGCTGTTGCCGTGACGCGACGGCCCACTCACTCTGCCCCGTATGCCCGGGGATTCGTTTCCTTGAGCCGTTCACGCCTGCCTCGAGGTGGAATCCCAATGTCCTGCCCTTCCGCCTGCTCTTCCCATCGGTGCGCCCGCAGGGCCATCGTGCGCTCCGCCCGCGCCGGGCTCGTCCGGCCCTGCCGACTGGCACAAGGCGCACCCGCACCACACCGGCCCGGCCTGCAGAATGAAGAACATGCTCTCCGTTCCTGATATCGATCTCCTGGCCGAGCAGGCACACGCCGGACAGACCGACAAGATCGGCGTCCCCTACATCGCCCACGTGCGCGCCGTGGCCGCAGGGCTCGCCCCGTTCGGCGACGACCTCGTCATGGCCGGCCTGCTGCACGACGTCCTGGAGGACACCCACTGGACCGCCGGCGCGCTGATCGCCGCGGGCGTCCCCGCGCGGGTCGTCGCCATCGTCCAGACCGTGACCAATCAGCCGGGCACGCCGTACCGGGACAAGATCCGGCGCATCACCGCCGACCCGCTGGCCACCCTCGTGAAGATCGCCGACAACGCGCACAACTCCCGCCCCGACCGGGCGGCCCAACTCCCCGCAGAAAAGCGGGAGCATCTCGCGGTGAAGTACCGCCAAGCCCGCGCTGCCCTGTGGCCCTCAGCGGCACGGGCCGACATCAATTCCATCGTGCGCATCGTCAACCCAGCCCTGCTCACGGAACTCGGCGAGCACTTCGGCTGATACAGCGCCGGAGCCAGGCAGCACGCGCGTGCCGGCGCCCGTTCCCGGCCCTCCGCCGGGGACGGGCGCCGGCCGCAGGAGCGGGGCTGTCCTCTCCTCAAGAGGTCGCCGTCGCCGGCGAGGAGCATGTCCAGGTCGTCGCCGAAGTGGAAGCCGCCGTTGCCCTTGTCGCAGGTCAGGCCATCCAGCGCGGGGACGCGGACTTCCTTGTAGCGCACTCCGGCGTCGGCGGCGAGCTCGGCTGCCTGCGGCAGGCCGCCCTTCTCGTCTCTGGATCCGCAGCCTGCGACGAGAACGACCACGGCTATGACAGCGGCCGTGGTCCCCCACTTGATCTTCATTGCCGGCTTCCCCCGGTGGCTGTAAGTGATCACTAAGGGGTCCTATGGCCCGAAGAACCCTCCCGATGCCGTTGCTGCTGGAAGGCCGATGGCGGCCGCTTACCGTGCGGTGAATGTTCCTGTGGAGCTTCGGGACTTCGTCTCGCAGCGTCTTCAAGCGGGCTCCCTCCGGCGCCCAGCCGCCCCACCGCCCGGCCGCGCAGGCCAGCGACTGGGCTCGCACGTCAGGAAGGTCAGGCCAGCGCCCGGTCGAAGACTTCACGGTGCGCGTAGACGGCGATGCCGCAGGCGTCGGTGGCCCACCCGCAGGCGTTCTGGTCCTGCCTGTCGCGCAAGGTGGCGAGGTCGTCGTGTTCCGGGACCTTCAGAGCGCCCACACGTCCCCTCCAGTACTCGCTGTGGTTCGTGGGCATCATGCCGCGCGGCACAGTGGGCGGGCAGGCAGTTACGGGGAGTTCGCCCGGTGCCCCGGTACGCTCGCTCGGACGGGGCAAGGTAGAGCCCGACCGCGCCGTCGTCCGCCTCGACGGTCACGACGCCGTGGACCGAGTCGCGGGCGGTGTCAGCCTGAGGGCACCAGCACCGTGTGTCCTACTGATCGATAACCCAGGCCGGTGCGTGCATGGCAGGAGGGCACGAACCAGTCGTCCTGCTCGTCCCCGTGCGCCGTACCCACCGGGACGGGTTTTGTATCCAGCGCGTATCAGGGAGCGCTTGGTTTTCCATCGAACCTGTGCGCCGGCCTGCGGCGCGGAAGGCCCGCGGAGAGCCGGACGGCCCTCGGGCCGACAGCCGCCCGAGCCGCGCCATCCCGTCCAACCTGCGTGTTCCCGGATGGAGGAGGCTCCTGGGAGGGTGGTGCGTGTCCGCCTCGCAACGCGGTCACCGCGTCCGGTGGCTGTCGTATCGTTCCTTTCAAGTCGCCGGCTGTGCGTGAGCTCGCATGGGGCCGATGCCTTATCCGGCCGTCCGCCCCCGTCCGAACAGGAGTCATCCCCGTGTCCTCGCCCGCCCCGGCTCCGGCCTCTCCGCGCCCCGTTCGCGTGTTGCTGGTGGAGGACGACGATCTGATGCGCCGGTCCTTCGCTGTCGCCCTCGAGCGCTACGGCTATCAGGTGGAGGCCGCGGCCGACGGGCTCTCGGGGCTGGAGGTCTTTCGCGAGCAGAGCTTCGACCTGCTGATTCTGGACGTGATGCTGCCCGGCCTGGACGGGATCGGCCTGTGCCGCAGGGTCCGGGAGACCAGCTTGGTGCCGGTTCTGATGATGTCCGCTCGCGGCGACGGGCTCGATGTCGTCGCCGGGCTGGAGGCCGGGGCAGACGACTATGTGGTCAAGCCCGTGGACACCTACGTACTCGTGGCACGCATCCGTTCGCTGCTGCGGCGGGCGACCTACGCGCCCGCCGCAGGGCCCGAGCGTGCCACGGACGAGGAGCCGCCGCCGTCCGTGGGCGAGCGGCTGGTCTTCGGGGACCTGAGTATCGACACCGGCGGCATGGAGGTCTTCGTCTCCGGAAGCCCGGTGGCGCTGACCCCGACCGAATTGAAGCTGTTGCTGGAGTTCGCCGCTCACCCGGGCATCGTGCTGGAGCGGCACACCCTGCTGCGCAACGTCTGGGAGTACGGCTGGGACGGCGACAGCCGTGTCGTGGACCTGTGTGTGCAGCGGCTGCGCAGGAAGCTGGGCCGGGAGCGGATCGAGACTGTCCGCGGCTTCGGCTACAAGCTCAGGCGCTGAGGCCGGGTGCGCCCGTTCCACCGGCTTCGGCCGGCCCGC
Source organism: Streptomyces hesseae (assembly GCF_031845785.1). Lineage (NCBI taxonomy): Bacteria > Bacillati > Actinomycetota > Actinomycetes > Kitasatosporales > Streptomycetaceae > Streptomyces > Streptomyces hesseae. The sequence goes on from NZ_JAVRFI010000005.1 coordinate 23,031, forward strand.
GCGTCCCTGCGCTGGAAGATCGCCGCGCTGGCCGCGGCCACAGCATGCCTGGTCGCGGTCGCGGTGGGCGTGCTGGTGCACGTGTGGACCACGCACGACATCCGCTCCCGGGCCGAAGCCCGGGCATTCAACAGCGTGTACTCGGCCATGGACGTCTATCGACGCACCGGAACGCTGACGGACGGTGCCCGGCTCGATCCGGCCGACCTGCCCGCCGCGCTGCGGCACCCGGCCGACGGCGACCGGCACACGGCCTACGACGGGCGCGTCGAGGGAAACGTGGGGCCGAGTGTCTGGGCCGCTCAGCGCGTCGGCGGTCCGGACAGCCCGGTGCTGGCCGTCCAGGCCAACATGAGCACGGATCTCTACGAGCTGCGCCGCCTCGACATGAGCATGGCGGTGGCCTCGCTGGTCGCGCTCGCGGCAGCCGTACCCCTGACGGTCTACGGCGCCGGAATGCTCGGCCGCCGGCTACGGCGGGTCTCCGAAACCGCGGGCCGGATCTCCGCCGGGGACCTCGACGCCCGGACCGGGCCCACCAAGGGCCGCGACGAAGTGGCCGACATCGCCGCCACCGTCGACCTCATGGCCGACAGCCTCAGCCGGCGGCTGCGCACCGAGCGCCAGTTCACCGCGGACGTCGCCCACGAGCTGCGCACCCCTGTCGGCGGTCTGCTCGCCGCCGTCGACCTGCTGCCCGCTGGTGAGACGGAGGACCTGCTCCGGGCCCGGGTGCGCGATCTGCGCGGCCTGGTCGAGGACCTGCTGGAGATCTCCCGGCTGGACGCGGGCGCCGAGCAGCCGGTCTGTGCCCGGGTCCCGCTCGGGGCCGTCGTCTCCGAGGCCGTGGCGCGCACCGGCTTCGACGCCGAGATCACCGTCGTCGGCGCGCAGCACGCGGAGGATGCCACGACCGTGGAAACCGACCCGCGCCGCCTGGAGCGGATCGTCGGCAACCTCGTCGTCAACGCCCACCGGCACGGGGACACCCCGGTGCGGGTCACCGTCGACGGCCGTACGGTCGTCGTGCGCGATCACGGCCCCGGCTTCCCCTCCGACCTGCTGATCGACGGCCCGCGCCGGTTCCACACGGGTGCGGCGGAGCGCGGCTCGGGTCACGGTCTCGGCCTGACCATCGCCCTGGGCCAGGCCCGGCTCCTCGGCGCCGAGCTACGCCTGGACAACGCCCCGGACGGCGGCGCCGTCGCCAGCCTGCGCCTGCCGGACTGACCGTCCGGCTGTCCGGCCGTCCCGCGGAACCGTATACAGAACTGCGCTTACAGAACTGCGTTTACAGAACTGCTACGAAGCGGCGCGGACGCCGATACACACCGGCCCAGGTTCCGATACGTTCCCCGGCCACCCTTCGGAGTGCACCTTTGCGCACCCGAAGAGGAGTTCCCTGTGACCGCCGACCCCCTTGCCCCGCACGCGCTGCACCCGACGACCGGGATCGCGGCCGCGACCACCGACCTGTCGAAGGTCTACGGCAGCGGCGAGACGCGTGTCGTCGCCCTGGACCGGGTCAGCATCGCCTTCCGGGAGGGCGAGTTCACCGCGATCATGGGGCCTTCCGGTTGCGGAAAGTCCACCCTGATGCACTGCGCCGCCGGGCTCGACGCGCCCAGCTCCGGCTCCGTGCGCGTCGGCACCACCGAGCTGAGTACGCTCAACGACCGGCAGCTCACCGAGTTGCGCCGCGACCGGATCGGCTTCATCTTCCAGGCGTTCAACCTGCTGCCGACGCTGACCGCGCTGGAGAACATCACGCTGCCGCTCGCCATCGCCGGACGCCGTCCCGACCGGCAGTGGCTGGACCGCGTGGTCTCCATGGTCGGCCTCTCCCAGCGCCTCGGCCACCGGCCCGCGCAGCTGTCCGGCGGGCAGCAGCAGCGCGTCGCGGTGGCCCGCGCCCTGGCCTCCCGCCCCGCGATCATCTTCGGCGACGAGCCCACCGGCAACCTCGACTCCCGTGCCGGGGCCGAGGTCCTCGGCTTCCTGCGCGACTCGGTACGCGAACTGGGCCAGACCGTGGTCATGGTCACCCACGACCCCGTCGCCGCCGGCTACGCCGACCGCGTGGTCTTCCTCTCCGACGGCCGCCTGGTCGACGAGATGACACGTCCCACCCCGGACCGGGTCCTGGACCGCATGAAGGCTTTCGACAACCGCGCACGTACCAGCTGACCACCGCCCACGCCGCACATCCCTCCCCCCTACGTTCCGAAAGCTCCTCATGCTGAGAACAGCCCTGCGCAACGTCCTGGCGCACAAGGCTCGTCTGGTCATGACCGTCCTCGCGGTCTGCCTGGGCGTCGCGTTCGTCTGCGGCACCCTCGTCTTCGCGGACTCCTCCGCGGCGGCCCGTCGCGCCGCCGCCTCGCAGAACTTCGCGGGCATCGCGGTCACCGTGAGCCCGAAGGCACCCCCGCTGGGGACCGCCGTGACCGAACGCGCGGATGTGCTCGACGACACGCTCGTACGGAAGCTGACCGACGTACCCGGCGTCGCTTCCGTGCGGCCGTCGGCCGACGGCGTGGCCACCCTGAACGCCGCCGACGGCACTCCCCTGCGGGCCGACAAGGCATGGGCGCACCCGGCCGCCGCCTACGTACCCGGCGCGGACGGCAAGGACAGCCGCTATCCGCTGGTCAAGGGCCACGCCCCTGCGAACGGTGACGAGCTGGCCGTGGACAGCGGCACCGCCGCCGCGGGCCACTTCCGCATCGGTGACACGGTCACGCTGGCCACCGACGGCCCGGTGATGACCAAGCGGCTCGTCGGCATCGTCACCACCAAGGACACCCGGGTGAACGCCGGTGGCACCCTCGCCCTGTTCGACAAGGCGACCGCCCAGCGCCTGTTCGCGACGCCGGGCCACTACACCGGGATCGACCTTTCCGCCGCGCCCGGCACCAGCCAGGCCGAGCTCTCCAACCGGGTCTCCGCCGTGCTCCCGGCCGACCGGGCCGAGGCCACCACCGGCAACGCCCAGGCCACGCAGCAGGCCACCAATATCGACATGCAGACCCAGGGCTACAAGAAGATGCCGATGATCTTCGCCGGGGTCTCGCTGTTCATCGGCTCGTTCCTCATCGTCAACACCTTCACCATGCTCGTCACCCAGCGCACCCGTGAGATCGCGCTGCTGCGGGCGATCGGCGCCACGCGCCGCCAGGTCGTCCGCTCCGTCCTCTGGGAGGCCGGCCTGGTCGGCCTCGCGGCGTCGGCGGTGGGTTTCGTGCTCGGTCTGGGCGTCGCCTCGGTGCTGCCCGGCCTCCTGGGCACCAGCGCGGACCCGCTGCCCAGCGGCCCTCTGGTGATCCGCCCGCTCGCCGTCATGGCGGCACTCGGCGTGGGCGTGGGCGTCACCGTGCTCGCCGCGTGGCTGCCCTCCCGCAAGGCGGCGAAGGTCGCGCCCGTCGAGGCCATGCGCTCGGCCGGACAGCCGCCCACCGCGACGCAGTCCCGCGTCCGCGCCGTGCTGGGCCTCGTCCTCCTCGTCCTCGGCGCCGGCTGGCTCATCTCCCTCACCGGGGCCAAGAACGCCTCCGAGGAGAACGTGCAGAACGCGATGCTCGGCTGCGCCCTCCTCGTCGTCGCCCTGATCGTGCTGGCGCCGCTGCTCGCCGCCCCCGTGATCCGGCTGACCGGACTCCTGACCCGACGCTTCGGGGTCATCGGCCACCTCGCGCGGGAGAACGCGCTGCGCGACCCGCGGCGCACCGCGGCCACCGCCTCCGCCTTGATCATCAGCACGGCCATGGTCGCCGGGCTCGCGGTCCTGGGCAACTCCACCTCACAGGCCCTCGACCACCAGGCCGCCTCCGGCCTCGGCGCCGACTACGTGATCAGCACCCGCGGCAACATGAACGGCATCGACCCGGCCGCCGTGAAGCGCGTGGCCGACACCTCCGGGGTACGGACCGCCACCGCCGTCACCGACTCCACCGTGATCCTCGGCGGCATGGCCCAGGGCATCTCCGGCGTCGACCCCGCCACCGTGAAGGACGTGATGAAGCTCGACCTCACCAGCGGCTCCCTCGCGGATCTCCGGCCGGGCCGGATCGCGGTGTCCGGCGCCACCGCCCAGCACCTCGGCGTGCGCGCGGGCGGCGAGATCAACGCCCGCATGGGCCGGAGCCAGGAGTTCAAGAAGTACACCGTCGCGGCCGTCTACAAGGACAACCCCATCGCCGACGCCGCACTCGGCGCCCGTACCGAGGTGGCCGAGAACAGCTACCTGCCCGGCTCCGTCCAGCGCATCCTCGTCCGCAGCGACACGGTCTCCAAGAACACCGAGAAGCGGCTGCGCACCGCCGTGGGCAACAACCCGCTGCTGAAGGTGCAGGACCGGAAGGCAATCGTCCGTGAGGCCGCCGGCGCCATGGGCGACCTGCTGACCCTGATGTACGGGCTGCTCGCCATCGGCGCCGTGATCTCCTCACTCGGCATCGTGAACACCCTGGCCATGTCGGTCACCGAACGCATCCGCGAGATCGGCGTGCTGCGCGCCATCGGCATGGACCGCGCCGGAATCCGGCGGATGATCCGCCTGGAAGCGGTGACCGTCGCCGCCTTCGGTACCCTCCTCGGCCTGGCGGGCGGGCTGTTCAGCGCCTGGGCGGTCGGCGCGCTGGCCAACGGCGCGATGACGCAGTACTCGCTGGCGCTGCCCTGGGAGACGCTGCTCCTCATATGCCTCGCGTCCCTCGCGATCGGCGCGGTCGCCGCCGCCGTCCCGGCCCGCCGGGCAGCGGCCCTGAGCCCGCTGGAAGCCGTCACGGAGTCGTGACGCACGGCCGCGGACCCGCCGCCGCATCGTCCTTCGCCGGAACCGCGGCTCGCGGTCGGGCACGGAGGACAGTCGCTGCGGCGTCGAGGCCCTTCCGCTGATACGCCACACGTGATGAGGGTCGGACCTTACAGGTCCGGCCCTCTCGGCGTCTCCAGTTCCCGGAAGGTCGGCACGGTGGCTGCCTGGGCGTGGGCGGCCGGCATCGAGGTGCGGACGACGTCGAGGAGGGCCGTGCCGTCCAGTTCGGCCAGCGTCTTCCGGGCGTGGTCCAGCAGTTGGCCGGCCGCGTCGGTCAGGTCGGCGTCGGTGCCGGGCCGGGGTGGGAGGGCCGGGCCTTGCGTGAGCAGGGTGCTCAGCAGTGTGCGCAGGTGTGCGGTGCTCGCTTCGCGGACGGTGAGGGAGAGATGGGTCGACACGGTGCCTTCGACCGCCACCGCGCGGTGCGCGAAGCCGCGTGGCACATACAGCACCTGGCCGGGCTCCAGGCGGGTGGACAGCCGCAGCGGGCCGGGCGAGTCGGTGCGGTCGGGGGTCCAGTGGCCGTCGGCGGGTGGGCCGTCGTGGATGTACCAGTCCTTGGCTCCGGTGATCTGCACCGCAAAGACATCGGCGTCGTCGCGGTGCACCGGGCGGCCCTGGGTGCCTGGCGGGGTGACGAAGAAGAACGCTTCCACCTTGCGCCGCAGCGCGGTCGCCAGGTCCGCGCAGAAGGCGGTCACCGGAGCGTGCCAGTGGTCCACGTTGCGGAGCAGCAGGGTGTGCCGGTCGGCGACCAGGCTCCGTACGGCCGCGGCGTCGGGGTAGCCGTGGACGGGGCGGCCCTGGACGGTACGGGGCGGGCAGAACCGTGACGGGTCCACGGTGCCCTCGGTGGTGACGAGTTCCAGGTAGGGCAGCCGCAGCAGGCGGGAGTCGAGTACGGCGTCGAGGTCGGTGAGGGTGAGCAGGCCGGTGGGCGGATCGACGGGGCGGAAGACGTGCGGTTCCTTCCGCCAGACCGCGTCGAGCGGATCGTCGTCGCCGGTCAGCCGGTGCAGGGCGTCGGTCACGGTGGCTCCTCGGGATCAGCCGGGTCAGCGGGATCAGCGGGGTCGGTGACTCGGGGCCGGGCCGAGCCAGGTGCGCAGCGCGGCCGTCAGGCCCTCGGGGTCGCTTTCGCCGTCGGTCGCCCAGGCGACCACGCCGTCCGGGCGGGCGAGCAGCGCCGCGGGCCCGGTGGCGCTGTGGGCGGTCACCCGGGTCAGGAGGTCGTCCCAGGGACCGGCCGGCAGGGCCTTGCCGGTGCGGTCCAGCAGCACCGCCCGGCCCGGGTGGAAGTGGTCGGCGAGCCGGGTGCCGTCGTCGAGTGGCAGTTCCGGCACGGGCCGGCCCAGCGCTGCACCCAGGCGCCGACCGGGTGGCGTTCGGCGGTGTAGGTGTCCAGCAGCCCTTCCGGGGCCCGGCCCTGGACCGTCGCGGCCAGTTTCCAGCCCAGGTTGACGGCATCGCCGATGCCGAGGTTGAGGCCCTGACCACCGTAGGGCGGGTGAACATGGGCGGCGTCGCCGGCCAGCAGGACGCGTCCGGCGCGGTAGTCGGCGGCCTGCCGGGTGGTGTCGGTGTAGCGGGAGGCGGCGTGCAGCGCTGTGACGCGTACCGCGGTTCCGCCGACCCGGCGCAGGGCGTCCTGGAGTTCGGCGGGGGTGACCGGGTTGTCGCGATCCTCGGGGAGCCGGCCGAATTCGGTGACGGCGACGAGGCTGGTGCCGTCGGGCATCGGCTGGCAGCCGACGGTCCCGCCGTCGGTGAAGGCCCGCACCGGGAGCGGGGCGTCGAGCTCGGCCACGGCCTGGATCGCGGTGAACTCCGGGTCGACGCCCGGAAACGGGAAGCGGGCGAGTTTCCGGATCAAGCTGCGCCCTCCGTCGCAGCCGACCAGCCATTGCCCGCGTATCCGCAGCGTTCCGGCGGTGACGGTGACCCCGTCGGGATCGGCGGACAGGTCGGTGAGCTCCGTGCCGTAGTGGATGGCGACGCCCAGCTCGGTGGCCCTGGCGGCCAGCATCGCCTCGAACTCCTCCCGCCCGACGAAGCCGCACCCGGCCTCGGAGAAGCGGCCGGTGAAATCGGGGTCGGCGGTGTCGAGTCGCTCGGCTCGCAGGAAGGTGATCGAAGACGCGGCGTTGTTCAGCGCGGAATCACCCAGCCGGGCGCCCAGGTCCCGGCGGTGTCGCCGCCAGCCGCTGTGGCGGCGAGGTGGGCGCGAAGGGTGGCCAGCGCCGGGTGGGGGTTGTCGCGGTGCCAGAGGAGCGAGTGCGGGTAGACGGGTGTCGGGTCGGTCACCGGGATGCGGCGCAGGCCGTGGCCGGCGGGCCAGACGAGGCGGGTCTGCTCGCTCATGAAGGTGGCCAGGGCCGGGGTGTCGGCGATGGTGTCGAGGAGCGCGTCGGAACCGAAGTTGGGGCCGGTCGCCTCGATGGTGAGGCCGAACTCGGCGACGAGATCGTCGTAGTAGGCGGCCCACTCGGTGCCCGGGACGATGCCGGGCATCCAGATCCGGTGCCCGGCCAACTCGGCGACGGTCACCGATCGAGCGCCCGCCAGCGCGTGGGCGGGGCCGGTGAGGAGCTGGAGCGGCTCGTCGAGCACCCGGACGGACTCGATGTCGTCGGGAAGGGGCCGGCCGGGCGCGGCGACGGCGCGGAAGGAGGCGTCGATCGCGCCGGAACGGATGGCGGTGACGGCTGTCTCGATGTCGAACAGCATCATCACGTCGAGGTCGATCTCGGGGTAGGCGCGGTGGAAGCCGCGCATCAGGCCCGAGGCCGCTCCGCGCGAGTTGATCACGTCGACACGCAGCGGGCGGTGTCCGGTGCGCACGGACGCGATCGCGCGCTCGGCGGCGCGCAGCAGCTCGCGTGCGTGGGGCAGGAACGCCTGCCCGTCGATGGTGAGCTCGGCGCCACGCGGTGTGCGGGTGAACAGCCGCACACCGAGGTCGCGCTCCAGCGCGGCGACGCGCTTGGAGACGGCCTGCTGGGTGACCGACAGGTCGACGGCGGCCTTCTGGAACTGGCCGGCTTCCGCGATGGCGGCGAAGGTGCGTACTGCTTCGAGATCCACATCGACCCACTTTAGTGAACAACCCATGGTTGTGCATAGCTGGCGGGATGGTTGTTTGACCTGCTGTTGTGCCGCCCGATTAGCTCTCATCGGTCAACATTGGTTTGTTCAGTTGGGACGTCGAGGGGAGCGTGCCGAGCATGGTGGGCGGGAGGCGGCTGGGCCGGGAGTTCGGGTGGCTGTGGGCGGCGTACGCGGTGAGCGCGTGCGGGTCCGGGCTGGGGTTCGGGGCATTGCCGCTCATCGCCGTACTGGTGTTGCACGCCGGACCCACCGAGGTGTCCGTGCTGTCCGCGGTGGGGCCGGCGGTGGGCGCGCTGATCGCGGTGCCGCTCGCGCCGTGGGTGGAGTTCCGGCGCAAGCGCCCGGTCATGATCGCGACGGACCTGACCCGGTTCGCGGCCATGGCGACGATCCCGGTCGCCTACGCCTTCGGCCGGCTCGGCTTCGTCCAGTTGCTCATGGTCTCGATCGTGATCGCCGCGGCCAAGATCGCGTTCGGCGCGGCCGACGGCGCCTACCTCAAGGCCCTCGTCCGGCCGGACGACCTGCTCGTGGCCAACGCGCGGTTCGAGTCCACGAACTGGGGCTCCATCGCGGTAGGGCCACCGCTGGGCGGGGCGGCGATCGGCCTGTTCGGGCCGGTCACCACCGTGGTGGCCGACGCGCTCAGCTACCTGCTCTCCGCGCTGGGCATCACCGCGATCCGCGGCCGGGAGGAGGCACCGCGACCGACCGGCAAGAACCCGGTCCGGGCGGGCGCGGTGTTCGACGGCTGGCGACACATCATGGGCCATCCCGGTCTGCGTGCGCTCTACCTCAACAACATGTTCGTCTCCGGTCTGATCATGGCCACCGAGCCGCTGCTGGCCGTGCTCCTGCTGCGCCGGCTCGGGTTCCCGCCCTGGCAGTACGGCCTCGCCTTCGCCGCCCCCTGCCTCGGCGGACTCATCGGTTCCCGGCTGGCCCAGCGGGTCGTGGCCCGCTACAGCCGGGACCGGGTCTTCCGGACCGTCGGCACCCTGCGTGCCGTCTGGCTGATCGGCCTGGCCTTCGTCCGTCCCGGCGTCGTCGGCCTCGTCACCGTGATGGCCGTCGAGCTGGCGATCATCATCAACATGAGCCTGTACACCCCGGTGCTCGCCACCTACCGGCTCGAACACACCCCCAAGCACCTAGTCGCCCGCACGCTGTCGGCCTGGTCGGTCGGCCAGCAGGCGGCCATTGCCGTCTTCACCGCGCTCGGCGGGCTGCTCGCCGATGTCACCAGCCCACGCACCGCTCTCACGGTCGCGGGACTGCTCATCCTGGCCACCCCTCTCCTGCTCCCCCGGCGCGACCAGACGTCGCAGCTCGAGGCGGAACCGGCTACGTAGCCACGTATGACGACGCACCGCAACTCACCGCCGAAGCCCGAAGCCCGCAGGCCGCAGCCGGTCCGCCGACGCACGTCCGCGTCGACCAGGCACATCACCAGCAAGGAGGACACTCGCGTGAGCACCGCCCCCGCACTCGACCCCGCGCACACCGCTCTGCTCGTCGTGGACTGCCAGCCCGCGATCCTGGCCGCGCTGCCCGAGGGCGGGGACCGCGAGGCCCTGCTCGGTCGCGTGGAAGGGGCCATCGCCGCCGTTCGCGCAACGGGCGGCACCATCGCCTACGTACGTGTCGGCTTCACCGAGGCCGACTGGGACGCGGTCCCGGCCGCCAACAAGTCCTTCGCCCCGCTGGCCCAACACCGTGTCATGCACCACGAGGACCCTGCCACCGCCATCCACGAGCGCCTGGCTCCCCAGGACGGCGACATCATCGTGCGCAAGACCCGCTACGGCGGCATGTCCACCACCGACCTCGACCAGCAGTTGCGCGAGCGCGGCATCACCACCCTTGACCGATCTCACTGGACTTTGACCGCTCGCCGCTGACCAGCTGGCTGCGCGCCGGGCCTGGGGAAGGCCGGCCGACCCGCCACCCGGTCCCGGTCCGGGGCCCGGTCCGGTGGCTGGTCGATCAGAGGTGGGCGGAATCGAAGAGGGGGTCGAGCGGATCGCATTCGTACCCGACGACGAGGCAGGCCTCGGCCACTGGTCCCCGTGAGAGCTCCACGAGCCGGGCCAGGACCGTCGCCTCGGCCGGCAGCCCGGCCGGGTCGAGACCGAGGGCCCGGGCCGCACGGTCGCGTTGCCGGTCGAAGCCGGGCAGGTCCTCCCGGTACTCGTCGGCGACCGCCTGGAGCTCTTCGGCCGTCCGACCCGGAGCGTCCCGCCACCACGGCGCCACGAGACACAGCCGGACCAATTCCGGCAGTCCGAGCGCGATCGGACCGGCCTCACCGTCGAGGCTCACGTACACCACCGGGCGTTCCTCGCCGCCCTCGCCGACGAAGCAGTATGCGTCCCCCGAACCGGCCCGCGCGAACTGCTCCAGCCGGGCCCCGGAGGCGAGCCGGACCCCTTCCTCCAGCTCGTGGGAGGCCGGGTCCGTCGCGTCGAGGTCCGCGACGCCGGCAAAGAACGCAACGGCCCCCTCGTCGGTTCCCAGGAGGGGCAGCAATGCCCCCGGCACGTCGGGGCGGCGGGTGGGTGCGCCAGAGCCGGCCGGTGCGTTCGATCCGTTCACCCGGCCACCGTATCCCGGGTCCCCGACAGCGGCCGGGCCCGGCCGTCAGGGCTGTCCGTGGCGTCAAGCCCTCGTTAGGCAGACCAAAGTTCGGTGGGACCGGTCGAACTCTGATGAGACGGGACAGCCAGGCGCCGCAAGCGAAGATTGGTGCGCGAAACGGCTTGTTATTGTCATGTCACCGATCAACGAGGATCCGAGGTCATGACCAACCACTGCTGCCAGGCAATGAACAGCCACGTCAACGTGCTCTGCGGCGAGCACAGCGACGTCTACGCCTGCCCGGACACGCTGATCGGCTTCAGCGCCAAGTTTCAGGAATACGGTCTGATCGTCCATGACGGTGGCACGTCGAGCATCATCATCGAGTTCTGCCCCTGGTGTGGACGTTGTCTCCCCGAGTCACAGCGGGAGAGGTGGTTTGACGAACTGGAGCGCCGCGGGATCGATCCATGGGAAGACGAGGTCCCCGCGGAGTTCCAGGACGCCCGCTGGCTGGACTCGCTTCCTCGCAACCAGCGGCCTGACAGCACTCCCGACCACCCCTAAAACACGCCCTGGGCTACTTGCCGTGAGTACGGACATCTACGGTTGCATCAAGGTCCGGCATCCGGGCGCCGACGAGGACTGGTACGAGTGGGGCCATGGCAGCGCGCCATGGACCTACACCCGCTGTACTTCGGGCAGGGTTACGCGGCGCTCGCCTGCCTTTTCGGCATCCGCAACTACACGGGAAGGTTGCGTACAGAGCGTCGGCTCGGGTCACGTCGATGTACACGTACGAGGCCTGATCCTTCGGGGTAGTGCTCTCCCCACGTACGGAAAGAAGCAATTTATCCGGCTGCTCGTCTACGACTGCCGTTCTCGGGAACGCCCGGGTGAGCCGGGTGGCGACATCTTCGCGGGGCATGCGGAACTCGGCCGTGTAACCGCGGTCGAGCCAGCCCCCGTCGTCGGCCTCGCCACGCGCACGCGGCGCACCGGCTTCGCCGGATTGCTGCGCGCCCTCGACCGCGCCACCGGCCGGTGCAACCTCGATGCCTTCAGTGGCGCCCCGGGCCGGTGACCACAACCACTTCGCGGCAGCTTTCTACGCCCCGCCTCTCACCTCACAAAACCGTCCGCCGCTGACCTGTCTGAGCATCAGCTTCCGTGGTGCAGCTCCCGCTCCGCGAGGGCGCGGAAGCTGCGCGCGGGGCGCCCGGTGACGCGCCGGACGGAGTCGGTGACGCGGTCTTCCGTCCCCTGGGCAATGGACTGGTCCATGCCGGCCAGCATTGCGGCGAACTCTTCGGGCATCAGCTTGGCGAGCCGGTCGCGCAGTTCCTCGTAGGACAGCGGCTGGTGGGCCACGGGCCGCCCGGTGACCTCCGTGACGATCGTGGCGATGTCGTCGTAGCTGAGGGCCTCGGGCCCGGTGAGCACGAGATCGGCGTTGGGGGCTCGGACATCGGTCAGAGCGTGGACGGCCACGGCCGCGATGTCCTCGGCGTCGACGAACCCGACCCGGCCGGTCCCGGTGGCGGTCAGGATGATGCCGTCGGTCCGGATGCTCCGGGCGTGCAGGTGGCTGCCGGTGAAGTTCTGCATGAACCAGGACGGCCGCAGCACTGCCCATTCGTCGAAGATGCCCGGCAGCGCCTGGTGTACCAGCCCCACGGCCGGTCCGCCCTCCGGGATGGAGGAGGCGCTCAGGAGCACCGCGCGCCGCACGCCGGCGGCGCGGGCCCGGCGCAGGAAGGGCAGGACGACGGCCGCGGGGTCGGGATCGCCCACGGGCGGGATCACGTAGACGCGGTCGACGCCGTCGAGGGCGGTGACATGAGTGCCGGGGTCGTACCAGTCGAAGCGGACCGGCTCGGCTCCGGCCACCGGCGCGGCCTTGCGGCTGGCCGCCTTGACCGTGTGACCGGCGGCGGTCAGCTGCGCGGCGACGCGACTACCGGTGGTCCCGGTGGCACCGATGACCAGCGTGATGCCGGTGGCAGAGATGATGCGGGTGGCCGCAGACGTGTCGATGGCGGAAGAGGTATGGGCAGTGGTCATCGGCTGCTGCTCCCGGTGAAGTCGACGCCCGGTTCGAGGACGGCGAGGGGGTTCCAGTAGTCGCGGTAGGAGGTGAAGCGTCCGCCCTCGACGGTGACGACGGCGATGTACGTCATGTCGAAGGAGCGGCCCGTTTGCACCAGCCGACCGACGCCGCGCATCTCGGCCACGACGGTCCGCGGGTCCGTGGTCCGGTGGATCCGCAGGTCGGCTTCGGGGAAGTCGTGCAGGTCGATGTGGTCGGGGTAGGGGCGCATGTAGTCGGCGATCGCCGCCCTTCCCGCCAATCGCGTCGGCCGGCCCGGGGGTGCGAACGGGAACTCCATCACTCCGTCCTCGGCCCACAGGCCGACCCAGCCGGGAATGTCCTTGGCGAGCAGGAGTCTCAGGCCGTGGCGGTACAGCTCCGCCGGAGAGATCGATACGGGTACAGACATGGGTATCCTCCGTCTCAAAGAATACGGACCCTTGGTCCACTTCGACGATACGGACCCGGGGTCCGTTTTTCAATTGGAGGAACTCGCGTGCCCGAACCCGAGCGCAGGACCCGCAAGGACGCCGCCCGTAACCGGCAGGCCGTCCTGGAAGCCGCCGACGCGCTCTTCGCACGCTCCGAGAGCCCCGAGGACCTCACGATGGCCGACATCGCGGCGGCGGCCGGCGTCGGCAAGGGCACACTCTTCCGCGCCTTCGGCGATCGGGCCGGCCTGCTGCGCGCGCTGTACGAGGCCCGGCTCGAACCGGTCCGGGAAGCTGCGGAATCGGGCCCGCCGCCGCTGGGGCCCACCACCCCGCCACAGGAGCGCGTACTCGCCCTGCTCGATGCCGTCCTGTGCTTCAAACTCGACAACCGCCGCCTGGCGCTGGCCCTGGAGGAGAGCGGGAGCAGCAGCCTGTACCAGGCGGAGCACTACGCACGCTGGCACGGCCTGCTCCGGTCCGTACTGGAGCAGGTCCCGGGCATGACCGGCGCCGACTTCACCGCCCATGCCCTGCTCGCCGCCACCCGGGCCGACCTCGTCGAGCGCCTGGCCGACCAGGAAGGCGTCCCGCGCGAGCGGCTACGGGCCCAACTGGCCAGCTACGCGGGAAGGATCGTGGTATCCCACCCGGCCTCCGCCGACCAGGACTGACCGATCTATGTCCGCGAGGGACACCGTCGAGAACCCGGGCAAGAACGTCCGGCAGAAAGCCGGGCTCGACCGGGCCATACTTGACGCGACGCCAGGCGAGTTGAAGCGACAGCTCGAGTACAAGACGGAGAAGTACGGCTCCCGCCTCATGGAGCTGGACACCTGGTACCCGTCGAGCAAGACATGCTCCCGATGCGGATGGGTCCATCCCACGTACGGGTGGTCCCAGGTACTGGAACTCGGACGGGTACAGGCCCAGGGTGCTCTCCACGCGCGTACGGGTGGCCCCTGGGTGAGCAGGTCGGCCACGGAAATCCCATTTCCCGCAGACATGCCGTCCCCTCTTGCGATGACGTTGCCCGTCATTCCTCGCCCGGACATTGCTGGACAGCAGTCGTCACGTCTCAGGTGTGGCTCTTCCGGCGTGCCTACGAAGGCAGGGCCGCAGCCGGGCGGCAGTCGTTCGACGACCATCGCGGTGTCCTCCTGCGGTGTCGCTGCGGGTCCGACGGACTCGGTGCGGAGGGGTCCTTCGACCAGATAGCCGCCTTGGGCTGTGGACCGGACGTAGGGGCGAGCGGCTACGGCGTACGTGAAGCAGCGGCCGCCGTGGTCCGAGGCCAGGTAGAGGAACCCGCTGACCCGTCGACGTGCATGTCTGGATGGCCAAGGGCGGGGCGGCCGCCTTCGAGCTGGCCTACGAGATCCTCGGCACCGACAGGCCCCCGCCGCTCCGTGCTCAGTGTGGGAGCCGACGATACGCGTCGACGTAGTTGCGCAGCAGGGCCTCGTGGGTGCCGTTGATGATTTTGGCGAGCGAGGGCTGGGCGCGGAGGAGGGGAACTAGGCTCTTCTCCTTGATGCTCTTCGAGAGATCCGTCCCTCTGTCCTTGGTGACGTACTGCTCGAACGATTCCCGGTCCATTCCGGCGAGTTCTGCCAGCTTGGTGTCGTCCGGGACGGCGAAGACGAGATCCGACAGGACCAGCGCCGCATCAGGCGCCACACCGTAGAAGTCGAGGACACGCTTGCGCCATTCCTCACGGCGGGCGTGGCTCTGGGTGTAGGACTGGCGGAGCGCGACGACGCGGGCGCTGATGGGGCCTGTTCCGGGTGTGGCCAGGATGGCCTTGACGAGCCTGTCGCCGTCGGTGACGACGGAGCAGTCGGGGTCGAACACTCTGTTGCCCTCGTGCTCGCCGCGGAGTTTCCCGAGGGACTTCGCCAGTTCCTCCCCTTCCTGGTCACCTTTGCCGAAGGTGACACCGTCCTCCAGGCGGGTTTCGCCTTCCAGGAGCTTGATGAACGTGTTGGGCTCCGGGAAGTAGACGGTCCTGGGGTCGACCTTCGCCATCGCGACGCGGACGTCCCGGTCCATCGCTGTGGCGATGTCCACGCGCGGATCGCCGCCCTCGGGGAGGCGGTAGCCCCCGCTGAAGAGGTCGGGCCAGTTTCCCTCCTGCAGCCGGTCCGCCGCCGCGTCGAACAGCGGGGTGTTCCTGGGAGTCCTGAGCGAGATCACATCGGCGTCGCCGGTGTGGAAGTAGATCCGCTCGTATCCCTTGCTGCCGTCGTACAGCGCCTTCGCGAACTCCTGTGCCCGGTCGCTCCCGGCGATGGCCTGCCGTATGGCGCCGTAAGGGATGGTCTTCTGATCGCTGAGACTCGCCGTGTCCTTGCGCGCGCACCAGAGGAAGGAAAGGACGGCGACCGGGAATTCGGTTTTCTCCTGCCGCCAGGCCTTGGTGAAGTCGTCGATGATCCGCCGCTGCCGTGCGACGCGTTCCGCGCGCTTGGCGTCGCTCTCACCGTAGGGGTAGCCCTCGTTGAGCCCGATGACGAGCGCGCTCCCCTGCCGGGTCGCGGTGGCCTCGTCGCGGTAGCGGCGTGCCAGGGTGAGCAGCTTCCGGTGGTCGTCGACCTTGGCCGGGACCATGGCGACGAAGCCCACGCTTCCCTTGAGGGGCTTGGGACTGCCGACGGCCTGTCCCGCGTACACGTCGGTGATCGGCTCCCAGGGTGTCCTGCCGGTGGCCGGGGTCTTGGGCCGGACCTGATTGACGATCACCCCGGCCTGCTTCCGCTGTTCCTCGGGCAGGCTGTCGGGGCTCGTCCACTGGGGCCGGGAGGTCTCGACCGGATTGCCCCGGCTGCGGTGACACGTGCGTTGCTCGACCAGGTAGCCCTGCTCCAGGCGGGCGGCGCCGATCTTGTCCCGGTGACCCCGCACCTGGAGCGCGGCGGCCGGGTCGACGGTGTTCAGGAACGTTGCCAGCGCGTTCAGGGAGGAGATGTCTCGCTTGTAGACGAAGCTGCTCGCCCCGGCGAAGAGGCGGTGGGGTATCCGTTTGCGGGGCACGGCCAGGTGGTGCACGTGGTCCACCCTCGTCAGCGCGACATAGGCGATGCGGTGCCGGAATCCCAGGTCGCGGGCGATGGCGACCTCGGTGACCCCGCGCATGCGCGTGCGCTGTTGCCAGGTGGCGGCGGCGTCGCGCAGGGCGGCGAGGCTGTCGGCGTCCCGTCGGCCGGCGCGTACGACCGCGCGGGCGTGGTGGTCGAAGGCCACCCGCTCGGCTCGTACTTCGGCCGGGGAGGGTGAGATCCGCCGGCCCTTGTGCCGCTCCACCACGCCGTCGATCCACTCCAGGGCCACGTCGCTGCCGTGGGTGCGGATCTCCTCCCAGTTCACGCCGCGCAGCACGACCAGCCCCTGCTCCGTCTCCGCGACCGGGAGCGGGTAGAGGTATCTCAGGGACAGTTCGGTGAGCGTCGCCTTGTAGAACGCCTCGCGCTCCTGGCGCGTCTCGGGCTTCCCGGTGTCGCGCACGTTCACCGGGCCCGGGTCCTTCATGCTGACCGCGTGGCCGGTGCCGTACCTCTCGCGGAACAGCCGCTCGGTCTCGGCCAGCGCGGCCTGCCGGACCCTGGCGCGTTCGTCGCCGTCGTGACCCGTGTCGTCCATGGTCCCGGCCAGGGCATGTGCGGCGTGGATCAGCTCGTGCGCGAGGGCCACTTCGGGGGCCGTGGCGACGTCGTCGGAGAGCAGCAGCACCCGGGGGTGGAAGGACACGACGGAGTACACGCCCCGGCCGTCGTAGAGCGGTCCCTTGAGCCTGGAGTTCAGCGACCACTGGGCGGGCTTGCCGTCCGTGGCCTGCGTGATGATGACGTTGATCCCCGCGAGGTCCCGCTGCTTCGGCGTCCAACCGCTCTTCCGGGAGCCGTCGTGGCGGCACAGGACCCGCGTGCTGATGCCTTGGTCCCAGTCCTCCGGCCCGCCGTAGGTGCCGTCCGGGTCGGGCAGCGGCCGGGCGTGGCCCAGGAACTCGACGAGGCGCTTGCCCGCCTCGGAGGACTCGATCCGCCGGAGCAGGAAGTCGATCTCCGCTGCGTAGTCCTCGTCGTCCAGCTCGAGGTCGGGCTCGGGGTTGGAGGTGTCGTCGCGTACGTCGAGCACGTCCGGGTCGGGGCACACGGCGATGCCGGGCCGTATCACGGTGAGGGGGAGCGTATTGCCGCCGAGCCAGGCGATCTCGATGGGCGACTCCGCGGCCGCCCGGACCGGCTGCGGTGGTGTCAGACGGGCAGGGTCAAGGCCTGTGAGGCGACGCATGACGGGGTGTTTCCTTCCTTTCGGGGAGTCCGCGGGGATTCAGTCCGTGACGACCAGCACGGCCCGGGCCTGCTGGGCGTCGGTGGTCAGTACCAGGGAGGCGGCGGTGCCGGCCGCCGCCGGGGCGGTGTACCGCAGTGAGATCTTCTCGACGGCGGGCAGCAGGTTCGGCAGTCCTGCCGTCGGCGAGCCCGTCGTGGGCAGCAGGGGGGCGAGTGCCTCCCCGAGTGTGATGCCTTCCTGGGCGGCCCAGGTCGCGGTCCAGCTCGTCGCGTCCGGATCCTTGTCCGCCACGAGGTCCAGTTCCATCAGCGACGATTCCGGGCCGCTGAGGAGGAGGGAGCCGGTGGCCTCGACGTCGGACGGGCCGTCCCCGGTGCTGATCCGCGCCGTGAGGTGGGCGCGGGCCCGCAGTCCGGCGGGCAGCGGGAACTCGGCGGATCCGGCCGCGGCGAACAGCCGTCCGGAGGGTGTGGGGACGACCTCGAAGCACAGGTCCCGCAACGTCAGCTCCGCCAGGGAGGCGGGCAGGCCGCTGCCCATGGCCTGCTCGGTCCAGGCGCTGATGTCGCGGAAGGCGATGCGGTCCGCCTCCACGGTGAGCCCCCAGCCCTGGGCGCTCCTGGTGGCCTTCACCCCGATCCGGGTCCCGCCCACGACGAGCGTGCCCGCCAGGGTGACCTCGAGCGCCCGGTCCCCGCCGCCGGACACCAGGACCGTCTGGTCCTCGATCCGTACGCCCGCGATCTCCAGGGGGCTCAGGAGCTCTCCCGCGACGACGAAGGCGCCTTCCCGGAGGTCGCACAGGAAGGAGAGCCGTCCCCAGCCGTTCTTGCCGAGGTCGGGGGCGGCGTGCTCGAAGAGGTTGCTGCCGTCGGCGAGTTCGCCGTGCGCCGTCAGGGCGGGCAGGTCGACCGTGACGGCGCTCTCCAGTCCGCCCAGGGACAGGTGTGCGCTCAGCTCGACGGACAGCCCTCCCCAGCCGTTCTGCCGGGCGGCGGAGTCCAGGGTGATCCGCGCACGTACCTGGCTGAGCGTCACACCCGCCAACAGCGGCCATTCGTGTGCCAGGTCGACCTCCAGCTCTCCGGTCACCCGCCCGTCCCCGGGGGCGTACGAGACGGTGACCTCGCGGAGCGCGGGCAGTGCCGAGGCGAGGAGCCCCTGCCACTCCGCGGGGAAGTGGTCGGTGACGGCGTCCGCGCCCGTGCAGCCCGGGAGGTCCGCCATGTACCGCAAGGACGGCAGGGTGAGTCCGTCGGGGAAGCGGGCGGACACCGTGAACGCGCCCTCGTGCACGGAGGCGAGGAACAGCACCGGCTCGTCGAGGCCGGGCAGCTCCCACCGGGCCCCCAGGACGACGGGTGTCCGTTCCTGCTCCGTTTCCTTGTCCGTGCGGGGGGTGGCGTCGAGCACGACGACAGGCGATCGCGCCCCCAGGGCCTGCAGCGGACTCAGGTCGTGCGCGGGGAAAGGCTCGGGCAGCCGCCACTTCGGGGCGTCCACGACCAGTACGAATCCCACGACCGTCCTGCCCGAGGCGTCGGCCAGGAACTCCGCCACGACCGGGCACGGTTCCGTCCCGAGGGCGGGCACGGTGCAGCGTCCCCGGACCGTCATGCTCTCCGCGGTGAATTCCGCGTCGGAGAAGTTCACTTCGGAGGAGCCGAGATAGGTGGGGAACGCAATACGGACCGCGGGGTCGGTGAACTCCTCGGCCTTGAGTCGCAGACTCCCGTTCCGTGCCCTCTCGGCGATTTCCTCAACGGACAATGGCATTGCCGAATCCCGTCCTCGATTTTCTGCGGTCACTTACGGAGACGGCGAGGTCAGACATAGATCTCTTCACTGATCCTGATGACGGCGGGGCCGTTGCCGGGGTCGGTCACGGGCGGCTGCGGGCGTGCGAAGTCCAGCACGGGGGCAAGGCCGCCGTGGGTCGCGATGATGCGCCTGGCCCGTTCGGCGTGCTCGGGGTCGAGTTCCTGCCGAACGTGGGGCTCGGCCGTCCCACGATCCGCGAGAAAGCCGTCCGGCTCATAAGGGAAACGATCGAAGTACTTCGTGGTGAGGAGCTTCTTGACCTTGTCCTTGGGTGCGTTGGGGATGGGATTTCTGAACATGTTGTCCCCCTCGGGTCGCCGCCAGTCCTGTTTCCAGATGCCTGCGGCTTGGTCTTCTTTCGCCAACGGACCGTAGGTGGGGCGCGCAGCGAAGTTGAGCTCCTCGGCCAGCCGGCGTTCGCTGATGTCGAACAACTCCATGCGCTGTGTGCGTATGCGCTGTGCTCGCGCGGCTTCGACGGCGTCGAGGGTGCCGGCCAGATGGCGGTCGATCACCTCGATGCTCCGCAGTTGTCCGGGGGTGTTGCGCAGGGCCTTCTGTCCCGTTCCGGTGTCGGTCGTGGTGCCGAACAGCCACTCCAAAGCGATGGGGTTGCCGTGGGTAACGATCTCTTCGAGCGGGCTGGTGTCGAACGCGAGAGCGCCGTTGAGGAGTCCCGCCAGGTAGGGCTGCTCCTCCTCGTTCTTCTCCATTGATCCGGCGACGATGTGGGCGGCGTGGATCAGTTCATGGCCGAGGACGATCTCGGGCGCCAGGATGACCCTGTCCTGCACAACGGCAAAACGCGGATTGAACTCGATGTACGAGAAGTAGCCGAGACCGGAGCGGGCGGTGGGTGTCTCGTCGGTAAGGGCACGGGTATCCGCGGAGGATCTGGTCCCTCGGGACAGAATCACCGTCGAGATGCTCGCCGGGGAATTCCCCGACTCGTACCGGGCGGTGAAGGCGGATTCGCCGAACCCGTGGGGGCCGGGTAGCGGAGTGGCCTGCCCGAAGAAGTCCACCAAGCGCTTCCCGGAGGGAACGGCTTCCAACCGGGTGAGGAGGTCGTCCACATGGTCCAGGAACGCCTGGTCGAGGGGATCTGCCGGGTGCGACAGCATGGTTGCGCGGGCCATGGAAGTGACGGCGATTCCCGGGCGGAGTTCGACAGCCGGGCAGGAACCCCGCGTGCCCATCGTGATCCGCATGCGCGCGGGGGGCGTCCCGGGGGTGGAGGGGTGAGTCACTGGGTGCTCCGAAAGCGAGGAGGTGGTCGGTCAGCCGCGGTGGGTGTCCGCGAGCGGGGCGGGCGTCGTTCCGGACGGCGCCGTGGCGAATACGGCACGCACGGTTCCGGCGTCCGCGGCGACGACGACACCGTCGTCCCCCGCCATGAGGTCGAGCCTGGTGACCTTGGGCAGGAGATTCCGTACGGAATCGTCCACTGTTCCTCCGAGCCATTCGACGAGATCTGCCACGGATACCGCGGCGTCGCCCTGCCAGGAGGCCTGCACACGGCCTCCTGCCTGCGCCCGGAGCTCCAGAACCATGGGTTCGGCCGCCGCCGGCAGATCGATGGACAGCGTGGCCTCCAGGTGCCCAGTGCCCGGGCCCGTGCCACTGGCAGCGCTGATCAGGAGGTCTGCCTTGCGGCTGCCGAGAGAGAACAGGCTGTCGGCGGAGAACTCGAAGGAACCATCGGCCCTCCGGGCCACGGACAGGTCGTCGAGGACGACGCCTCGCAGGAATTCCGGCGCTGTTACTCCCATGTGTTCCGACAGCCAGTCGGCGACCGAAGCGAAGTCCACATGGCGCACTGAGCCGGCCAGTTCCCACCGGCCGTCCGTCGTACGGGCGGCGACGGCGCGGACCCGGGCGGATCCGATGGCCAGTTCGCCGAGGATCCGTACATCCGGAGCCCCGCTCCCGTGGCCGGCTATTTCGAGGGAGGCGTTCTCCAGGGCGAAGTCCGGACCGGATGCCGCGGGTGCCGAATAGCCGAGCGCGAGGGCATAGATTCCCTCCCGCAGATTGGCCCTGACCGTGGCATGGGCGACGGGAAGGCTTTCCAGACCGCTCCCGGAAGCGAGTTCGGCCGGTGTGCCGGTGTCCGGGAAGGGGCCGGCCGCCTCGGCCGCCATCTCCAGTTCCGGAACCGTGATGGTTCCGCCGAGGGTGTAGCCGTGCACGCCGATACCGGCGTGCAGAGCGGCCCGGGTCCGCACGGGGCCGCCCTCGGGGAAGGTCAGAGTGAACTCCGCCTCGACAGCGGTGAGCTCCGCTGTCCCCGGGATCACTGCCATGTGATCGGCCAGGCCCACCCGCAACCAGACGCTGCACAGCCGCTTTTGGCCGGTATCGGCGACAACCTGGATCTTCCGTATCCGAGGAGCGGCGACGGGTATCTCTGCCGGAAGGGCGAAATCGGCACCCGAACCGAACGGCAACCGAGCGAGATCGGCGAGGGCGGACAAGGACAGTCCCTCGCCCGGAGCCAGCGACGCGGTGACCGTCGACGCCCCGGAAGGGGCGACGTCGAACTCCCACTGCTGAGGGTCCGCGCCGATTCCCGGCAGGCGGACCACGCAGCGGGGCGCGACGGCCGTGCCCCTGTCCTCGGACAGTCCGAGGGTGAGGACGGCGTGCAGCCGTCCCGTCTTCCACGCGGTGCTCAGGAAGCCCAGGTCGAGGTCGAGGTCGCCCAGCCGGAACCGCCAGTCCGGCAGTTGCACGTCCAGTACCACAGCGCTCACGTCCGCTCCCCGGGCATCACCGAGGAACCGCAGGGTGCAGGGCAGGTCGGCGCCGTGGCGAGCCAGTGTCAAGCGGCCGGTGACGGCCGGCGCTTCGAGGTCCACCTCAGGGTCATGGACGGTCAGAGCGTCCGTGAAGAGATAGTCGTCGAAGAGTTCCAGGGCGTTCTCATGCCCCAACTGCTGTGGAGTGAGCGTCAAATCCCCCTTCGAGTCGGTGAGGATCGTCCGGACCTGCGCCATCGACAGGGACACCACTTCGCCTTTCGCTTCTGCATACTTTTCCGCGCTGCGCGCGGCCGTCAACGGGCCCATTTGGGGACGATCGGAGCCACCTCTGCCGGAGTGCCGAACGGGTGGCCGGGGTTCGCCCGGCCCTGATCCGGCCAGAACTCCTTTTCGCCGCGCCATCCTCGGGGAGCGGTGAACTTCGGGGATCCAGGGGTCCAGGGCGCTTCGTCGAGTTTCGTCCAATAGCCGACGAGCCCTGTCCAGCGTGCCGCTTCGTCTTCGAACGGGTTGTATCGGAACCCCCTGTCGAATCCCGGAAACCCTTTGCTCCGGTCCGGCTGATGCTTGATGAAGTCCTTTGCCGAGGACCACGCGTGCTGCTTGACCGGAAAGCGGCCGTCGGGCCGTTCGGTGAAGGTGAAGCGCAGAGTGATGTCCACCTGGTACGCCTGAAGGATCCGTTGCGGGGGGATGTGCCACGGCGCGTCCCACTCGGTGGCTTCCTTCACCAGTGTCCGGGCCCTGCGTCCGGCATGGCCATGTCGCTCGGGATCGAGCACATTGCCTTCCATGCTGACCAGGTACTTGGTCGGCTTGATCACGTACAGCCACTTTTTCAAGTGGGTGCCCTCCCGGTCGTCGGCCAGCTCCCGTGCTATCTTCCGCAGCCTGGAGAGCTCCGCCTCGTTGTCGTACCCTTTCTTTACGAGCTCCTGGACGGCCAGTCCGGCATTGAGGTCGGTTTCCTTCATAGTTTTCAGCAGAGGGCCGAGCTCCCAGCGGACGAACATCTTCATGGCGGTGTCGGCATCCCGCGCCACGCTGACGAATCCGCTCTTTTTGCTGTAAGTCTTCCAGTCCGCGAGGTGGCCCGGGATGTCATAGTACGTATCCCAGCCTGTGAACCCGCCCTTGAATATCTCTCCCGGGCCCCGGTCGTCGATCCGGTACACCCATTCCGGCACCCTCTTCGGCACGTACGGAAAAATGGGGAGCAGCTTTTTCTGACTGCCGTTCGGCATCTGTGATCCTGATTCGGGAAGAGGGTGGAAAAGTTCGCTTCGGGGAGCGGGAACGGACCGGTGAAATCGGCTCTTTGCCGGCAGTCAGCCGGAGAGGCCCAGCGGCGGCGACGGCTGAGGGCCGGCGGTCCATGAATCGACGGAGGCGAAGGTGAACCGGTCCTTGTCCTCCACCTCGGCGGCTGACGTCCTTTCCGCCGACGGGCCCTCCAACAGCATCGCGGCGCTGGCGTGTCCGGTGGCCGGGCCGTCCTCCGAGGCGGACGGGGTGTGCTCCCGGAGGAGGGTGTATCGGTGGTTCCCCTCCGGGCCCCAGGGCCACCCATAGGCGCCGTCGGCCGAGGGGTGACCGAGCACGAGCAGCTGTCCCTGGGGTGCGAGGGGATGGCCTGTGGGCCCGTCCGCGACGTCGGCCGGGAACACCTCCGCCTGAAGGCCGGCTGCGACGGAGCCCGGCACGTCGCCGAGGAAGACGACGCGCAACGAACCGTAGACCAGCAGCAGGACGCTGCCATTCGCGTCCGTATCGGATGATCCCGTATTGCCGGTGGAGTTCGCCGCGAGCACATAGAGCTGCATTCCGGCGAAAGAGATGACCGGCGCGCTCAATCCCCGGAAGGACGGGGGAAAGGTCCGCGCATTGTTGCCGACCAGCCACCGGTGGAGTTCCGCTCCTCCCTGGAGGCCGGCGTATTGCCGCAGGTCTCCGCCGCAGGAAACCTGCCCGATCTCCAGCCCCCGGGTCACCGGGAGCAAGGCGTTGCAATGGGAGGAGTCAGGGTGCGTGAGGAATACGTGATCGATGCGCGTGCGCCCGGCGAGGGCCCGCCGCACGGTGGCGCGCATCTTCTCGGTGGTCTCCTGCGCACCGCGGGAATTCCCACAGTCGATCATCACGGTCGGCGGTGCACCGGCACGCTGATCGTCCGCTTCCGGGAAGGTGATGACAGCGCAGGTCGTGTCCTTGGTGTCCGTGAGCACGATCTGGGCCGGCTTGCGAGCGGGAATTCCATCCGTCAATGGCCCGTGGTGAGGGCTCAAGTTGTTCTCCTTCGGGGGCACGCGGTCGGGGTGGGGCCGGGTTTCTTGGGCAGCGGCAGGAGTTGAGCAGGCCCGTGCGCGGGGCGCGGAGCTGCGGGGTGAGGGCACGGTGGGGGCCGGGCACGGCGTGTGCTGCGTCGTGCCCGGCAGCCCGGTTTACGCGGGGAACACGTGGTTTCCCCACTCGATGGTGACCTTCGCTACGCCGGTGTTGTTCACGTCGGCGGAGATGAGCGTGGCCTTGCCCGCGTCGAAGTAGCTGTCGCCGCCCTGGCCGCCGTGGCCTCCCTGGCCGCCGGCACCACCGCCGCCACCGCCACCGGCACCGCCTCCGGAGTTCCCGAGAATCCCGGCGCCTCCACCCCAGCTTCCGCCGCCGCCACCGCCACCACCGAAACCGGCCCGACCCGTGTCTCCGTCGGCTGCCCGGGCCTGCGCGGTCCCGTTGGCACCGGACCGGCCTCCCCGGCCCCCGGAGCCACCGGCGCCCCCCGAGCCACCAGAGCCGCCAGGGGCATAGCCCGATGATCCGGATCCCCCGGCACCACCCTGCTGTCCGCTTCCGGCACCTCCATTGCCGGCGTCGGAGTCCCCGGTACCGCCATTGCCGACGCCGGAGGACGTTCCCCGGCCTCCTCCTTCTCCGCCGAGACCGGGGTTGTACGCGAGCCACCCCCAGCCGTTGCCGCCGCGTTCGCCGCTGTCGCCGTCGCTTCCGCCCGACCCCGGGCCGCCCGGCTGGCCGCTGGCGATGGGACCGCCGGCGGAGGTGATGTGTCCGGCGTCTCCACCGGCGCCACCACCGCCCTCCTTCCCGCCGGAACCGCCGGAACCGCCATGTGCGAAGCCGTCGGCCGTGCCCTGGCCGCCGTCGCCACCGGCTTTCCCGGCGTCACCCCGGCTGCCTGCCGCACCGGCCTCTCCACCGCTGCCCGCCCCCACGATCAGCGCGCCGTCGTGGGAGATCTGCGCCGAGGCCCCCGATGAGCCGTCGCGAGCGATGCGGACGCCGATGACGTCCCCAGGAGTGACGTGGAGCAAGGCCTGGATACAGGCACCCTTGCCCCCGCTCACCCCGTCGGCGGGCTCGCCCCCGGCGCCCCGGACGTACAGCGAGAGGATGGTGACGTGGTCGGGGACGGTGAACGTCCGCTCGTCCGTACCGTTGTAGAAGAGGTCCTGGCTGCCGGCCGCTGAGTTGCGGATCCTCAGGTGGCTGTCCGCCGTGATGTTTCCCGTGACCTTGAGGCGTCCGCCGATGGTGACTTTGCCGGTCATGCCAGCTTCCCCCGCAACGGCGTGCCCTGGGGATCCAGGAACTGCGCGTCTGTCGTGATGTCGCCGGTCGCCTCGACGGCGCCGGTGACGTTCATGTCCTTGCCGACGGTGAGGTTGCCCGTCACGGTCAGCTGCTCGAAGACGGGCTCTTCGACGGCGACCGCCGTCGAGAGGTGGCGCGTGATCGTGTCGCCGGAGCGCTTCAGCGTCACCTGGACATGGAAGTGGGTGTCGCGGGTGAGGCCGGTGACGGAGAGCTGCCACTTGTCCCGGTCACGCAGTGGCTCGGCGTGCTTGCCGTTGTAGTAGACGTCACAGGTGGCGTCCGCCGGGGCGGTCCAGCTGAGGACGGCCTTCTGGCCCGACTTGAGCAGAGTGGCCGGGGTGGAGATGGGATTGCCGTTGGTGTCGGCCTCGTGGAGGGCGAGGTCGCCGACCACGTCGGCCGTGAGAGCTTCGGCCGGCGGGTACTTGGCGAGCGGGAGGACGAGCTGGTTGGTCTCCCACGTCTGGCCGTTGTCGACGCTCACGGTCTCCCGGATGCGCAGCAAGGCGGTGCCCGCGAGCTTGTTGGCCTTGAAATCCTTGAGGCGCAGGAGGAGTCCGTGGGTGGTGAGGGAGACGGACTCGCCGCTGGTGGGGCGGACGGTGAGAGGCGTGTTGCCGGGGGTGAAGGCCGCCATTTCGTCCTGGGGCAGGGTGAGGAGGACGCCGCTCTCGATCTCGTCGACGGTCCACTGGTCGGCCGGTTCGACGGTGGGGACGATGCGGTGCCCCGCGGGCACGAGGTCCTGGGCGAGGTCGCCGGTGGGGATCTCGACGAGGATCTGCTTGCACAGGACGGCTTCGGTGCCCGAGTTGGACGCGACGATGTCGATGTGGGCCGGCCGGTCGGTGGCCAGGGGAGCCGGAACGGTGGCCAGGCCGTAGGTCAGGCGGCTGGTGCCGCCGTTGTTGGCGCTCATGGTGGCTTTTTCCTTCGGTTCTTGCGGGGTCACTCGGACGTGGTGGCGTCGGCCGGCGCGAGCGGGCCGCGGGAGGTGAGCAGGCCGGAGCGGAGTACAGGGGCCCGGTCGTTCCAGCGCGGAGTGGTGCTCGCGGCCGAGGTGGCGAAGTGGGCCCAGGTGCCGTCGACGGCACGCTCCGCCCATGTCCACGTCTGGTCGTCGACGGTGCGCACCGGCAGTGCCACGGTGCCCTCCGCAAGGGCGGCCGCCGGGGTGAGCAGTGGCCCGGTGCGCAGGACGTTGCGCATGCGGGTCAGCGGTCCGTCGGTGAAACGGTGGGGTATCTCCAGTGTCGTGGTGGGCAGCAGGCCGGTCGTGGCGTGCACGGGGGCGTGCGGGTCGACGAGCAGGGTCAGGTGCTGGGGTGTTCCGGCCGTGACGCGCAGATGGGTTCCGTCGCCGATGGCGGCGATGCGCGGATGCGCGTCGTCCGGTGGGACCACGGTGCGCAGCACGTCGGGGTCGGCGTCGGCGAAGTAGCCCACCAGCCCGTCGCCCATGCGCAGTCGCTCGCCCAGGCGGACCGGCCAGGAGTAGCCGGTGAACTCCGGCCGCGGCGGCTCGTGGTCGAAGATGTGCTGCCAGCCCGGGTCGGTGGGCGGCGGTCCGTCCAGGTCCAGGTGGAGGCGGCAGCGGACGAGGGCCAGTGGACGCCCGGCGAGCGCGGCCGAGGCGGTGCCCGCGGTGGGCACGATGTCCACCAGCGAGGTCTCCAGGAGATTCATGGCGGCGGGCAGCGGGCTGCTGTCCGCGCCGGCGCCCTGGAACCAGGTGATGAGCGCGTGCAGGTGAGGGAAGGCGGTGCGCAGGGCGTCGAGGTCGGCGGGGTCGGCGCCGGGCAGCGGTGTCCACACGGCTTCCCGGGACGTCCGGCCGATGCGGTACGCCCGGCGCAGCAGGCCGAGGGCGGTGCCGTCGGGCGCGTATGCCGTGAGCGAGCCGTCGACCAGGTTGGGGACGATCCAGCCGGCGAGTGGGCTGCCGTCGTCCAGGTGGGTGGCCTGGTGCGTGTCGCGGGCGGCGTCCATGAGGTCCAGCCCGAGGCGCGCGGCCTGCGGCAGGCGCGGCGGCAGCTGGATGACGTGCTCCGGGGTCGTGTCCAGGGCCTCGGGGACGTGCTGCGGGCGCAGGCGGTCGGCGACCACGGGGTGCCGGAGGCCGCTCGTCCCGCCGGTGCCCGCCGGGGTGATGACGTCCAGGGCGCGCCCGAAGGAGTCCACCAGGGTCAGCCGGAGGAAGCGGAACTGGCCTGCGCGCAGCTGCTGGAAGCCGGAGTCCGGCCAGCCCTCGAAGGGCACGGGCAGGGGGCCCGGGTCGGGGCTGGTGCGGTAGGCGTCGCCGATCAGTTCCGTCAGCTCCGGCGGCGCGCCCAGCGGGGGGACGCCCTGGCCGGGGTCCTGGCCGATGAGCATGTCGCGCAGCCCCGCCAGCGAGCTGGACAGCACGTCCCCGCGAACCACTCGCTCGGCCAACGCGTCGCAGTGCGGGGCGAGTTCGGGGTCGTCGGGTGCGTACTGCCGGAGCTGGCCGGCCAGGCTCCGCGGCAGGTGGTCGCTGAGCAGCGTCCGGCCGGTGTAGGTGCGGGCGGCCTCGGGACGGGGCTGCGGGCAGGAGTAGCGGTCGCCGTCGAACTGCCACTGGTCGTGCGGGAGGGGGTGGTACTCGATCTCCCAGAGCAGGTGGAGGGGGTGCCATGGCTGTGCCCAGGGATCGTTGCCGAAGGCCGGGGTGGTGCCGGTGCGCGGAGTCGCCGCCGGCGCCGTGTCCGGTCGGCTGTCCGTCGGACGCGGCTGGACGGCCGGGCTGTGCGGGTCGAGGAGGAACGCCTCGCGCAGCAGGGCGCGGGTGGAGCCCGGCATGGTGGAGTGCTCGCCGGTGCCGAGGTCGAGGGTGTTGCACGCGAGATCGGCCCGGTCGGCGGTGAACTCGGCAGAATCGTCGGCGAGTTGTACGGCGGTCACGGTCTGGTCGCCGAACCGGCAGCGCAGCGTGGTGTCGTCCGAGACGGGCATGGAGCCGGCGCCCTGGAGGACGACGGCGGGGTCCAGGGCACGGTGGAAGAGGGCCGGGGCGACGCGCTTGAGGTCCCAGCCGGTGGGCAGCCCGTGTGCCTGGGCGTACTGGCGGACCGATTCCGTCAGTTGTGCGGGTGTGTCCCCGTCGGGGAGTGCGGCCCGGAGGCGGTCGGCCTCCTGCCGTTCGGCGCGTACGCGGGCCGCGAGGCTGCCCTCGCGCGCGGGGTCGAGCTCCTGCGTCAGCTGCTGGTGGTGGTAGCCGCGCGGCAGTACGGGCAGGCCCTGGAGGCGCCACATGCCGTACAGCCTCCGGCGCAGCCCGGCCAGCTCGCGGTCCGCCCGGTCGTAGGCGTGCTGCGCGGCGTTCAGGGCGGCCTCGACGGTCCGGGCGCGGCGCTCGTCCTCCGGGGAGGCGGCTTCGTCCGCGGTGCTGGGCGGCACCGCGTGCCAGGCGTACGAGGCGGTGCCCTCGCCGAAGCCGGCGCCGAGCAGGATGTCGGCGAGGTGGTGGGTGTTGTCCGGCTCGTCCGCCCGGGCGAGGGTGTTGCTCTGGAGCTGGTCGAGAAGTGCGGGCGCGAGGGTGAGGGACGGGTCGGTGGCCGCCTTGCCGGCGGACAGGGCGGTGAGCGCGGAGCGTGCGCTGTCGGCGACGGCCACCGTCGGGTCGGGCCGCTGCTCGCCGGAGGGGTCGTAGTGGGGCGACACGCTGTGGACGCGGCCGGTGTAGACGGTACGGGCCCCCGGGGGCGGGGTGCCGTCCACCTGCCAGCCCAGGGAGCCTTCCAGAGCCTCGCGTACCCGCGGGTCGGCGAGCGGGTCGTCGGAGCCCGTCGCGTGCCACCCGATGACCTGGTAGCCCAGGCGGTCGAACTGGTGGGGCAACTGTGCCAGGGGGTCGTGGAAGGAGAAGACGTCCTGGCAGTGCGGCTGGAACGCGGCGAACGTCAGGGTCCCCGGGCCGGTCGCGGTCAGGAAGGTGGGCTGCTCCGCCGCGGACTCCGTCCACCGCGCGGCCTCGGTGTGGCGCCCGATCCGGGTCGGGGTGACGTGGCCCCGGCCGGGGCGCAGGTAGGGGACGGTGCCCGTGCGCTTGTCGAGGAAGTCGCTCTCGACGACCCACGCGGCGGTGGCGTACTCCCCCTCGGCCGTGTAGGCGTGCCGGACGACCAGCCAGCGGTTGGGTGCGGGCGGGAGTGTGACCTCGCCGCCGGGCGTGGTCGCCCGGCGCAGTGCCGCCGGAAGCTCCCAGTGCAGGTACACGCCCGCTTCCAGGGAGGACTCCGTGCTCGCGTAGGGCGACGGCTCCGGGGACCGGTGGACGCCGAGCAGGTGGTAGTTGGGCGTCCAGCGGAGGAAGGAGTCCCGGCCGCGCACCTGGTCGTTGACGACCAGGGCCCGGAGCCTTACGGGGACCAGGAGGTCGGTGTTCATCGGGTGGTTCCTTCGAAGGAGAGGGTCAGCTGCTCGGGGGCGCGCACCAGCTGCACGGCGAACTCGGCGGGCGAGAGCGGCGGGGATCCGGGCTTGACGTCCTCGGCGAGGCGGGCCGCGAGCCTGCCGACGTCCAGCACCCGTGCCCCGGCCGGGGTGGTGACGGTCAGGGCCGGGTCGGCGCCGACGGGCACCCAGCGTCCCAGTGGCCGGCCGACCTCGCCGGGGGCCAGGCTGCGCAGGGCCACGTTCCCCTGGTCGTCCAGGCCGAAGTGCAGCCCCTGGCGCGGTTCGCTGATCGTCAGACGGTCGGGCATCCGGTCGAAGAGCATCAGCAGGACGTCGGCACCCAGGGCCTCGCTGCGGATCACCTCGACCGGGGCGGTCCCGGCGGCGGCACGGGCCTCGACGCGCAGGGTCGGCCAGCCCGGGACGAGGGCCGAGCGCAGCAGCAGACCGGCGGCAGGCACGGGTCCCCGGCCGTCGAGCAGATCGTCCAGTTCGGCGTCGGTCGTGGCGTCGGCGCCGATGTGCCGGTCGAGGCTGCGCGCGCCGTCGAGCAGGGCGTGGAGCCAGCCGCGGTCGACGTGGAACAGGCGCAGGCTCTCGGGCGGGAGCATCCGCTGGTCCGGTACGAGGCAGTCGAACGGCACTCCGCTGAGCGTGCGCAACTTGGCCAGCCACGCCGCCGTCTCCCGCGCGTCCGACGACGGCTGCTGCGGGACGGAGGAGCGCTTCGGCGCGTCGAGGCGGGCCGCGGTGGGAGCGGCGCGTACGGTCCGGGGGCGCGGCTCGTCGTCCTCGGGGATGCCGAAGGTCGCGGCCAGCGCGCCGAGAGCGTCGCCGCGCAGCAGCTCCTCGAACTGCTCGCGCGGCGTCGGCTGCTCGCGCGGCGTCGGCGCGGCCGCACGAGCGGCCTTGCGGGCGACCGGGCCGGCGGACGGTGCGCTGTGGAAGAGCTGCCGGCGGTACGTCGCGTACTGGCGGTCGGTGGCCCGGCGCAGCCGGCCCTGGTGGCGCAGGCGGACCAGGGTCGTCGCGAAGCCGGGGTCGGCCAGGGCCAGGGCGCGGCCCACGTTCCAGGCGCAGGCGTAGCCGGTGGCGAAGGTGCCGGTGTGCGGCTCGTGGAGCAGCAGGCCGTCGGCGTCGGGGAAGTGGCCGTCCGCCGGCCGGGGCAGCTCGGGTGCTACGCGGGGGAGGAACGGGCCGCTGTACCACGCGAGGGCGCGTTCGCCGGTCTCGGTGATGTGGGTCATCGGGACCATGCCCTGCTCCAGCAGGGTGCCCAGTTCCTCCGGCAGCCCGGTGTCCGCGGCGGAGGCCGGGCGCAGCGGGGCGGCGCTGTGCTCGCCGTTGCCCGGAGTGAAGCGGCCTGCCAACCGGCCGAAGCTGTCGCCGGATTCGGCGCAGGAGGTGAACGTCCAGCTGTGCAGGGACACCAGGCGCACGGGCTTGCCGTCGGCCTGCTGCCCGGGCGGTGTGTGGCCCTCCAGCGAGACCAGGTGGGCCACGTACCGGCCCTGGGCCGCGGCGGGGAAGCGGGCGGTGGTGATGACCGCGTGCGCGTCCTTGCCCGGCCGGCCGCCCTGGCCGTCCGTGGGCGCGGCGTCCTCTCCGCCCGAACGGACGTGGGCGAGGAGGGCGAGGTCGGACGGCCCGGGGAGCAGTTGTGCCAGCAGATCCCGCGGTACGTCGACGACCTGGCAGGGGGTGTCGAGCAGGGCGGGGTCGACGGCGTCCCGGTCCAGGGCGGGCCCGGAGACCGCGGCGTCGCCGTCGAGGAGTGCGCGTACGGTCAGCGAGGCGGTGGTGCCCAGGGCGTTGGGGTCGCCGGGCAGTTCGCCCTCGCCGAAGAGCAGCAGCGCCAGCCAGGGGGCCCGGGCACGGTTCTGGACATTGCCGGTGAAGGGCTCGCGCTCCCACGGCAGGGCCGCCGGGTCGAGCGTGATGTGCGGGAGCAGGCCGTGGAAGGGGCCCTGGCTGTGCGCGGCCGGGTACACGGCATGCACCCACGAGGGGTCGAGACGGAACTGCGCGGCCCGTACGTCGACGATCTGTGCCACCGGGTCGAGCCGGGCTCCCGGCAGGTCCTCGGCGGGAAGCTGCTGGTCGACGGTGATCCGGTAGCGGCCGGCCTCGATGCCGGGCAGCAGGTGGTCGTGGAAGGTGACGGGGGTGTCGTCCGCCGGTGCGGACTGCTCGGTCGGGGGCGTGGTCATGAGGTCCTCACGAGTGGACGAGTCGCAGGGGCGGGGAGGAGAAGGCCGCTTCGCGGGCGTAGCGGTCGAGCTCCGGGGCGGCGTCGAGCGGGTAACCGGCGGCGGCCAGGGCGGCGAGCGCGGCCTTTCGCAGCGCGGTCTGCTCGGGTGTGTCGACCCGCAGCGCACCGGTCCCGGCGGTCGCCTCCCGCTCCCCGTGGACCCCGGCGGGGGCCGCGTCCGGGTCGAGCGGCAGGATCCCTTCGGGCAGCGGGGCGTGGTCGAGGCGGCCGCTCCGGCTGGACGCGGCCGCTTCGGGCAGGCGCGGGGCCGGTACGGCGATGCGTGCCCCGCTGACCAGACCGTGGACGAAGGGGTCCGCGCTGCTGAGTGCGTCATCGGCCTCACCGGCGCCCCACAGCGCGGCCGGCTGCGGCGTGCTGTGGACGCTGACGTCCCAGTCCTGCCAGTGCTCGGCGGGCAGTTGCCGCCAGCGGCCGTCCTCGGTCTCCTCCTCGACCGTGACCGAGAGTGTGACGTCGAGGCCGGACTTGCCCATCGGACGGATGCCGATCTTGGCGGGGCTGTCCCCCGTCTTGTCCCCCGTCTTGCCCCCTGCCTCGTCCACGCCGTTGACCTTCAGCGCGGAGGCGGGGAACGCGCTGCCGACGGTGAAGGCGAAACCGTCGGCGGAGGCCGTCCACGCGTCCGAACCGCCCTGCGGTGCCTGCGCGGCGTGGTCGGGGTGGAGTCCGTCGACGGGGGCGAGCGTCAGCGGGTGCTGCGGCAGCAGCGTACGGAACTGCTCCCAGCCGATGGGCGCGGGCCCGGCCTTGGGCTCGCCGAAGTCGATCGGGATGGAGATGCCGAGCACCTTCACATGTGCGGTGCCGCCGAACGACGGGCCCCACACCGACAGCCGCGCGCCCAGCGACGCCTCGCCGCTCCAGCCGAACAGCAGCCACACCTGGGCGGTGACCTCCGCCCACACGTCCACCTCGTAGTGGAACGGCGCCCACTCGACCAGGGCGTCGAAGCCGACGTCGACCCGGGCCTTGGCCCACGAGCCGTCGTAGCGCAGGTCCAGGCGGCCGCCGGCCATGACGGCGGAGGGGGTCAGCGCGAAGTAGCTGGTGCCCTTCACCGTCAGCTCGGAGCCGGAGGTCCAGTCGACGCCGACCGGGTCCGCCCGCGGGTAGTGGGCGGGCGGGGTGTAGCGCGGGTGGTAGCCGCCGATGGTGAAGACGAAGTCGCCGGGGTGGTCGCTGCCGCCGAACCACAGCCGCAGCGCCGCACCGCCGGTCAGGTGTACGGACCGGTCGAGCAGGAAGCTGTCCGGGGCGAGGCGGGCGTCGACGGCGAGCATGTCGGCGGAGCGCCGGTAGACCGCGGAGATGTCCAGTTCGACACTGGCGTAGGGCTCGCCCAGCCCCTTCGCCGGGTCGGGGAACTGGGCCTTGGCCGAGCCGAGCAGGCCCACCACCAGGTCGTCCGGGCCGAACTCGGCGAACGCCAGGGCCTTGCAGTGGACGACCTCGAAGATGTCGGCGTTCAGGCCGAGGGCCAGCCAGATGTTGCCCTCGCGCGGGGTGACCCAGGCGGGAGCGTCGCCGGTCCCCTCGGTCAGCTCCTTGAGCACGTCCAGGGGCTCGGGCGGCGTGTCCTGGCCCGCGTCGGCGATCCCGCGCAGCAGGGGGAATCCGGCGACCTGGTCGATGGTGGGCACGCGGAGGCTGCTGTTGTAGCCGAAGCCGGCCTTCACCGCGGTGACCCTGAAGGCGGGAGGTCCTCCGAACGCGGCCCCCAACTCCGCGTACAGGAACATCGACTGGGTGCCGCTCTTGAGGTGCTCGTAGGCGCCGATCGCCCCGAAGCTGGCGCTCGGGGTCTTGATCAGGGCGCTGCCCTCGATCAGCCGGTCGTAGGGCGAGTCGGCGGTGACCGGCTTGTTCACGAACGCGCCGGATATCTCCAGCGGCGGCTTACGGAAGGACAGGCTCAGCCCATCGAGCCGGCCGGAGGGCGTGAAGTCCTTGCCGTCCAGGGCAATGCCCAGCCCCAGTCCGTCCACGCCCAGCTCCAAGGGGCCGGCGTGCACCGTGGCGTCGCAGAGGACCCAGAGCTTCTCGTCCTGGTAGCTCGCACCCAGGCGTCGCAAGTACAGCGGGCCGAAAGAGCGGTCGAGGGTGACCCACGCGGCGGCCGGAGCCGCCGTGTCGTCGGGTGCGGCCGGTGGAGTCGCCGCTGCCTGGATGTCCGTCGCGGCTGGCGCCGCCCATGTCCTTGGAACCGGCGTGGCGTTGAGCGGCTTCGGGGCGGGGGCTTCGTTCTCGTGGTCCTTGGCGGGCTTCGCGCCGACGAGGCGGAACATCAGAGGGGTGCGCTTTTCGCCTCCCCACTCGTAGTCCAGGGCCACCAGAGCGCGCCCGCGGGTCTCCTCGGGAAACCTCGGATGGTCGCCGTCCAGGCGGGATATCTGTTCGTTGAGCGCTTTCACCTGATCGACGGTGAGGGCGTCGGAGGCGATGACGGCTTTCACACCGGTGATGCCGAGGTCGTGGTCAGGGGATATACGGTCGCCGACCAGGGGCAGGTCGCTGAGTTTGGCGGCGAGTCGCGCATCGACGAGCAGGGCGAACAAGAGGCACCTTCCGGGCCGGGAACGGGAAAACGGAGGGGAGTCGAAAGAAAGATTACTTCGCGTTCAGGAAACCCAGCAGGTTTCTTGTCTCGGGGCTGGAGCCGTGCGACATCAGGCCGATTTTCTCGGTGTGTTCGGTCCCGGTGGGATCGATCTGCCTCATCGGCTCACGGTACCCGCCTGGCGGGCGGGAGCCGGGCGTCCTGGTCGAGCGATGCGAGTCGACAGCCGAGTGGTGAACTCTCAATTGCGTTTAAGGATCAACCGAATCACTTTGTTCAATAGTTGACTGAATTATCGGCGACCGACTACACGCAAAGCAGGCGATGACGCAACACCTTAAATCTATGCGAACGCCTGATCCGCAAGCCAACTGACGGCGTGTGGTGTGTTTCACATTCCCTTATCGGCCTCGCCCCGGAACCGGTGCGGCGGCTCGCACGACCGCCACCGCGATGTCGCCGAAATCTTCATGACTTCACTACCGCGGACCCAAGAGCGCTGGAGGGTGTTGCGCCCACTTGACCCAATCCGCCTACCAACCCAAAAAGTTGACAGCATCGCGTCATCGACTCCAGAACGAAAATTTCGTCCTACCGGGCAGTGACCTCGCGATCCCCGCGGTGGATGCCCTGTTCGCCGAGCACCTGGACAACGCAAGCCCTGACGATCACACCACCGGCCCCAGAGGGTCTGCTGCCGTTCGTCGGCGCCAGGACCGGAACGGCCTGCTGAAGGCAGCCGGCCGGGACCGGCTACCGCTTGCACAGCTTCATCGGCCATACTGCCCGCCGTGGAGCACCTCAAAGGCAAGAACAACCCGCCCGTGCACGCCGCCGGAACCGATCCGGCGTTCGTCCCCGGTCTGACCCCGCCACGCCCTACCAAGGCGCAGGAGCGTCCGGCGGCACCAGCGGACGCCGTACCGGATGCCGGCGCCGCGTCAGAACCGGCGGCGGAAGCGGAAACGAAAACCGAGGCGACTGTCGCCGACAGCGAACGCCGGCCGGTGGCCGACGGCCCGGTCTTCGAGGTATCCGACCAACGCGGCTCGATCACCATAGACGGCACCGGCATCACGCTCCGGCTGGACAGCGAGACGGCCGAGTTCGACTGGCCGGAGATCGGCGCGGTGGAAACAAGCACCCCTCGGTTCGGCCGCCGGCTCGCTGTCACCGTGTACACCACCAGCCGCCGCAGCTACCGCACCTACATCGAGGCACCCAACCGGAACCTGCCCAAGCAGTGGGCAACGGAACTGGACACAGCACTCGACTCCTACTTCGAAGACTCCCAGACCACCAGCCGACAGCATGTCGTGTGACCACGAGGCTGGTTCAGTCGACAGGTTTGGTGTCCGTGCCGGCACGTAGGCTGAACGGGTGAGCTGGAAAGCTTTCATCATGCGGCTTCCGCCCTAGACCGGGGCAGTGACCGAGATCGCCGACTACTCCCCCTCCCCCCTCCTCCCCGAGCACGGGCTCGGGGCGAGAGCTCCGTCCGGGATCCCGGATGGATTGTCAGTGGTGGGTGAGACGGTAGGAGCATCGAGTCGGGAACGAGGGGGAGCTGTCATGTCCGGGAACCAGAACTACATCAATCACGTCGCTCTTGTGCTGGATGCCAGTTCGTCCATGTCGCATCTGAGCCGCAAGGTCGTCGAAGTCGCCGACCAGCAGATCGCATATCTTGCCCGTCGGTCGAGGGAGCTGGACCAGGAGACCCGCGTCACGGTGTACGTCTTCGCCGACAGGGTGGAGTGCGTCATCTACGACAAGGACGTGCTGCGGATGCCGTCGCTGAAGCAGCTGTACCGGGTCGGCGGGATGACGGCTCTGCTGGCGGCCGCGCTGAAGTCACAGCGGGAGCTGGCGCAGACGGCTCAGCTGTACGGCGACCACAGCTTTCTGACGTTCGTCCTCACCGACGGGCAGGAGAACGCGAGTCATCACTGCCCGGATGCCCCTGCCGGGGATCCGCGTGCACTGGTCGAGGCCGTGGCGGGGATGATCCAGGCGCAGGAGGACAACTGGACGCTGGCCGTTCTTGTGCCGGACCAGATGGGCAAGCGCGAGGCCATGCGGTTCGGTTTCCCGAAGGACAACATCGCCATCTGGGACGCCACGAGCACACAAGGTCTGGAGGAGGCCGGGCAGGTCATCCAGGAGGCCACCGAGAAATTCATGGTGGGCCGCACTCAGGGCATCCGGGGATCACGAGCGGTGTTCTCCACAGGTGCGGAAGCGGTCAACAAGGACACCATCAAGGCGGCCGGCCTCACCCCGGTGAATCCCTCCGAGTACCAGCTGATCCCGGTGACTCGCGACGCGGCCATCCGGGACTGGGTCATCGAATGCGGGCACACCTACCGCACCGGTGGCGCGTTCTACCAGCTGAGCAAGCCGGAGAAGATCCAGGCACGGAAGCAGATCGCGGTGCTGGAGAAGAAGTCGGACCAGGTGTACACGGGGCCCGAGGCCCGAGCCCTGCTCGGCCTGCCCGACACGGAAGCCCGCGTCAAGCCCGACCACAACGACGACTTCACGATCTTCGTACAGAGCACCAGCGTGAACCGCAAGCTCGCGACCAACACACGGCTACTCCTTATGAACTGACACCCTGGGGTGCCGTCAGTCCGGCGTCGTTCCCCAGCCGGGTTCGCTGTGGCGGCGCCGCGGCGGAACTGCGGGGGCCATACGGCCCGGGCCTGGAAGTCTCGCAAATCCCTTAGACCGATTGTGTTTCGCTGGCTGTTCCGAGAGCGGCCCGTCACCAGCGCCGGCGAGGCGTCGGCGCCTCCTTCTCGGCGCCGTCGAGAAAGGGGAACGGATGTCCAGGCATGCGTTGACCGCTGGAGTCACCGGCGAGCCGATCGCTCGTCACCCGGGACGGGCCGTGGTCCACACGGCAGATGCCCTGGACGCCCTGCCACGGGCTGATCTGTACCCCCGCGCGGCGTGCTACGACGGCAGGCGGAAACGACCTGGTGACGCAGGTGTCCGCCCGGGCTCCGCGTCCGGCGGCCAGGCGTTCGACTTCGACGAGCCCTCGGCCGGCGAGGTGTTCGACCTCCTGGACAGTGAGTGGGGACTGTCATGACGACCGATACCGTTGCCGGGCCCCATCACGGTACTGACGCCGGACATCCGCCGTTCTGCGTTGTGCTGGGCCCCGACTATGCCGGCAAGTCCACGGTGCTGGCCGAATTGGGCCGTGAAGCGCAGGAGTGGCAAACGTTGTCCGTCGATGGAACGCTGCTGGCCCCCGAGCATGCCTTGCTCAACCGGCTGCGCCGTGAGCTCGTCCGGGAGGTCGTGCCCAACGGGCAGGCCTGGTCGGCGGATTTTCTCACCACCGTCGTGCAGACGGCCGTCGTTCATCTCCGCGACGAGCTGCTGCGGTCCGACGCCCGGGTGCCTGCCGTCGTCGACTCGTACTACTACAAGTACCTCGCCAAATGCCGGCTCGCCGGGGCGGCGGACCACAACCCCATGCTCGCCTGGTGGCGCTCCTTCCCCCGGCCGCGCCATGTGATCTACCTCGACGTGACGCCCGAGACGGCCTGGCAGCGCTGTCGTGAGGGCGCCGACCTCAACCCTCTGGAGTACTACGGCCCGCAGCCCTGCCGGGACGAGTTCCACCGATACCAGACGGACCTCGCCAAGGCCATGTGGGACGAAATCCGGGACCTGCCGGTGACCGTCGTCGAGGAGCAGAACGACCCCGCGCACACCGCCGAATTAATACGGAGAGTGCTTGTTCATGAGCTTGGCTGAATCCTGGGCGGACCCGGACCGGTTGCGCCGCTATCAAGAGCGAGTCTTCGGCGAACGCAGTCGGCTGCGCGCAGCGTTCGCCGACCCCGATGGCCACCAGCGCCGTGTCCTGACCGACCTCCTGGAGTTCAACTCCGGTACCGAATACGGCAAACGACACGGCTTCGGCGCCATCCGCACCCTGGACGACTACCGCAAAGCCGTCCCGGTGCAGACGTACGCGGACCTGGAGCCCTGGATCGAGCGCGCCGCGGCCGGCGAGACCGGTGTCCTCACGGCCGATCAGCCGGCCGTGTTCTTCACCAGCAGCGGTAGTACCGGTGCCCACAAGAAGATCCCGGTCACTCCGCGTTTCATGCGTACGACGTTCTTCCCCTTCTACTACGCGGCGTGGGCGCCGCTCATCGAGCACTTCCCGGACGTCCTCCAGCACCCCGGCGCCGTTCTCAACCTCAAGCACGACCCGTTGACGGCCCCGCCCACCACCACCTCCGGCCGCCCCCACGTGGGTGCGAGCCAAGTGGACTTCGGCGAGAAGTTCGGCGAGCCGCTCTCCGCCGAACCCGGCACCGGCGCCCCCTGGGCGACCTTGCCGGTCCCCGTCGAGGCGGGCGAGCATCTCGAGAAGATGTATCTGCGGCTCCGCCTCGCCGTGGAGAGCGACGTCCGCTGTGTGATCGGCATCAACCCGGCCATGGTCGCCGCCCTGCCGTACCAGCTGAACCTGTGGTGGCCGCGGATCGTCAAGGAGATCCGCGACGGCACCCTGGGCGGGCATCCCTACAGCGTGCCCGACCCGGAGCGCGCGGCCGCGCTCGAGCGGCTCGCCGAGCGCCACGGCACCGTACGGCCGTTGCACATCTGGCCCCGGATGCGCGCCATCTTCTGCTGGACCACCGGCCTGGCCAGGCTCTACCTGCCCAGGCTCCGCGAACAGTTCGGTCCCGGTGTGACCGTGCTGCCCGCGCCCGTGGCCGCCTCCGAGGGACCCGTCGGCGTGGCACTGGACCGGCACCCCTCCGCCGGCAGCCTGGTCGTCACCGCCTCGGTGTACGAGTTCGCCGACGCCGACGAGGACCTCGCCCCGGACACGGCGAGCCTGGGGCCGCACGAGCTGGAACCGGGCCGCGACTACCACGTCGTCTTCAGCCACGTCGGCGGGCTCTACCGTTACGCCGTCGGCGACGTGGTCCGTGTCGTGGACCTCGACGAGGGAGTGCCCCGCCTCGAGTACACCGGCCGCAGCACCCGCTCCGACCACGCGGGAGAGCGCCTGCGCGACGCCCAGGTCATCCGGGCCGTCGACAGTGCCCTGCGCGCGGGCGGCCTCGAACTGCACAACGTTTCCTGCCGCGTCGACCGGTCACGCTACGAGTTCGCGGTCGCCCCACGCACCCCCTGGAACGACGAGGAAGGCGAACGCTTCATCGCTCGCCTCGACGACGCCCTGCGACGCGAGTCCGACGGCTACCGGCTGGCGCGGAACGAGAACCGGCTCGGGGCGCCGTCACTGCTGCGCCTCGAAGCGGATGCCTTCCTGCGCGACTGGCAACGGACCGTCGCCGCCGGCACCCGGCCCACCCAGGTCAAGGACCGGCTGTTCCGGCAGGACCCGGAGCAATGGGCCCGGCTGACCGAAGGCGCATCCACGTCCAACGAACCCGCCGAACACACCGAATCCACAGGGAGAAGAGAGCCGTGACCGCACTGCACGACCCCGTCGAGCGCACCGCACTGCTCACCGCGGCCCTGCGCGCCGTGGAGACCCGGCGGGAGGACCGGCTCTACGAGGACCCCTACGCCGCGACCCTGTGCGGCGACATCGGCATGGCCCTGCTCGGCGAGGTCCGCGCCGCGGCCGTGACGCCCGGCGAGGACGGCACGCTGCCGAGCACCCCCGACTACAACGCCATCCGCACCCGGTTCCTCGACGACCTCCTCCAGCGGGCCGCGGCCGACCCGGGGACCACCCAGATCGTGCTCGCTCCCGCCGGCCTGGACTCGCGCGCCTACCGCCTCGACTGGCCCGACCGCGTCCGGTGGTTCGAGCTCGACCGCCCGGCGGTGCTCGACCACAAAAGGCGGCTGCTGGGTACCGAGACGCCCCGGGTCGACCGGCGCGAGGTCCCTGTCGACCTCACCTCGCCCCACTGGGAGCGGGATCTCCGGGAGGCCGGGTACGACCCGGCCGTCCCCTCGGTCTGGCTGGTCGAAGGGCTGCTCTACTACCTGCCCGAGGACGAGGTCGACCGGGTGCTGCGCCGCATCGCCGCGATCTCGGCGCCGGGCAGCACCATCGCCGCCGACCTCGTCAACGAAACCTCCCTCACCCAGCCCCATATGAAGGGCCTGCTCGACGTCTTCGCCGACTGGGGCTGCCCCTGGATCTCCGGCACGGACGAGCCCGAGGCCCTCTTCGCACGCCATGGCTACGAGGCGCGGGCGGTGCAGCCGGGCGAGGAGGGAGCCGGTTTCGGGCGCTGGCCCGACCCGGTGACCCCACGGTCGGAGCCCGGGGTCAGCCGGGTGTTCTTCGTCCACGGCCGGAAACGCTGACATGCGCGTCTCCCCCATGGCGACCCATGCGCCGGAGGCCGGGGCGCCGGAAGCCGGCGGGACCGCCGGCCGGCCCCGGGTCCTCCTGGCACCTGTCACCATCACCCCTTCCAAACCGCTGACCCCCAGCCACCTCAAGGGGCTGCTGTGGACGGATGTGATGTTCCGGGCCACCCGGCAACTGGCCGAGGTCACCTACCGCAGTAGTCACACCACCTATCATCTCTGCGAACAGACCCTGGCCTTCTGGGAGTTCCTCGACCGGACACAGGGCGACATCGGCTACGACGACGCCACCGAGGAGGACATCGGCCGGCTCTATGTCGCCTTCCGCGCCGAGGAGGGCCGCGCACCGGCCGAGGACCTGCGGCACTACGCGGCCGCCGTGGAGGAGGGATGGGTGCACCCCGCAGGTGAACGAGTCCTGCGGCTGTGGACCGCACAGTACGCACAGCTCGGCCTCCACGACCCGGGGCTGTTACGCCATCAGCCGCCCCGGTACGACCTCGAGACGGCCCTCGACCGGCTCGACGCCCTGGGGATGTGCCTGGACCAGCGCGCGCTCGGCGGTCCCGTCCACCTCGACCTCACACGCTTCGGTCTGCCGCTGCGGCAACTGGTGACCGCCGACGGACGTCCCAACTACCTCGCCTGCGCCCTGCGCGAACTCATGCCGATGGCAGCCGACTTCGATGAAGTAGTGCTGCTCTACGACACCGAACTCGACTCCGACTACCAACAGCTGGCGCGCGTCCTGACCGCCCTGGGGCCGAGCGTCCGCCGCGTGCCCATCGGGCGGGTCCCCATCGACGGCCGGATCCGCTCGGCCCGCCACGGCGGCTGGCACGACACGCACGCCCGGGCGCTCCTGGACCGTGCGCGCGCCGACCACAGCGATGCCGCCGTTCGGCTGGGCATGCGGCTGTACTTCATCGCCGTGCTCGGCCCGGGGCAGCAGCAGTCCTTCCGCGCCGACCTGCTCCGGCAGTGCCTGGTCCGGGCCGAGCGATTGATCGACTCCGCGGGCCCGGCCGTGGACGAGGCCCTCACCGAGCGGCTGGCGCGTCACCGCGGTGATCACCTCCACGTCAACCCCTACCGGCTGACGTCGAGCCTGATGGGCACCCGACGCCCGGCACCCGGCCTCGACCTGCTCTCGGGGGTGTTCCTGTGAACCCGGTGAACCCGGTCCAACACCACCTGCGCGAGATCGCGGCGGCCCGGCTCACCGCCGTACGTCCCGATCTCGCGACCCGGCACGACCTGGCCACCCTCGAAGGGCTACTGGCCGCACGCGCGGACATCACGACGACCGGCGGCGAGGAGGCGGTCCTGGTCGCCGCGGTCGTCCACCGCTTCGACCTGGCCCAGTGGATCCGCTCGACCTGCCGCTTCACCCTGGGACTCGACCCCGTACAGGCCGAGGCCTGGCAGCGGTCGTTCACCCGCACCATCTTCCTGGCGGGCAACCCGCTCCACCTACAGGACCGCTTCTCCTTCGCCGGCATCGCCGACGACGCGTCCGCGGCCTGGACGCCGCCGGCCCCCGCGGCCGCGACGACAAGCCTCCGCAGGCTCCTCAGACTGTTCACCGGCTCCGCCCGCCTCCCCGGACGCTCCGAGATCACCGTCGAGATCCCCACGGCACCGCGCCCGGCAATCCACTCGTCCGCGCATCGCCCGTCCACGCATCGCCCGCCCGCCCATCGCGTGCTGTATCTGGCCGCGGCCGACTGCACTGTCGCCGATGCGCTGGTGCACCTCAATCACGTGCTGGCCGAAGGCGTGCTCGACG
Source organism: Streptomyces hesseae (assembly GCF_031845785.1). Classification (NCBI taxonomy): domain Bacteria; kingdom Bacillati; phylum Actinomycetota; class Actinomycetes; order Kitasatosporales; family Streptomycetaceae; genus Streptomyces; species Streptomyces hesseae. The sequence continues at coordinate 65,916 of NZ_JAVRFI010000005.1, forward strand.
GACTGATCGCCCCGGGTGACCGGCTCACCGTGCGCTTCCTGCCCAGGCTGGCGGGGGTGCTCGGGGAGCTCGAGCAGGTACGTGTCGTCACAGACGCCCGTTTCCCGGACCGTCTGATGGCCGCCGCGGGGCTGAGCACGGCCGGGGGATGACAGCGGCCCGCCCGGCGGGCGGGCCGGCGTCGTACCGACCGGGCACAGGTGCTCAATCCTCTCGTCGCACCCGAGCCGGGACGACTCTGACGATCGACGGTGGATGGACCGCTCGTTGAGGCGGATCCACGACGATACCGTCATGCCCGACGACCAGACCCACGAGCAGGTTCACGAGTGCGCCGAAGCCGGTCCTCCGGGCCGCGCCGGCACCCCTGCCTCCGCCCCTGCCGGCTGCCCGGTCGGCTGCGCCTCCGCCGCCTATCTGGAGCTCCTCGCGAACGGCGCCCCCGCCGACGTCTACGAGCGGCCCGTCCTGCGCGCCCGCGCCGAGGGGGCGCCGCCGGGCGTGCTCACCGCGGCCGAGCACGCCCGGCTCCTCGCGCTGCGCGTACGGGCGGAGCTGGAGGACCGCAGGCGGCGCGAAGCCGAACTGTCGGCCCTCTTCGCCACCGCCCACGACCTGGCGGGACTGCGGGACATCGACGAGGTGCTCCGGGCCATCGTCCGGCGCGCCCGTTCGCTGCTGGGCACCGACGCCGCGTACCTCACCCTCAACGACGCGGCCGTCGGCGACACCTCCATGCGCGTCACCGACGGGTCGGTGTCCGCCCGCTTCCAGGCGCTGCGGCTCGGCATGGGGGAAGGGCTCGGGGGGCTGGTCGCGCAGACGGCGCGCCCGTACGCCACCGACGACTATCTGCGAGACCCCCGCTTCCGGCACACCGCGGCCATCGACTCCGGCGTGCGGGACGAAGGACTCGTCGCCATCCTCGGGGTCCCGCTGCGGCTGGGCAGCCGCGTCATCGGCGTGCTCTTCGCCGCCGACCGCCGCTCCCGTGTCTTCGACCAGCAGCAGATCGCTCTGCTGTCGTCCTTCGCCGCCCACGCCGCGGTCGCCATCGACACGGCCGACCTCCTCGCGGAGACCCGCTCGGCGCTGGCCGATCTGGAAGCCGCCAACGCGATCGTCCGCGAGCGCAGCGCCGCCGTCGAGCGCGCCGCCGAGATCCACGACCGGCTCACCGAGCTCGTCCTGCGCGGCGGCGGAGTCCCCGACGTCCTGGAGACCGTCGCCGAAGTCCTCGGCGGTAAGGCCGAGTTCCTCGCACCCGCCACCGGAACCGGGCCGTCGGCCGCCGTCGAGCACTCCCGCGCCGAGGGCCGGGCGGTCCGGCACGGTGACGACTGGGTCGCCGCGGTGTCCGCCGGCGACGAGCTGCTGGGCGCGATCCGGTTACGTGAACGCCCTGGACTCGACTCCGCCGACCGGCGGACCCTCGAACGCGCCGCCATGGTCACCGCGCTGCTGCGCCTGGCCCGGCGCTCGGCGAGCGAGGCCGAACAGCGCGTACGGGGCGAGCTCCTGGACGACCTGCTCGACGCACCCGGCCGGGCGCCCCGCCTCCTGCGCGAGCGCGCCGCCCGTCTGCGCGCCGACCTCGACGCCCCCCACGTCGTCCTCGCCGCCCGCATCGCCGACGAGTCCGCCGACGCCCCCGCCGACCGGCAGCGGCTGTGGGCCGCGGCCGCCCACCTGGCCGCTACGGAGCAGGGCCTGGCGGTGGCCCGTGACGGCGGGGCCGTGCTGCTCCTGCCGCACGGCCCCGAGGACGGCGTCGAGGACGGCGTCGGTGTCAAGGCGAGCGGCATCGCCCGTCGCCTGGGTGAGGCCGTCCACTCCCCCGTCACCGTCGGCGCCTCCACGCCCGTCCCCGCGCCCGCCGCCCGTCCCGAGGGGGTTGCCGCCGCCTACGCCGAGGCCCGCCGCTGCCTGGAGGTGCTCCACGCGCTCGGCCGGGGCGGCGAGGGAGCGGCGGCCGACGAGTTCGGCTTCGTGGGCCTGCTGCTGACCGGCACCGGCGGCGGCGCACGGGCGGCCGGACGGTTCGTCAGCCGGACGATCGGGCCGGTCGTCGCCTACGACGCGCGGCGCGGCACCGACCTCGTCTCCACGCTCGACGCCTACTTCCGTTGCGGCATGAGTCCGGCCCGCACCAAGGATGCCTTGCACGTGCACGTCAACACGGTCGCGCAGCGGCTCGACCGGGTCGGCCGCCTCCTCGGCGCGGACTGGCAGTCGCCCGCCCGCGCCCTGGAGATCCAGCTCGCGCTGCGCCTGCACCGGATCTCACCGGCGCTCGGGGGCGAGTGAGGGCGTGCCGCGCCCGTTCTGGTCGTTCTCATCGTTTGCATCGTCCTGGTCGTGCTCGTCCCGGCCGTCGGAGAGGTCGCGGTGGCGCGTCTCCCGGGCACAGCCGATCGCCACCACGGTCAGGGCCGCGGCGGCCATCACGTACAGGGCGACCGGGGTTCCGTTGCCGTGTTCGGCGAGCAGTGCGGTGGCGATCAGGGGAGCCGGGGCGCCGGCGGCCACGGACGAGAACTGCGCCCCGATCGAGGCCCCCGAGTACCGCACCCGGGTCGTGAACATCTCGGAGAAGAAAGCCGCCTGGGGCGCGTACATGGCCCCGTGGAACACGAGCCCGACCGTCACGGCGACGACCAGCGCCCAGGACGAGCCCGTATCGGCGAGGGCGAAGAACGGGAACGCCCATGCCCCGACGCCCACCGCACCCAGCAGATACACGGGCCGTCGCCCGACGCGGTCCGACAGGGCGCCCCAGGCGGGAATGACGGCGAAGTGCACGGCGGAGCCGATCAGTACGGCGTTGAGCGCGGTCTGCTTGGGCAGGTGGGTGTGCTCGGTCGCGTAGACCAGGACGAAGGCGGTGATGACGTAGTAGCCGATGTTCTCGGCCATGCGCGCGCCCATGGCCACCAGGACGTCCCGCCACTGGTCCCGCAGCACGGCGACGACCGGCATCCGCTCGCGCGTACCGACGTCCCGTCGCCGCGTCTCTGCCTGTGCCCGCGCGGCCTTGAACACGGGTGACTCGTCCACGGACAGCCGGATCCACAAGCCCACGACCACCAGGACGCCGGACAGCAGGAACGGGATCCGCCAGCCCCACGCCGTGAACTCCTCGTCCGGCAGCAGGGTCGTCAGCGCGGACAGCACGCCCGACGCCAGCAGTTGCCCGGCCGGCGCGCCGGTCTGCGGCCACGAGGCCCAGAACCCCCGCCGCCGCGGATCCCCGTGCTCCGCCACCAGCAGCACGGCCCCACCCCACTCACCCCCCAGAGCGAATCCCTGCACGAGGCGTAGCGTGGTGAGCAGGACGGGGGCAAGTGATCCGGCGGAGGCGTGCGTCGGTAACGCCCCGATGGCACACGTCGCACCGCCCATCATCAGAAGGCTGGTCACCAGCAGCCGCTTCCGCCCCAGCCGGTCCCCGAAGTGCCCGAACACCAGCGCTCCCAACGGCCGCGCGGCGAACCCGACGGCGTATGTGAGGAACGACAGCAACGTGCCGACGAGCGGATCGGAGCCGGGGAAGAAGAGCTTGTTGAACACGAGCGCGGCCGCGGACCCGTAGAGGAAGAAGTCGTACCACTCGATGGTGGTGCCGATGAGGCTGGCGACGACGATCCTGGGGAGCGAGTTGGGCGTTGGCGGGCGTGGCGAGGAGGTGGTCATTGTCACCGCTTCCGGGTGGAGGGAGGGGCGCGTCATTGCGTCGCCACAGGGTAGGAAGCGGCAGGTCAGGGACCTATGTGGTCGGGGGACACAGTTCGGGGGCGGGGCGTGTGCGGGGAGGCCATGAGAGGGCGGAGAGAGCCGCTCACCAATCCCAACTCGCATGAGTGAATCACCGAGGCGACTTGTCGTGATTAGCAGGGTTTAATGCCTCGGTACTGGCTCCCGTGCTGACTACGGAGCGTTGAACTCCGGCATTCGGGTACGGAGCGGACTGGTGTGCCGGGTCGGATGATCACTCGGCCGGCGTTTCGGAAGTCGTCGCATCCCAGCCAGTCGCGGCATGCTGGTTCGGCACGGGCAGAGTTCGGTGACAAGACCTCGCGGGCAGGTGCCCAGCAAGCTCCCGGGCATTGCCGGCCGATCATCACGGCGACTTGTTCTTGATCGGCATCGGAACCCGAGAGCCGAGAAACGCGTTCTGGGCGCTGGCACCGCCGGACTCCGAGGCGCCCGAGGGTCCTGTTCGGCATGCAGTTCGCGCTGCCGGGCGAGAATGCCAGGCTGGTGCTGAGCTGGGTCCACCTGGGGCTGCCGGGGCCCACCGGGCATATCGGACCGTGTCCCTAGGACCAATGACCGAGGCCCGTACCGACTGTAAACAGATACCCCGCGACGGGCACGCCCCATACAGTCGTCACTACGTTCGATCGGCTGATGGATGATCGATTGATGGACGAAGGAAGCGCAACGCACATGAACCTCGCCTACGACTGGAGCGGCGACCTCCTGGACCTCGACGCCTATCTGGAGCGCATCGGGTACCACGGGGAGCGGGCCCCGACGCTGGACGCGCTGCGCGGGCTGCAAAGGGCGCACGTCACCTCGATACCGTTCGAGAACCTCGACCCCGTCCTGGGCGTTCCGGTCCTGCTGGATCTCGCGTCCGTCCAGGGCAAGCTCGTGCGCGGTGGTCGTGGTGGCTACTGCTTCGAGCACGTCACGTTGTTCGCGGCGGCTCTGGAGCGGCTGGGGTTCCGGTTCACGGCGATGAGCGGACGCGTCACGCTCGGCTCCCCCAAGATCCTGCCCGCCACCCACGCGCTGCTGGCTGTGACGGCGGCCGACGACGAGCGGTTGTGGCTGTGCGACGTCGGCTTCGGCTGCGGGCCGCTGGAACCGATCGAGCTCGCCGACGGCACCGAGGCCGAGTTCGACGGGTGGGGGTTCCGACTGGAGCGGCGTCCCGGGGCTCAGGGCTTCGACGACTGGTGGCTGCACCAGCGCCGCGACAACGGCTGGCTGGACCGGCACACCTTCACCCTGAACCCCCAGTACCCCATCGACTACGTCGTCGGCAGCCACTACGTCTCCACCCACCCGCGCTCCCCCTTCGTTCAGCGCCCCTTCGTCCAGCAGTTCAGCGCCGACCGCCACCACCGGCTCGACGCGACGACATGGACGACCTTCCGGCCCGACGGCTCGTACACAGAGCGGAAGATCGCTCCGGACGACCTCGGACGCGTACTGGCGGAGGACTTCGGCATCACCGTGAGCGCCGAGGACCTGGCCCGGCTCCGCGACGGACTCGACCGGACCTGAGAGACCGGACGGCGAGGAGTGCTGGCGTCAGCGGCCCTCGCCGGGGCCGCTCCACCGCTACGGCCGCCGGATCGAGACCCCGTTCCGGTGGCCGGCGGCCTGGTCGAGCATGCACAGGTACAGGCTGCCCGTCTCGCTTCGGCTGGTACGACTCGTAGCGCTGGAAGTGCCCCGCCGTGCCCTCGGAACTGTTCATCTAGTGCCATAGCAGGCAACGTTTGCCCTGTTGGTGATGTGCCGTGACCTCTGGTCCGGGGCGGCATCACTCCGGCGTCGGTGGTGTGGGAGGCTGGGCTGGTGCCTGTAATCCTTCGCCCCCTGGACGCCCGACACTTCTCTGCTTGGCTGGAGCGCAGTCGAGCCGAATACGCCAAGGATCTCATTGCGTTGGGGCAGACGCCCGAGGACGCCTACCGGCATGCGGACGAGAGCATGGCTCGCTCCTTTCCGTCCGGTACACCTGCCCCGGAGCATGTGGTCTTCGACGTGGTCGACGATGCCGGGGTAACCGTCGGCTATCTCTGGATCGGACCGGACACGAGCGATGACGCCGGCGCCTGGTGGATCTGGGACATCGTGATCGACGCCGACAAGCGTGGTCGGGGCCTCGGACGAATGGCAATGCTCCTCGGCGAGGAATACGCCCGGGCGCAGGGCGCTCATACGCTGGGTCTCAGCGTCTTTGGGTTCAACACCAGCGCGCGTGGCCTTTACGAGTCGCTCGGCTATGAGACGACCTCGGTGAAGATGCGCAAGAAACTCGGCTGAGCATCAGGCGACGCCGGCCCGGCCGACGACGGCGGGATGGCCATCACCGACGCCATCCACCAGGCCGTCCTCAAGGTGCCGGCCTCGAACTGCGCCACCGGCAGCGGGCCCCGGTCGAGGACCGCATCCGCGCCGCCCGCGCCACCGGCCTGCGCAACCTGTCCCTCCACGGCGCCGTGCGGAACCATATCTGGCTGGAGATCATCCAGATCGCCCCTCGATCTGCTCGCCTGGATGTCCCCCGCTCGCCCTAACCGGCAAGGCCCGGCTCCGGGAGCCCCGCCGCCTGCGGCTTCGGCTGTTCTCCACCGCCGCCCAGCTCATCACCAGCAGCTGCCACCGCTACCTCCGCCTGGTCAGGAACTGGCTCTGGACCGACGTGATCACCGATGCCCCGGACCGGCTTCACTCCCTCCCGAACCTCCGGCTGACCAGCACGTTCCCGTCCCTGCAAGCAGCACCACCCCGACCGGAGTCGTGGAACCCGGCGCACACCCGACGCGACAACCGGGCCATCAACCCGCCCAGACTCCTAAAACCCCCGCCAACACTCACCACAAAGGGTCCGCCAACAAGCTGACGGTCCCTCATGAACGATCGAGGCTAATTGTCCGACGCTTCCGGCGACCGCTATCGCCAGAACTCGGATCGATCCTCCCCGCTGGCCGACACTGATCGTTGACATTAAAAGAAGAGCGCGGCTACGATCCGATCACCCAAGAGCTACTCGCGTTATGGCAATTAGGCAAATAGTCGGTACCGGGTCCTGCGACAAGCGAGACGCGGCGGAATCTCTTGACGTGGACCGCCGAATCTGACCGAAACGGCAACGCAAGGGGAGAGAGGGGGGCGTGGGACTGCCGTTGACGTCAACAGTGACTGTGTCCGGCGTTGGCCCACGGAGTGCAGTTGCTTTTCCCGCACCGGCGAGTCAGGGAGCAGGAAGAGCCTTTCGGTATTCTTCCGCCCGGCATTGTTCCGCCTGATCCTCCGATCAATCGCGCGCCTCGACATGCCGTGTTCGTTTCGACCGTGCCGCAGCTACCTGCTGGGCATTCCCCGGGCTCGAACGAAGGTTTTTTCATGGAAAAGCGCTTTGTCCGTTCCCCTGATGGCTGTCGTTACGCCTACGTCCGGTTCGGCAGTGAGAAGGGGAATCCGCCCCTGCTGCTCCTGTCGCATTTCCGGGCCAGCATCGACATGTGGGATCCGGCCCTGCTCCAGAGGCTGGCGGCAAACCGTACGGTGATCGTCGTGGACAACCGCGGTATTGGCTTGTCGGACGGAACGACCCCCAGCACGGTCGAGGCCATGGCGGAGGGAATCGCCGAGTTCATGGCGTCACTGGGACTGGGCAGCGTCGATGTGCTCGGGTTCTCGCTGGGCGGCTATGTGGCGCAGGCATTGGCGCGCTTCCGGCCGAACCTGGTACGCCGCCTGATACTCGCCGGAACCGCGCCACGCGGATTCGGCGAGGACAACGCCGCAGGAGGCCGGGTACGGTCGATCATAAGCAAAAAGCTGATCAGCGCCAAAGACATCATCCACCTGTTCTTCCCTCCGACCGCAGTCGGCCGGGCACACGGCATCGAGTACATCCGCCGCCTGTCCCGACGCCGGGTGGGCCCTGCCGGCGGCGTCACCGAGACCTCCTGGCGGGCCCAGTTGGAAGCCGCGGAGGCCTGGGGCGCACGTGATCCGCTGGCCGTCGGGGAGCTTGCGGCGATCACGCAACCGACCTTCGTCGCACACGGCGAACTCGACATCATGGTCGCTGCGGAAAAGAGCAACATCTTGGCGTCACATGTGCCTCATTCAGTGCTGAAGATCTATCCCGGTACCGGGCACGGGTTTCTGTTTCAAGCGTACGAAGAATTCGGCACCGACGTGGTGCGCTTTCTGGCGGACGAGTCGTCCCAGCACCCCGTGCTTCCCGATGTGGAGATGAAGTGAAGTCGACTGAGCACAGCGCCGGCCGGGCGTCCCGGTGCCCGTTCGCGCTGGACGTCAACGGTTCGGATCAGCACGCGGAGAACGCCCGCCTACGGGCGACGGGGAGAGCCGTGCCAGTCCAACTCCCCGGCGGGGTGCGGGCGTGGGCGATTCCGCATCATGAAGACCTGCGCCGAGTGCTGACGGATCCCAGGGTCGCCAAGGGGATCACGCACTGGGGGCAGCGGCCCGTGGCGAAGTGCCGGACGGGTGGCCGTTGATCGGCTTCGTCGCGACCGACAGCGTCATCAACTCGCACGGCGCGGATCACCGGCGATTGCGCGGACTGGTCGACCAGGCACTGACCCCAGCACGGGTGGAGGCCATGCGCCCGGGGGTGGAACACCTCGTCGACGGGCTCCTCGACCAGCTCGCCACACGGCCGGAGGACCGGCCGGTGGACTTCCGCAAGGCTTTCGCCTACCCCATCCCCACCACCGTCATCTCGGACCTGCTGGGGGTCCCGCGGCGCAAGCGGCGTCTGCTGCACGTGCTCACCGGCATGCAGACCCGTACGAACAACACCCCCGAACAGGTACTGGAGATCGACGGGCGGATCGAAGCGCTGCTCCGGGAGATCGTCGCGGAACGTCGCGACGCCCCCAGGGACGACCTCATCAGCGCCCTGCTCACGGCACGCCAGGATGGAGACGACCGTCTCACCGACAGCGAACTGCACGGCATGATCCTGCTGATGTTCTTCGCCGGCCACCAGAGCGTCATCAACGTACTGGTCAACGCCTGCCACGCGCTGCTCACCCACCCCGAGCAACTCGCCTCCGCCCGCGCCGGGGAGGTCCCGTGGAGCGCGGTGGTCGAGGAGACGATGCGCTGGAACGGCGCAGTGAACCAGTTCCCGATGCGCTATCCGACCGAGGATGTCGTCATCGGCGGCGAGACGATCCACCGGGGAGAAGCCATCCTCGCGTCCTTCGGTTCGGCGGGCCGGGACCCGGAGCACCACGGGCCGGACGCGGAACTCTTCGACGTCCGCCGGCGTCAGGCCGGCCACCTCGGCTTCGGGCACGGCCCGCACTTCTGCATCGGGTTCCACCTGGCCCGTCTCCAGTTGGAGACGGCGCTGGCCGGATTCTTCACCCGGTTCCCCGACGTGCGGCCGGCCCCGTCCGACACGTGGACCGTGCGGCCCGTGCCCTCGTTCGTCAGCAACAGCATCGAGGCGCTGCCCATACTCCTCGGCCCCGCCGCAGGACCCAGGCCACGCTGACGCGGCACGCACGTTCACGGAGCCGAGCCACACGCACCGCGCGGCAAGGTGCTCGCCGACGGCCCGCGCAGACCAACAGAGAGGACGCCCTCCGTGCCCCCGCCCACCATCGCCCTGCTGGCACCCACCACTGCCATCTCCCCTGCCGAACGGCTCGCCGTCCCCACCTTCGGCGACGTCACCGTGGACCGGCCGGCACACGCCGACTGGCAGCGCTACCTGCACGAGTTCGACCCGTCAACCGAGCTCGCGGCGGTGTGGATCGGCGCGGACGCCGAGCCGCTGCCCGCCGTCCGGGCACTGCGGTCGCACACAAGGTTCAACCGGACCCGGGTGTACGTCGTCGGACCCGATACGGCAGGACCGGTTCCCGGCTGGGCGGAAGCACTGGACGTCGAGGACATCGTGCGGCGCGCCGCGGTGGCGCCCGAAGGGTTCACCACCTCGGTCGAACTGGCCCTGCGAGCGCACCGCGCGCTGATGACGGACGACCTCTACACCGACTACTACCTCGACATGACGTTCAACAAGATCTTCGACTGGTTCGAGACGACGCGCTGGGACTGGACCGAGGTGGACCTGGACCGCATCGAGCACGGCATGCTCGACGAACGGACCGTGGACTTCCTCACCGAGGCGGCCGTCATCGAGTTCGGCACCCTGCCCGGCGCCCACAACTTCCTGCGGGAATGGCAGGGCGAGGTCAGCTTCTCCTCCTGGGCACTGCAATGGGGTGCGGAGGAATCCCGGCACTCACTGGTCCAGGCCCGCTACCTGGACCGGATCGGGGTCAAACTCCGTTCGAAGCACGCGCTCTACAAACGAGAGCCGTATCCGCAGGGCGACGTGCGCTCCGCCACGCTCATGATGAACGTGATCTCGGAGTCACGCGCGTCCGCCCTCTACAAGGCGCTCGCGGCCCATATATCGGAGCCGGTGATCCGTAAGATCTGGCGGCTCCTGGCCCGCGACGAGGCCCGGCACTGCCGTGCGTTCTCCGTCTTCATGCGGGAACTGTGCGACAGCGATCCGGCCCATCGGACCGCCGCGCTGCGCATGGCGTACATCTGGCTCGCGGACCGTAGCAATGGCGTCAAGCACCCGGCGGGCATGTTCTATCCACACTCCACATCCACGGCCGGCATCCGCCGTATCGAGACCATCCAGCACGACTCGGTGGACACCGCGGACGCCAAGGTGATGTCGATCGTCCGGCTCCTGGCGGACGACGACTCGCTGGAGACCCCGCGGGACATCAAAGCCAAGCTGCGCGACCTGGCCCGCCGGCCCGGCGCTCGCTGACCATCAGCCCCGGAGTCCGCCTCCCGCCGCGCCCCCGACGCGTCGGCCTCACAGAACAGGACAACACCACGCCATGTCACAAACGAGTACCACCGACATCGAACAGACTGTCCGCCGATTCGTCGCCGAGCAACTGCGCATCGGGGTCGAGGAGGTGGACGTGGACACCGATCTGCGCTCCCTGCAGCGCTTCGACTCGATCCACGCACTGCAGATCGTGCTGGAGATCGAGCAGCACTACGACATCGAGGTGGAGGACCGCATCGTCTTCGAGACGAACACCGTGCGAGAGTTCGCGGCCGCGATCGCCAAGGTGATCGCGGAGGTCGGCGCGGAGCCGCTGTCGTGACCCTGTTCGCTGCGCTCGGCCGCGTCGCCGCACAAGGATCCGGGCGAGGCATGCACGTGCTGCGCCGGGGCCAGGACGGCGACGCGCTGTCCTACAGCGACCTCTACACCGAGGCCGGGCGCGTGGCCGCGGGGCTGCTGTCGCGCGGGGTGCAACCCGGCGAACGGGTCGCCCTCGTCCTGCCGACGTCGGTGGACTTCGCGCGCGCCTTTTTCGGCGTGCTGGCGGCAGGCGCGGTCGCCGTGCCGTTGCCCGGCCCCGCGCCCTTCGGGTCGTCCGACGCCTACCTCCGGCGCACCTCCGCCGCCCTGCGCCGCTCTCGGGTACGGACCGTGCTGACGGCTCCGGCCATGCTCCCGCTGCTCGGCCCGGGACTGTCCGACGGCGCCCGCCCGCTCGACGTCCTCCTGGTGCCGGAGGTGGCCGAGCCGTCCGCGGCCCACGTCGCGCGGACGGCGTCGGACCCGGCCGTCGTCCAGTACACGTCGGGGACGAGCAGCGAGCCGCGGGGCGTCGTGCTCAGCCACGGCAACGTGGCGGCCGGGGTGGAGGCCATCGCCCATGGCACACGGCTCACCGGGACCGACGTCGGCTGCACCTGGCTGCCCCTCTTCCACGACATGGGCCTGATCGGTTCCTTCCTGACACCGCTGCTGCACGACGTCGACATCCATCTGCTGACGCCCGAGGACTACCTGCGCAGTCCGAAGGACTGGATCCGGGCCATGGGGCGGCTGGGAGCGACCTTCACCATGGCTCCTGACTCCGGCTACCGCCACGTCCTGCGGCGCGACGCGGCGCCGCCCGCCGGCCTCGATCTCTCCCGCTGGCGCATCGCGGTGAACGGCGCCGAGCCGGTCGACCGACGGCTTCAGGACGCCTTCATCGAGCGTTTCGCGCCCGCCGGACTGTCCGAGAACGTCTTCCTGCCGGCCTACGGACTGGCGGAGGCGACCCTGGCGGTCGCCTTCCCCCCGCTCGGCCGCCCGGCCAAGGTGCTTCGTGCCGACCGGGACGAACTGAACCGGGGCCGGTACGTACCGGTGCCCTCCGGCGCCGGGCCGTATCGCGAACTGGTCAGCGTGGGAACGCCGGTGCGGCGTACCGAGGTCCGGCTCACCACCGCGAGCGGCGAACCGGCCGCGCCCGGCACGGTCGGTGCCGTCGAGGTCCGGGGGGCGTCCGTCACGAGCACCGGGTACGACCACCACCCCGAGGAGAGCCGTCGCGTCCTCCTGCCGGGCGGCTGGGTGGCGACCGGTGACCTGGGCCTGTGGCACGACGACGAGCTGTACATCGTGGGCCGCACAAAAGAGATGATCATCGTCTTCGGCGCGAACCACTGGGCGAGCGACATCGAGGCGGTCGTGCGGGACACACCCGGCCTCCCCGTCCACGGCGTCCTGGCCGAGCAGATCTGGAGCGACGAGGGAGGCCGGCTCGGGCTCGTCGTCGAGACGACGCAGCACGACGAGGCGAGCCGTCGTGCCACGACGCAACGCATCCGCGCACGTGTCGTGGCCGAGCTGGGCATCACACCCGACACGATCGAGTTCGTGCGACGGGGCAGGATCGCACGCACCTCCAGCGGCAAGGCTCTGCGCCGCCCGCCACCCTCGGACACCCGCATGTCCCCCTCCGGTGCATGACGCACCCGGCACACCGGACCACACCACCTGTCCGCGACAGGGCACTACGTGCCGCAGACACCGCGGAGCCCCCTGGCCACCTGCCGTGGGGAGACTCCCCGCATGACCGGCCCTGGAGGCCTTTCATGGCGCACAGCGCATACCTGCTCGGTCACTCCGACAGCGAGCACCAAAGGCTGACCACGCAGAACGAGGCGATCTCGCCGTTCACCGAACGCACCCTGCGGTCGGCCGGAGTACGTCCGGGGATGAGCGTCCTCGACATCGGCGCCGGACTGGGATACGTCTCCCTGCTGGCCGCCGGACTGGTCGGGCCCGGCGGACACGTCGTGGGAATCGAGCGTGACCCCGGAAGCGTCCACAAGGCGCGGATCCTGGCACGGGAAGCGGGCCTCGTGGACTCGGTGCGGTACGAAGTCGCGGACCTCACCGACTTCACCTGGCCGGAGAAGTTCGACGTCCTGGTCGGCAGATACATCCTGATGTACCTGCCCGATCCCGCGTCCGCGCTGCGCCGTCTGACGTCCCTGCTGAAACCGGACGGGATCGTCGTCATGCACGAGATGGACTTCACCAACGCGTCGCCGTCGCGTCCGCCGCTGCCGGAGTGGGACGAGTACTACGCGCTGTGGCCCGGCCCCTTCCTGGCGACCGGCGCCGTCCCCGACTTCGGCCCCCGCCTCACCCGGACGTTCCTCGACGCCGGCCTCCGGCAGCCGGAGGTGGCCACCTGGACGCCCCTCGCGGGCCGCTCGGGGGATCCCGCGGTTCTCAACTGGCTCAGCACCACCTGCCGCGAGATCGCGACGCCGCTGCGTAACGCCGGAGTCACGGTGCCGGACCACCTCCGCTTCGACGACGCCCTGCCACAGCGCCTCCGGGACCTCGTCCTGTCCCGCGGAGTGCAGGTCGACGGGCCGACGCAGTTCGGTGCCCACGCCCGGTTGACATCACAGGCGTCCAACGCGTCGAGCCGCGGCGGCGGGACTCGCTGAGAGGAAGGGAACACGCCGTGCGCGTGAAGTGACGAACATCCGGGAGCCGATCCATCCGCCAAGGCCGGACAGACCGAACAGCATGCCACCTTCCGGGCGGCGGAAAGCCCGCTCGCCCGACCCGCCGGCGCCGATGGGAGACGGTGGCTCGCACCACGGCGGGCTCGACCACGACGCCCGATGTGCGGGAAGCGTGGAGGAGCTCCGGGAACTGACCGAAGGCGCCGGAACGGCCGCCCCTTCCGAACAGGAGTCATTGACCATGTCCGGCACTTTCGATCACCACAGGATCGGCCCCCTGCCGTCCTTCCTGGCAGCGCCATCAGGTGAGGCCGTCAAACGGGTGCGGATGCCCACCGGTGATCACATGTGGCTGGTCACCGACTACGCCGTGGGGCGCGCCGCACTGGCCGATACACGTCTCAGCAGAGCCGCGGCCACCCACCCCGATGCTCCGAAATGGGGATCCGTCGACCTCTCACCCAACTCGATCATGAGTCTGGACGGCGCGGACCACGCCCGGCTGCGCCGGGTCGCCGGAGCAGCGTTCACCAGCGCCCGAGTCACCGCACAGGCAGCGGTGATCGAGGAAGCCGCCGGCGCACTGCTGGATCAGCTACAGGTTGCGGGGCCAGGCGCCGACCTGGTCAGCGGTTATACCTCGCCCCTTCCAATGGTCGCGTTGAGCTCACTGCTCGGCGTGCCGGTGGCGGACCGGCCCGTTTTCGACGCCGCCGTGACCGCCCTGTTCGACATGACGCCTCGGGGAGTCCGCAGAAGAGGCCGCCACGTCCTGACTCTTATCAAGTACATGTCCTCACTGATCGAAAGAAAGAGAGATGTGCCCGGGCAGGATCTCCTGAGCGCGCTGGTGCAGGTTGAGCAGTCGGGTGAGATTTCCCGCACCGAGTTGATCAATCTCGGGCTGGCGCTTCTCATGGCTGGTTACGAGACCACCGCCCATCAACTGAGCCTTGCCATACTCGAACTGCTCACCGACGGCGCGCCCGGCGGGAAATCTATGGAGGCGCTGGTCGAGGAATTACTCCGCAAGACGCCGTCCACACCTATCAGTTTTCCCCGAGTGGCCAACGAGGACCTCGTCCTGGGCGGGGCGACGGTGCGCCAAGGAGAAGCCGTCATCGTCTCGTTGCTGCACTGCAACCATGACACCGAAGTATTTCGCACATCGGGTGTGAGCAGTAACGCCCGCCGACCTGCACACCTCACATTCGGACATGGCGCCCACCGGTGCCTGGGCGCGCCGCTGGTTCTTCTACAGATGAAGATCGCGCTGACCCTCTTGTGGCAGCGCTTCCCCGGCCTGCGACTCGCACCAGGGGACGGGGCCCTGGTATGGCGGGAGGGCCTCGCGACGCGCGGTGTGTCAAGGCTGGTCGTCGAGTGGTAACCGAGCCGCTCGGCGTCCATACCGGCTGGGCTGTGGCCCGTCTGTTGGCCGATCTCGCCGATGCCACCAGCCTGACCACCGCCTTCACGAACGCGCTGCGCCATCTGCGACCGCGCGGTACTGGTCACGTCCCCGGCCGGATCGCAGTGGACTTGGCAGTGATGCCGGCCGACGGCGGGGAGGCGATCACCGACCTGGCTCTGCTGCGGGACCAGGCCGAGGTGTTCGGCCCCACCGCGTCCACTCCCACCGCGTGGCGACTGCTGGCGGATATCGATCCGGCCGCACTCGGCGCTCTACGCACAGCCCGTGCCACCGCCCGCGAGGTCGCCCGGTCCTGGACATCGACGCCGCCCTGGTCGCTTGCCACTTCGAGACGGAACACGCGGCGCCAACCTGCAAACACGGCTTCGGCTACCACCCGCTGCTGTGCTTCCTGGACAACACCGGCGAGGCGCTGGCCGGTCTGCTGAGGCCCGGCAACGCCGCGGCCAACACCGCCAAGGACCACATCACCGTGCTCGACGCCGCGCTCGCCCAGCTCCCCGACACCCACCGCCACGGCACCGACATCCTCATCCGCGCGGACAGCGCCGGATCCGCCAAAGCGTTCGTGGCCCACATCCGCGCCCTGCGCTCGCACGGGACCCACACCTCCTGCTCCGTCGGATGGTCCGTCACCGAACCGGTCCGCCGAGCGATACGCCAGCTGCCCGACCAGGTCTGGCACCCTGCCGCCGCGTGATCCGCACCGTGCAGCTCCTTCGGTATCTGTCGGATGCGCCGCGTCGCCGGCGGGTGACCGCGGCGACGAACAAGGTGGAGTCGTTCAACCGGTTCTCCCAGTGGATCGGCTTCGGCAATCGCGGCGTCATCGCGGACAACGACCCGATCGCGCAGGGGAAGACGATGAAGTTCAACGCGCTGCTCACGAACGCAGTGATCTTCCACAATGCCCTGGACATCGCGGAGATCGTCCGTCAACTGCTGGAGGAGGGCTGGGAAATCGACCCGGAGGACCTGGCGCACATCTCGCCGTACCTGACCGAGCACATCAACCGGTTCGGCGAGTACAGCACTCACGAGCTCGGCGTCCAGCCCGAGGCGTCCGACCCGAAGCTCGGCGTCGACTTCACCCCGCTTCGCGAGCAGGACCTGACCGCCGCCGGCCTCGACCAGGCCGCCTGAGCCGTGAGGTGCCCAGCTGGTGACGCCCCTTCAGGGGGCCGGGCCGGTATACGGCAGAATCCTGCCGCTAGGGTCGGCCTCCAACACCGTGGCCTGGGCAGGTGATCCGATAGCACTACCGTGGGAACGGGGTTTTTGACGGTTCTTGTGAGCCATCGCCGCGTTTCAGAGGGACATCCGCGCTGTTCTGCCAGCGGTGAACCCCGGCCCGACCGGGCTCGACGATCACTAAAGTCCAGTCTCATGACGACGATTGCAACGCGCACGGTCGAGTACCCGGCCGACGGTCTGACGATGATCGGGCACCTCGCACTCCCGGCCGGAGTCGACCGCCGGCCCGCAGTGCTGCTCGGGCCAGAGGGCATGGGGCTCAGCGACGTCGAGCGCCGCCGGGCCGATGCTCTCGCCGAGCTGGGATACGTAGCGCTGGCCTTCGACCTTCACGGCGGGCGCTATTTGGGTGACCCCGAGGAGATGCTGGCCCGTTGCATGCCGCTGCTCGCCAGCCCCGACCGGATGCGGGGCATCGGTCATGCGGCGCTCGACGTGTTGCGCGCCGAACCGCGGACCGACCCCGACCGGATCGCCGCCGTCGGCTACGGCACCGGGGGCGCCGTCGGGCTGGAACTCGGGCGCGACGGCGTCAACCTGCGCGCGATCGGGACAGTCAACGCGCTGACCACGGGCCGACCGGGCGAGGCGGCGCGCATTCGCTGCCCGGTGTGGGCCGGGGTCGGGTCGGAAGACCCGATCATGCCGCCCGCGCAACGGGTCGCGTTCACCGAAGAGATGCAGGCCGCGGGCGTCGACTGGCGCCTCGTGGTCTACGGCGGCGCCTTGCACGCCTTCCACCACCCGCCGGTCGACCACACCGTGCGTCCCGGCGTCGGCTACCACCCACGGCACGCACAGCGAGCCTGGCGCGACGTCGTCGACCTGCTCTCCGAGTGCCTGCCCGTGACGGAGGATCTGGTCAGTCCAAGCTCGGCCACCCGCTGACCAGCGCTTACCGGCCACTACGGCACATTTCTGCGCCTCAGCGTGCTGGGGAAGCGTTTCATAGTCCCTGCGATTCCGGCGAGCCCTCATGATCCATGAAATGGACCTTTCTACCACCCAGCGCTTGAGGGTGAGGCGGAGGCGGTCCCTGGCCCAGGGGATGAGTTCGCCTCCGTAGATGGAGTCGGCCGAGACGAGGGTGACCTCGGGATGCGCGAGGCGGAGTCGGAAGAGGAAGTCACGGGCGCCGTGCGTGTCGTGGAGGCCGGCGGGGGTGACCATCATCATCACCGGCAGGCCCCTGGTCGCGCCGGTCGTAGACCTCCGGGTGACCGCCGGCTGGGAGACTGGAGGCGGGCGGCGGGAGCAGAGGGGCGATCAGCTCCCACTCGGCGTCGCTCGTGTCGGAGGGGTAGCGGCGTTCGCGCACGTCAGCAGTCCTATCGGTCCATTCGGGTGACGACTTCGAGGGTGGCCTTGACCCCGCCGAGCTGTTCCAGGACCAGGCGGACCCATTCGTCCGAGGGCCGGCGCTTGGCGTGCGGGGCGATGATCTCGGTGATGACGTTGGTGATCCGGTGCAGCTCGGTGGTGAGGATCGCCCGCTCGTAGGCGACCCGGATGTCCGGGTCCTCCGACGGCTGGACCCCCTCCGACCGCGAGTGGGTGACTGGCGGGAGCCCTTCCTTCGCGGCGATCTTCCGCAGGAACTTGATGCCGGCCCACACCTGGGAGGGGGTGGGTCGGGTGGAGTGGCTCAGCTGAGCCAGGCCGGCCCCGGTCGGCCTCGCTTCGACCAGCGCCTCGCGCACCGCCTCGCCGTGGACATCGGCGGGCAGGCACCTCACGGCTACTCGCCCCGCAGCAGCTGGGCGAGGGCCTCGTCCAGATCGGTCTGGCCTGTGGCGACCGCCGTCTCGATCCAGTGCGCGGTCGCCCGCAACTTCTCAAGCACGTTTCCCACTTGCTCGTGCTGCCGCTCGGTGAACTCACGCCCCCGCAGCTTCGGCACCAGCCGGGTGGCGCCCGCGATGAAGCCCTGGCAGACCGCCACCAAATCGGCGAAATCCATCTGCCGATGCCACCGCCGTACGACGGTCGCCGGATCGTCGAACCGCTCGGTCCCCTCGTCGCCATCAGCCTCGTCGGCCGCCACGACGTTCCGGTACTCCTCATCGAAGTCATCGGTGTCGTGACTGATGGGCCGACCGCCCCTGGAGCCTTTCTTCTTCCCGTTGGCGGCTTGGTCCCTATTCTCCGGGATCACTGCTTTGATGCCGCGTCTGCGCAGGTGGGCCCGGTTGCCGCGGGATGAATACGCCTTGTCCCCGGCGACCGCGTCCGGCCGGGTGCGGGGGCGGCCGGCGGGGCCGCGGACCCGTATCTTGTCGAGCACGGGAATGAGCTGCGGGCTGGCCGCGGCCTGCCCCACGGTCAGGACGAACGCCAGCGGGCGGCACTTGCGGTCGGCGGCGAGGTGGACCTGCTGGTCTGCCCGCCCCTCGATCGCCCCAGGAGAGCGGCCTTCAGCCGGGGGTTTCGCCGAGCCCGGATGCGTAGTCGCTCCTCCCGTTCGCGGCTTCCGTGATCAGTCCCTCCAGCAGGGCCTCGAAGACGCCGGTGTCCCTCCACTACCGGAAGCGGTTGTGCACGGTCGACCAGGCACCGAACTCCCGCGGCATCTCCCGCCACTGCCCGCCGGTCCTGAACCGCCAGATCACGCCTCGATACCCGCCTCGGTTCGGGCCTACAGCCAGCGGTCGTACCAGGCACGGACACGCCGAAGGGCGTCGAGTTGGTGGGCGCGCTCGTGGAGCCCATGGCCCTCGCGAGGGTAGACGACAAACTCGTGCTCGACCCCGAAGTGGCGCAGCGCGCGATGGAAGTGGATCGCCTGGCCGAGCGGGACGTTGGTGTCCTCTTCGCCGTGCAGGATCAGCACTGGGGTGCGGATCCTGGAAGCATAGGAGATCGGACTGTGCCGGTCGTGGACGTGTGGTCCCGGGCCCTCCCATCCGGTGCTGCCGCCGAGCGCCCCTTCGAGGATTCCCCAGTCACCGGTTCCGGCTTGCATGCCCCAGTCGCTGATGCCCGCACCGATCATGGCGGTCTTGAACCGGTCCGTGTGGCCTATCGCCCAGGCCGCCATGAAGCCCCCGTGGCTCCATCCGGAGATTCCCAGACGCTCGGGGTCGGCCACCCCCTGCTCGACCAGGAGGTCGATCCCGCTGAGAATGTCGGTCCACTCGTCGCCGCCGACCGCGCCCGCGACCTTGGCGGCGAAGTCGTGGCCGTGCCCCGAGCCGCCTCGGGGGTTGGGCAGGAAGACCGCGTACCCGGCGGTCGCAAGCCATTGGCCGCAGTCCACCACGTTGAGTGAGAACTCGTCGGCATGGCGGAAGTAAGGACCACCGTGGACTATGGTGACGAGCGGAAAGGGACCGTCCTGAGTGCGGCCGGCCGGCCGGATCAGCAGGCCGTCCAACTGGAGTCGATCGGAAGCCTGGTAGCTGAGACGTTCCTGGACGCCCCAGCGGATCCTGCGCAGTTCGGGCGCGGCGTCGCTGAGCCGGAGCAGTGACCCGCCCGTGGGTCCCGCATGGACGTTCTTGGGCTCGTACGCGGTGCTCGCCAGCAGGGCGAGGGTTCCCCCGGAGCGACTCGCGGTGAGCCCGGCGAGCGTGCCGGGGGCGGAGGACAACTGGTGGAACCGCAGGGACTCGGGGTGGAGCTGGTACAGCGCGGTGTCCAGCCCGTCGGCGAACAGCGCGAGTGGGGCCCGTCCTCGACCTGCACCAGCTCGGTCGGGCTGACGGACATGCCGACGGTGAGGTTGCGGTGTTCGACGGCCGGGCCGGTCTCCGGAGGGACGGTGTCGATCACGGCGAGCCCGCCGACGAAGTGAGCGGGGGTCACTGCCAGGTGGGCCAGATGCCAGACACTGTTGTGGTTCCACCAGGCCGGGGACCGAGCCTCGATCCCGACCGGGCCCAGGTCGTGGACGGCTGCCGAGCCCGGGTCGACCAGGTGCAGTTCCGCCGTCCTGACGCCGGGGTCGAGCTCAGGGGTGGACCAGCTCAGCACCGCCAGCGGGCCGCCGTCCGGACGCTGGGCCAGCCCGACCACATGCCGGTCACCGAGGCCGTCCACGGTGCGGACCGCGCCGGTCTCCAGGTCGAGCAGGCGCAGCCGGGTGGCGGGAAGGTGCTGGCCCCAGATCTTGGCGTCGTCGCGCTCGGCCTCCCGGCGTTGGCCCTCGACGGTGGGTTCGTCCTTGGCGAGCAGGGCGACGGTGCGGCCGTCGAGGAGCGTCCAGTGGTCGGAGATTCTGCCGCGCCACCTGGTCAAGGCCTCGGCCTTGGCGATGTCCTCGCTGCCATCCAGACGGATCCGCTGGAGTTGGGCGGTGCCCTGCTCCTCGCGGTCGGAGGTGAAGAAGAGAGAGGCCGAGTCAGGCGCCCACTTCGGGCCGAGGTCGCGGGCCGTGCCGTCGGTCAGCCTGCGCGGAGCTGTGCTGCCGTCGGCAGCGGTGACCCAGACGGACCCGTGCGGACGCCCGCCCCTTCCGCCGTTCGCGACCACTCCGTGGGCGACCAGGCGGCCGTCCGGCGAGATGGCCGGTGCCACGGCGGCGGCAACGTCCACCACCAGTTCGGCGGTAAGTGGGTCGGTCGGTCCGGGAGCCGGCTGCGGTGCGGGGGGCGGCATGCGGGCTGCCTTTCGCTCGTCCAGTACGGCAAACGGACATCCTGTCGCACTGTCGGGCCGGCGTCAGTCGGAATTACGAGAACGGGCCGCATGCGGAACCTGCCCCAGGCACTCCGCCACGGCCCGTGGCACCGAGTGGACATGTCCCGGCGGAAGGATGGCATTGTCGTAGCTGTCGGCGACGGAGCCGACCGAGGCGGTTGCGCTCGGTGAGCTGTTCCTCGTGCAGTTGCCTCAGCTCGGCCCGCTCGGCGGTGGCCGGCAGGCCGGGTCGGCTGCCCTGGTCGGCCTCGGCCTGCCGGGCCCAGCCCCGCAAGGCTTCCTTGTGGACACCGAGGCCCGGGTCACATGGGCAACCGGGCGGCCGGAGGACCGGACTTCGCGGACGGCTCGACGCAGCTCGTCGGGGTACTTCCGGGGTGCAGGCATCGGACCTGTGTCTCCCATCTGCCGTGGCGATCACGCCTGGCTTCAGGGCCGCTACAAAACCCAGTTCAGCTCAGCTGGAACAGCCCTTGGTGTCGTAGTCCGAGCCCGGCAGTTTGTCGGTACCTCGAAGCCGAGCGACCGGTACAGCTTCACCGCATGGACGTCGGTTTCCACAACCGCGTTGAACTGCATCGCGCGGGCTCGGCGTGCGCCGGGTCGGCCATGTAGCCGGCGCTCGCGATAGGCGACCCGTTGCCCATATGGTTGCGGTTCATCTTCGCCGTACCCGGAACCGTACCCGAGTCGTCCACCGCGACGACCGTACGGCTGGGGGCCGGACAGGATGCCCGTACGAACGCGTGACCTCCAATGCCTTTCCCGCCCGGAGCGCCGCCGGAGCCCATGGTGCCGGCCCCGCTTGCCGTGACGGCCGGGCAGTGGGCGAACTGCCAATTCTGGTGCGGCATGGTTCGTATGAGTCAAATACTGTTTTGGCCGACGTGTTTCAGCGACATCAATCTGCGTGCCGAATAGAGTCCCGTGCGTAAAGCCTCAGTATCAGCGGTCCGCCGTCACTCCAATGGGTCAACGCAAGGATCGGCCCATAACCGACCGAATTCGATATCGCATTCGTGCATGGGGAGGTGACAGGTCAATGCGCCTGTCGCGAAATCCCGAGGACGCGAGGGGCACGGGTGAAGGAGCGCCGATGAGAGTCTACGAGGCCATCGTCAAAGGCCTGGAAGGCATCGGAGTGCAGGCCGCCTTCGGCGGTGCCGGGGAGAACGCCGCCGGCCTGATGCTGGCGCTCAAACATTCGCAGCGGATCCGGCCGGTCATCACGCGACATGAGCAGGCCGCGTCCTTCATGGCCTGTGGCTACGCGATGTACACGAACCGGCTGGGCTTCTGCTTCGCCACGGCCGGGCCCGGCGCGTTCAATCTGTTCTCGGGGCTGGCCGTGGCGATGTCCGACTCCTATCCGGTCCTCGCCGTTTCGGGGTATGCGGCGAGGCAATGGCGAGGATGGGGCTCGCTCAACGAGACCTCGGGCATGAACCGTACGCCCGACTCCCAGGCCATGTTCGCGGCCACCACGAAGAAGTCCTTCCTGCTCGACGATGCCGCCGACACCTGCGACGTCCTCGAGGAAGCGGTCAACATCGCATTCGAGGGGAGGCCCGGGCCCGTGCACATCCACGTGCCCGAGGACCTGACCCACCGCGGCGTCGAGGTCACGAATTTCCGGGATATCCGGCTCGAGGTAGCACCGGTCCTGCCCGACCCGGAACAGGTGGAGGAGATCGCATCGGTGCTGGCCGACGCCCTCGCGAGGCGGAAACGGATCGTGGCGCTCGTCGGTTTCGGTGCCGTCCGGAGTGGAGCGGGACCGGAGGTCAAGCGGTTGATCGAGCGGTTCCGGATCCCGCTGCTCACCACGCTGGACGGCAAGGGCATCGTCTCCGAGGGACACCCGCTCGCGGTGGGTGTCTTCGCCGACAGCGGCCACGCGAGTGCGTGGAAGGCGTTTCGCGAGGCCGAGATCGTGCTGTGCGTCGGGAACTCCCTCAACCAGCACGCCACGTTCAATTATCGCGACGACCTGTTCAAGAACAAGCTGCTCATTCACGTGAACATCTCCGAGACCGAGTTCCACAAGGCGTACCGGCCCGACTACGCTCTTTTGTCCGATGCGCGTCCGGCGGTAGCGGCCCTCGCCGACGCGATGGAGAGGAAAGTCGGCGAAGTCCCGGCGGTCGAAGTCGACGGCCGGGACTACGAGGCCCGGCACATCACCCACCTGACCGGGAATATCCATCCCGGGCAACTCGCGCAGACGATCGGCCGGATGCTGCCGCCGCAAGGCGTCCTGCTTGCCGACGCGGGCGCCCACCTGGCATGGCTCGGGTATTACACGGAGCTTGAAGAGGGACAGAACTTCCGCAAGGCCGGTTCGTTCGGGCCCATGGCCGGGCACGTCAACGGCGCCATCGGCGTGAAAGTGGCGCACCCGGAACGGACGGTCGTCGTCGGTTGCGGCGACGGGTGCTACTCGCTGTCCGGATTTGAGCTGATGACCGCCGTCGAGCACGAGATCCCCGTCATCTGGGTCATCTTCGACGACCAGGAATTCAAGCTGATCAAGCTCTTTCAGCTCACGACATACGGAGAGTCCGGCCTTGTCGAGTTCCAGAACCCGGACTTCGCCGCGTACGCGCGTGCGTGCGGCGCCGACGGCTACCGCGTGGAGACGCTCCAGGAGTTCGAGGACGCGTTCCGCATGGCACTGAGCTCCGGCCGGCCCACCATCATCGACGCCAAGATCACGCGATGGGCCGTACCGCACTACAGCCCCTCACCCGACGGCGTGATCGCAGGCCTCGTCGAGACGGTCGAAGCCCGCTTCCGTGACCGATAGCCCGCCACCTCGCCCAGGCTCCAGGCGAGCCGGCGTGAAGGGACAGGAGCATGACCGACCAGATGAACCCGCACAGCCACGCCGGGCTCGACGCCCTCATGAAACGCCCGCTGCTCACGTCGATCTGGCGGCGCCGCACCCACCGCGTCAGCCGTGGCAGTTCCGTCGAGGCCGGCTCGATGAGCTGGACCTCCACGGAGCCGCGCACACCCCTGACAGACCTCGAAGAGGCCGTCCTCATCGCCATGACGGGGTGCACCGGCCTCACTATGCCGGACCGCCCGTTCGCCGACCCCCGCGACGGCAAGCCGATCATGGCCAAGCCAAACCTCAATATGGCCGGACGGACCGCGGGCAGCCCCGACAACGCCCAGGGCACACACTTCTTCCTGATCAACGACACGGGCACCTACTTCCTGCGCAAGCTGCCTCCCCCCACCGACGGCTCACCGACGGCGTTCGACGCGGAGAATCTCCTCGCACGCGCCGCCGAGGCGAAGGTGCGGCTGTTCGACCACCGCATCGACGTACCGCACGGAAACCGGGACTTCCCGGCCTACCTCGACTCCAACCGATTCCTGTCGAACCTGCCGGGCACCACCGTCCTGTTCCCGGTGGTCGACCTCTCCCGGCAGTACATCAACGGCATGATGTACCTGCTGACCCAGCCCGAGGGAGCACGA
Source organism: Streptomyces hesseae (assembly GCF_031845785.1). NCBI lineage: Bacteria > Bacillati > Actinomycetota > Actinomycetes > Kitasatosporales > Streptomycetaceae > Streptomyces > Streptomyces hesseae. The sequence continues at coordinate 90,331 of NZ_JAVRFI010000005.1, forward strand.
CCGACCATCGTCGACGACCGGAACTTCTACCGGCCCGCGGGTGTGAAGAAGTGGGTGAAGTCGGGATTCCTGAACAAGGACATCAAGCTCCCCCTCGGCGCCATCTGGGCGATGCGCACACAGATCGAGGCCGACCTGCTGCTGCAGAACCTCATGCTCACCGCCGATGCGATGGGACTCGGGGCATGGATCCACGCTTCGCTCGCTCCGCCGGTCATGATGGGCGACCCGAAGTTCCGCACCGCCTACGGACCGATGCTCGGCTTCGACTGGGTCACCCCCCGGTGGAAGCCGGCCGACCTCCTGCGCTGGCAGGTGCCGCTGCCGCGATTCTCCGGCCTACGAGCGACCACGGTCGGTCTGCGTCACAACGGGGAGCACCTGATCAAGGCGATGTGCCCACCGAACTACGCCACGATGGCCGACGCGGTCGACGCCGTCGTGGCGGACAAGTTCGGACCGCAGGGCATCTACACCGACGAGGGGCTGTTCGAGCGCATCTACCGGGGCGAGTTCGGAGCCCAGTATCTGCGCCAGGCCAGCAACTACTCTGCCGACGTCATCGCCTGCACACGCGACATCTGCACCTACATCCACGAGACCCACGGTCGATTTCCCGCGCACTGCGACACGATCCACGCACCAGGGGTCTGGCTGCAGGCACATCATGTCGAGAACGGCTACTACGAGCGGTTCTTCCGCAACGGGCTGACCGAGGTCCACCAACTCCACGACCAGCACTGGCACACGGCCGGATGAGCGAGCTCAGCCGCCACCGTCCTCGGAGTTGTTCCGGGTCGGCAGGACCGGACGCCACGGCGCGAACGCACTCGCCGTGCGCGGCAGGAGACTCGCCAGCTCGGGGCAGTGCCGCAGCAGGACGCTTGTCATGCCGTTGCGTTCGATCCAGTCCATGCCGAGCGGCGTGTAGACCTCGGGCCGGAAGTCGACCGTGAGGAAGCGGTCGCTCTGCAGTCGCCGGCTGGCCATCAGGATGAAGATACGGAAGGCGGTATCGCTGAAGCCGAAGCCCTTGGGCGGATTCTCGGCGAAGAGGCCGACCATGGTGTCGATTTCATCGACGGTGCGGTAGACATCCTTCAGCCGCGCGACGGTCTCCGGATCGGAGGACAGCTCCTCGAACCGCCGGATGCGCGGCTTGTGCAGGCCGCTCCGGAAGTCGTTGTAGCGAGGAACGCCGCGGCGCCGGGTACGTACCAGATCGACTACGGACAGGTCGATCACCTCGCCGTCCCGTTCGAACGCCTGAAGTGCGCGGGGGTAGTTGTTCAGCGTGATCGCTCCGGGGTGGGCGGTGCCGAGCGAGTACAGCGCGTTCGCCAGGCCGGTCTTGCGGATGAGGGGCTCCGCAGCGGCACCCTGCACGGCGTTGAAGTCCAAGGTGTCGATCCGGTGACCGAACCGGTGGTCGACGATCTCGAAGTCGTCCGGGATCAGCGGGTGCATCCGGTAGACGGTGACGAAGTCCTCGGTGAGGGAGTACGGCGCGGCGTGGTGATCCGGCAGGGTCTCGGGGATACCGGTGAGCGAATGTGCTTCGAACAGCCACAGTCCCAGCTGGGTGAGCCAGTTCTTCGGAGGCCCCTGCCAGTTGGTCCTCAAACCGATCTCGATCGCCTCCGTGGCCAGGATCGCGGGCGTCCATTCGACGGTGTGGATCTTGGCGATGAGGGCGGAGACGACAAGCCGCGCTGTGTGATACACGCGGTTCTGGTCCAAGTGGGGGTATTCCTGCCGCAGAGCCTCGCACACCGCGTTGTGCTCGCGCGCGAAGACGGTATGCATGACGCTCAGACCGAGCCACCAGCTCTCCCTGAAGCCGGTCAGCGGGATGCCGTCGGGGCCGAGCGGCAGGTGTCCGTCCTCCAGACGCAGCGCGGCGCCACCGCCCGGCTCGCGCAGGGACATCGCGATCTGCCGGTCGCCCCCGTAGACCTCCGAACCGTCCCACCAGTGGGATGCGACATCGGCGAACAGGGCCGGCGGAGCGAGGCCGCCGGGCGGGTGCACGCCCTGGTTCTCGGCGAAGCGCATCACGTTCTCGAGCGGTCCGCCCGGGGAGTTGCGCCAGGTGACCCCGGGCGGGAGCGGCACCTCCACACTCTTCGTCCCGGTCGGGTAGCGCCGGTGATTGACCCAGTCGTGCACCTGGAACTGGATCCACGCGGCGGCGAGGATGTTCAGCGACCGGGCGGGGATGAACGCGTCCCGGTGGAGCAGCCGCTTGCTGACGGTGACCGGGTTGGGGCTGTCGAACAGGTCGGGGCGGAAAACCGGTGGAAGGTTACGGCCGAACGTGGCACCGACGGCACCCATCTTCGGCACGGACAGGTCGTTGTAGGTGCCGTCGTAGCTGCGCTCCAGCCGTAGCCGCTCATCGATGGGCGCGGGCACCGGCTGCGTCTCCGGCGGAGCCTGGTGGATCTCCGTATCGATCAGGTTGTCCCGACGTAGCACCTGGCGGAGAGCCACGAGGTTGAGCAGGCCGAGCCGCGTCGGCAGCCGGTGCCAGGGGACGAACCGGTTGAGTGCACGGAACCCGGCGCGCAGCGGCACGCCGAGCACGGCGTTGCGGCGGGGTTCCTCGGTGACGAAGCGATGCCCCAGGCGCAGGGCACTGCTGGCCTCATAGGCGGCTTTACGGGCCCGGTTGAGGTTGCCCAGGGGCCGGAAGTCCTCGGTGGTGTTCCACGGATTGAAGGCGAGCTGCTCGATCCTCGAGGCGGTGGCACGCGCCGTGGCGGCGTCCACGTCCTGACGCGGGATGGTCAGCGTCGCCACGGGGATCACCGGCGTATCGCTCTCCTTCCACTCGACCGCGCCGTCCTCGATGGGCGTGCGCCCGCTGTCCACGTAGCGCTGCACGCACAGCTCGAAGATGATGTCCGCCGCGCCCAGGCGCCGGGCGAGCTCGTGCCGCAGGTGGTCGGGGTCGGTACGGGAAGGGGAGGGGGCCGGGGACGCGTCCGGGGCGGGGCGGAGCAGAAAACGCACCGGTCCGGCAGCGCCCCACAGGACGGCGCCGCGGCTCCAGTACGTCTCGAGCGCGAGGCTGCGCACCTTGTGCCGGGTTCCGGCGTGTACGTTGCGCCGCATGCGCGCGGCCGTGGGCCGGCCCACCGTGAGGGGCAGCTTGACGAACAGCGCGAACGCCTTCCGGGGCATCGAGTCGGCCCCTGCCATGGCTTTCGCGAACGCGACGAACTCATACGCGGTGCGGGCGTGGGAGACCGGAAAGCTCGTCATGAGGAGGTCATGGGCCTCGTCGGGCCCGGTCTGCACCCGCAGCGCCGCACCTCGCAGGTCGGGTGAGAAGTCGGGCCGGCGCGCACCACTGGCGTTGGACAGCCGGACGATGACGGGATACTCGGCGCCGGGGCGCGCGAAGCCCGCCCGCAGGTCGCCGGGCAGCTCGTCATGGAAGGTCAGCCGGGCGTTCTCGACGCCGAGGACCGCCTTCGCGTGGAAGGTCCGCGCGATGTCGGCCGCTCCGCTGCGCTTCCTGACCTTGATCTGCACCCGCATCAGGTCGTGGACAAGCCGCTCGGTGTGCAGCCGCTCGGTCTCGGGGGACCCGCCGACGTAGCGCTCGTACTGCCGGGCCTCATGCATTATCGCTTCTCTCAAATGTGCGTTATCGGTCCATCAATGATCATTTTGCATTCTTTGGTGGATGGTGCCGAGCGATACGGGGCAGACGGGGGATTCGCTGTGCGTGGCGGTCCGTGCCGCACACGGCTCCCGGAGTCTTCATGACGCTTGAGGCCTCGGCGACGCTGTGCGCATGCTTGACGAGCCGGAGGTCGGTGTCCGTCCGGGAGGCGGTGAGCTGCTCGGCGTGGCAGTCGTCGGCGGCCGCGGCGGCCGGCCGCATGATGCCGCTCCTCGTGCGGGCACCCGGGTCGGGCGCGTGTGTGCGACAGGTTCTGGGTGGAACCCCTTCCGGCTCGGCCGCTCCCGTGGGACGGAGGCGGCCACGCTGTCCTGGTCATGGAGGCCTGCGGTCGCCCTGGGGCCGGAGGGGACACCGGCTGCCATGGAGCGTTCCGACGGGCGCGTTCACGGCCTTCTGCTCGTGCTTCCCGGGCATCCGCTGACGGGACCGCACCGCAGGATCACCTGGTAGGCGTGACTTTCGGCCCCCTCGCCACCGGCCCTCCCGGCGGTCTTCACGAATCGCCATTGAGAGGGCCGGGGGTGCCCGGTCGTGGCCGTCTTCTCGACCCGGACGCGGAGCGTCGGGCGTCCGCGTCGTGGGTCTCGACCAGAACCTCGTCGGAGGCGACGGGGAAGTGGTCGTGCAACAAGCACAGGCCGAAGCGGTCGAGATTTCCATGCTTTTCCAGTACGGCCGTACGGAAATTCGGATCGTTCTTCCCGCCGGGGAAGTGGTGGGCGGGGATGTAGGGCCGGGCGTTCAGCAGGTAGTAGAGGCGATCGTCCGCCCAGCAGGTGGTCACCGTGATGACACCGCGGTCGATCTTTTCGGCCGATCCCAGGTACTGCTTGCCCACGTGCGCGGTCGCGCCGGATGCTGTGCACCGACCACGGGTTCCGTCCCGGCCAGGCAGGTCAATGTCTTGTTCCGGTCTCGCGGCAGGAGCAGTCCGGCCAGGTACTCACGGAACCCCCGGCGCTGGGCCAGCGTGGCGAAGAGATCGTCGAAGCGGGCGGCGTATGCTTCCAGCGGGCCAGGCACGGGCGGGCGTGGCAGCCGCTTCGTCATCTCAGGCTCTCCGGACCGTAGTTGAGACCTCCATCTACGGCCTGCTCCCACGCACACCCGCCGTCAACAAACCACCGCTAGTGCTGTGACCGGGATGGTTCACCGTGATCGGAAGGCGGCTCGTGGGTCGAGCGCACGCGAAACGGCTGGTATTACTGGGGCATGCAGGAAGAGACCGCACGCTCCGCGATCGACACGTTCATCTCCGCGTTCAACGCCTCGGACGACAGCTATGTGACTGCCCTGCTCTCCCAGGCCCTGACCTCAGACGTGGTCTTCTGGGGGCCGTTGGGTCGCAGCGAAGGAATCGCGGCGGTCGAGCGGTTCGTGCTGGACATCCGACGCCACCCGGCGGGGACCGGCACGATGGTGCGCTGCTCAGCAGTGGACATGCCTGACGAATGGGCCCGGTACCAGTGGGTCTTCACCACGCCTGATGGAGGCCCCCGCCTGGCGGGAACGGATGTCGTCCATCTGCGACGGAGCCTCATCGACCAGGTCATCGTCTTCGCAGGGGAGATCGAGCCGATCGCCTCCTGAGGCCCGGAACTTCTGTCGCTGTCCTTCTCCTGAACTTGCCCTGTCGGCGTTCGGGGGCTGCTGTTCGCGGTTGGTCAGGCCGCGGTGTTGAGGGGGCGTCCGCCCCAGCGAATGCCCTTTTCGCTGCGGGTGCGGGCGCGTTCCTTGCGTTGGGCGGCAGGGTGAACTGCCGCAGCGGGCCGAAGTGGGCCTCGATCGGGTTGGCCCAGGAAGCGTAGGTCGGGGTGAAGCACAGTTCGACCTTGTTCTTCTTCGCCCAGCGGCGGACGCCCGCGCCGGTGTGGGCGGAGAGGTTGTCCAGGATGATGTAGATCGGGGCGCCGTCGGGTCGGGCGGCGCGGATCGACTTGAGCGCGGCCAGGGTGTTGGCGGTGCCCTTGCGGCGGCGGTTGACGCCCCACAGGCGGTCGTCGCCCACGGAGTAGCAGCCGTGGAAGTAGGTGACGCCGTGGCTGTTCGCGACGACGATTCTGGGGAGGGAGTTGGGGGGTGGTGGGGTGAGCCTGGTCATGGTCACCGCTTCCGGGTGTGTACGGGTGACCACTGTGTGCTGTACACGCCTCCTGTCCATGTCATTAGACTGCGACCCTCTCCCCACGACTGTCCGACGCATGAAGGGCGATACGCCCTGCCCCGAGGAGGCACCGGAATTGATACGAGAGCCCCAGCCGATCCAGCGGCCGATCCCGCCCGCGGTGCAGAAGGCCTACGGAGCGGCCGACCTCGGCGCGAATCCCATTTTCGCCGGAGGGTTCATCAACTTCGGTCACTGGCAGGCCATCGACCTCGACTCCGGCCTTTCCCACGAGGACCGCGTCCGCAGCCAGCAGGACATGTACCGGCACGTTCTCGACGCCCTGCCGTCCACCGGGCAGCTCCGGGCGCTTGAGGTCGGTCCCGGTACCGGGGTCGGCACCGCGCTGGCGCTCGAGGAGTACGGCTTCGCGCACGTCACCGGCATGGACATCCACCCACGACAGGTCGAGCGAGCCAGGGAGGCCAACTCCCGCGTCCTGGCAGACCGGCCGGAACACCTCGGCTTCGTCCAGGGCGCGGCCGAGGACATGCCGTTCGGCGACGAGGAATTCGACTGCCTCTACAGCGTGGAAGCCGCCCAGCACTTCAGTGACCTGACCGCATTCGGGCAAGAGACAGCCCGTGTGCTGCGTCCCGGCGGGCACGCCGTGATCGCCAGTTTCTTCACCACCGACGACACCCCCGGCCACGCCGAGCACCTCGCCGCACACCTCGACTGCTACGCCAACGGCCTCGACCTCGCCCATCCCGTCACCCACGTGACCGAGGCCCTCAATCGCGCCGGACTCGCACAAACCCGTGCCGTGTCAATCGGGCCGGACGTGTGGCAGGGCTGGGACCGATGGGTCGCCCACGTCTCCGGGCCCGATGCCTGGCCCCGCAACTTCCTCCGCGCGTACGAGGAAGGCGTCCTCGACTACTACGTCATCACCGCCACCCGACCCGCGGCAGCCCGTGCCCACTAGCACCCCTGCGGCCAGTGGGCCTCGTCCGGGACCGGACCCGGCCTCCCGGATGCGTCAGAGGGACCGGCGCATGGCCAGGCGCGGCCACCTGTCCAGGCCGTGCTCGGCTTCCCGCTCGCGGATCCTTCGTAGGCCCGGGCCGAGGTCATGCTCGGCGACCGGATGGAAGCCGCAACGTGCGTAGTACGGCGCGTTCCACGGGACGTCCTCGAAGGTGGTGAGGGTCAGCGCCGGTATTCCCTCGGTCTCGGCCCGGTGTGCGAGGTGGTCCAGCAGAGAACTCCCGATACGCCGGCGCGAACTCCCCGGGTGCACCGATACCTGTTCGATGTGGAGATTTCCGTCGATGTGTTCGGCGATGAGGTAGGCCACGGGGGTATCGGCCTGGTCGACAGCGACCCATGCCATCCCGGCGTGCTGGTAGCGGGCAAGCTCTGCGATCGGCGGGGGCTCGTCGTCGGCGATCTCGGGCATGCCGATGTCCCGGAAGCATCGTCCGGCGGCCCGTTCGATGTCCTGGAGTAGAGGAAGGTCTTCGCTTCGCACCGCTCGGATAGTCATCGGCATGAACGCATTGTCCTGGCGAACCCGCTGCGGGTCTCCTGATTTTCTCGGGTCGGCGGAACACCGCGGGCGGAGCACCGGCAAGCCGGCGGCGGCCGCGGGGACTTCACGCGGCGGTATTCGCGTCGGCGACTTCGAGCGGCCGGTTCTCGGCCAACTCCGCGCCGGCACTACCGGGTGCGGGTGACCACCGGTAGCGTCCGTCCGCATCGTTCGGACATCGCATCGTCAGGAGGGCACATGGAAATCCGCTACCGCGTCGCGGCCGCCGGCGTTTCTCTCTCCCTCGCGTGTGCGGGCGCGGTCGGCGTCGCGGCGCCCGCTTCCGCCTCGGTATCCGGCGACACCGCCAAGTCCTCGTTCTCCTGCGGGGCCTGGCGGTACGAGAGGGGCAGCAACGGTCACGGGGCATCGATCACGTGCCACGGCAGTTCCTTCGCCGGGTACGTGGTCTGTCACCAGCCCAGCGGTTACCTGTACCTCCGCTTCGGCAATCGTGCTCGTTCCGGTGGCACCTCCACCGCCTGGTGCGACCTGAACGCGGAAGTCAGCGAGGCCGGAGCGTTTCCTGTCATCTGATCCGGACGGCCCCGGCCGCCCTTGCGGCGGGCGGGGCCGTATCGCGCTGCTCACCGCCGTCTGTGCCGAGTGCCGGTGCTCGGCGAGCCCCTGCGGGCCGCGTGCTTGTCGTCGCTCTCGACGACGTACCAGGGCGCTTCCGGGATGTCGTGCGCGATAACACCTCGTCCTCGGCCCGGGAGTACTCCTCCCAGCGGGCGGGTCCTGGACGCCCGTTGGCTGGCCGTGTCCGGGGGTCAGATCCCGGGTACCAGGACGACCGGGCAGTGCGCGTGGTTCAGCAGGGCCTGGGCGACCGTTCCCAGCCGCGGGCCGGACCGTCTTCCCCGGCGGTGCGCGGCGATCACGACCACGGCCGCCGAACGGCTCTCCTCGACAAGCCCACGGCCCGCCTCCTGACAGACGGCCACCGTGTCCACGGCGATCTCCGGGTGATCGGCGCGGAGCACGGCGACGGCATCTTCCGGAACGGCCTTCGCCACCTTCGACAGCAGGCGCAGATCCTCCCGCCACAGTCGCGCGGGGGGACGCGCGCCCGGGGACGAGAGGTGGCTCCAGGCGTGGAGCACCCGGAGCCGGGCCCCGCGGCGGGCGGCCTCCTGGAACCCGAAGCGCAGCGCGTCGAGGTCGGTGTCCGATGCGAAACCGACCAACACGCACCCCCGCTCCGGCTCCGGTCCGCCGCGCACGACGAGCACAGGATTCGTGCTGCGGGCCGCCACGCTCGAGGTCACCGATCCCGTCAGCCTCTGCGGCAATCCGCCCTGGCGGCGGGTGCCCAGCACGGTCAGCGCGGAGGTCCGTCCGGAGCGCACCAAGGCCTCGGCGGCGATCTCGGTGGTCACGGTCGGAATCACCCGCAGACCCCCGGCGCGGGCGTGCGCACGGGCCACGGCCCGGTCCAGGCGCTGACGGGCCGTCTCGTACAGGGTCCGGCCGTCCTGGGTCAACGGCGACTCGGCCGCCCGTCCGCGGTCCCAGGGCCAGCCGCACAGGATCTCCAGCTCGGTTCCGCGGCGCACGGCCTCGTCCGCCGCCCTTTCCAGCACCGGGACGGACACGGATCCGTCGAATCCGGCAAGAACCCGGCCCTGCCGGGGGATACGCGTGCGGGCCATCGTCATCTCCTTCGGGACGGCGCCCAGGCGGCCCGGGCCGGTTCCGTCGGTGGGCCCGCCCCCAGCCTGGGCCGCCGGTCTCCCCCGGCCCAGGGGCCGTGCGGGGCCCGGCCGGGGCCGAAGGTCCCGTCGGTCCCGGCCGGGAAATCGCGACGCGATCGCCTAATCAGGTTGTTGCAACAGGCGTGCACATCTTCGCCCCTACGGTGGAGAAGTGATCGCCCGCCGACTTTCGGAGCCAGTGCCGAAGCCTGTATGTGCCAGAGTCGCCCCACGGTGATGAGATCTCCCGGACATGACTCGACAGGACAGGCGACCGAGAGAAGGCAGGCGGATGACCGGGCGTACCGTTCCCGAGGAACAGGACCCCGCCGGCGGGACGGCATGCCCGTGCTGTGGCCGACGACCGCGTGCCGACGGCGACGGCACGACGGACGAGCAGTTCCAGGGACTGCTGGAATCCGCTCCCGACGCCATGGTCATCGTGGACGAAAAGGGCGTCATCCAATTGGTGAACGCGCAGACGGAGGCACTGTTCGGGTACGGCCGCGAGGAGCTCCTGGGGCGTCCCGTGGAGGTCCTCGTGCCCGGTCGGTTCCATGAGCGGCACGCGGCACATCGCGATTCCTACGCGCGCAACCAGCAATTCCGCCCCATGGGCGCCGGGCTGGAGCTGTACGGACTCCGTGAGGACGGGCGGGAGTTCCCCGTCGAGATCAGTCTCAGCCCGCTGCGGACCCGCGACGGCGTACTGTTCTCGGCGGCCGTCCGCGACGTCACGGAGCGCAAGGCGGCGGAGGCCGAGCTCACCAGGCTCTACGAGCAGCAGCGGCACATCGCGCTGACCTTGCAGCGCAGCCTCATGGGTGTCCCGCCCGAGGTACCCGGGCTGCGCACCGCCTGCCGCTACCTGCCCGCCACTCAGGGGGCCGGTGTGGGCGGGGACTGGTTCGATCTCGTCGTGCTGGACGGCGGCAAGGTGGGCATCCTGATGGGGGACGTCATAGGACGCGGCCTGGAGGCGGCGGCCGTCATGGGCCAGTTGCGTTCGGCCGCCAACGCCCTGGCCCGCACCGGTATGGAACCCAGTGGGCTCATGGACGTCCTGGACGCCGTCGTGGGCGATCTCCCCGATCAGCTGGTCACCTGCTGCTATCTGGTGGTACACCCGGGCACCGGTGAGATCACCCTGTGCTCGGCGGGTCACCTGCCCGTGCTGCTAGCCACCCCTGGTCACGACGTCGAGCCACTGCCCGCGCCCGTGAGCGTGCCTTTGGGAGTGGGAGGCGTCGCACACGAGCAGGTGACTCACACCGTTCCCCCGGCATCGGCGCTGCTGCTGTACACCGACGGGCTGGTGGAAACGCCCCGGACGGACATCGAGGAGCGGATCGTGACCCTGGCCACCGAGCTGGGCACGGCCCTCGGCAAGGCGGACGACCTGGAGACCGTGACGGATTCCGTGCTCAAGACCATGCTCCCGGACAACGCCGGCGACGACGACGTGACCCTGCTCCTCGCGCAGTTGCCGTGAGCGGTGGACCGCATCGGGACGCGTGGCCGGCGACCGGTGCCTTCGCGCCGCGGTCCTGACCCGTACGGCCCGGGACGGTGGGCCGGGTGACCCCATGACCGGAGCGGGACGGCGCGGCATCGTGGGAGCGAGGACGGCCACCTGGACGGTCCGGCACCACCGGGGCGAGGAGGACCGTCATGGCGGGCTCGTCGAAGCGGCACCCGGGATTCCACGTGCCCGGCCACTGGCGAGAGTGGACCCGTGACCCATGGGGTCTGCCCGGTCGCCATCGTCCCGCGCGTACCGGGAGGGCGGCTCTCCCCTGCGATGACATGAACGGCCACCAGCATGAGGAGGCTTGAAATGCACGACAAGCAGAGCACCGTCGGCGATGTCATGACGCAGACCGTCGTGGCGGTCAGCCCCACGGCACCGTACAAGGAGATCGCGAGGACGCTCGCGCAGTGGGAGGTCAGTGCCGTGCCCGTCCTGGTGGGCGAGGGCCGTGTGATCGGTGTCGTCTCCGAGGCCGACCTGCTGTCCAAGGAGGAGGACAAGGGCCGCGGGCCGGCGGACGACCCCCGACCCGGGCGGCTCGGCGACCTCGTGAAAGCGGGGGCGCGGACCGCCGAGGAGCTGATGAGCTCCCCCGCCGTGACCATACGGGCCGACGCGGGACTCCCCGAGGCCGCCCGCGTCATGGCTCTCCGGGGCGTCAAACGCCTGCCCGTCGTCGATGCCGAAGGCAGGCTCGCCGGCATCGTCAGCCGCAGCGACCTGCTGAAGATCTACCTCCGTACGGACGACGACATCGCCGACGAGGTGCGCGACCAGGTCGTCGCCCGGCTCTTCTCGCACCGTTACCCGGCTCTCGAAGTCCGGGTGGCCGAAGGCGTGGTCACTCTCTCCGGCCGGCTTCCCGACCCGGCGCTGGCCCCCTTCGTCACCCGCGTCGTGCGGGCCGTGGAAGGCGTGGTCAACGTCGAGCTCTTCCTCGACGGCCCGATGGGCTGAAGGCGGCGGGCGCGCGGGGCTGACGATGCTTCGCGTGCCCACCGTGGCCGGTCCCGTACCCGGCTGTGAGCCGGGTGGCCCCGGGTCCGGCGTCGGCTGCCGCCGCCGGACCACCCTGCTCCTGGAGCCGCCGCATTCCCCGCGGCGTGCCGCTCCGGCGGCCGCCCGGTCGGTGGCGGCGAGGCTGTGGTCGGTACCGTCGAGTCCGACGGGGGCCGGTGGGACCGGGCGCGCCGGGGGCCGTGATCCTTGGCGTCAGGCCGTGGGGATCAGGGTCACGGGGCAGTGGGCGTGGTGCAGCACCGCGTGGGTGACGGGGCCGAGTTGCAGGCCCAGCGGGTGGCGGGGGCGGCGGGTGGCGAGGACGACGACGTCCGCCTCCGCGCTCGCCTCGACCAGTGCCCGTCCGGCGCCCTCGTACACGGACTCGGTGCGCACCTCTACGTCCGGGTACTCCTCGCGCAGCACGGCCGTCGCGAAAGCCGGCACGGCCGCCTCGCACTTGCGCTGTTGGTCGGTGCCCTCCCAGTAGAGCTCGGCGACCGGCAGGACGCCGGGTACGGACGGGTACCGCCAGGCGTGCAGCACCTTCAGGGCCGCGCCGCGCCGCCGAGCCTCGAGAAAGCCGAAGCGCACCGCCTCGGAGTCCTCCTCCGAGGCGAGGCCCACCAGGACGACTCCCTTGGGCTCTCCGGTCCCACCACGCACCACCAACAGCGGTCCGGTGCGGTGGGCGGCCACCCGCAGGCTGACCGAGCCCAGCAGCAGACCGGCGAAGCCGCCGAGGCCTCGGGTGCCGACGACCGTCATCGAGGCATGACGTCCTGCTCGCAGGATGGCGCGGGCCGCGGGTTCGGTGGTCAGGTGCGGCACGGTCCGCAGGTCCGGGTAGCGGGAACGGATCCGCTCGACGGCGGCGTCGGTGACGGCCCGCCCCGCGTCGTAGAGCATCTGGCCCTCGTCCGGGCGGCGCTCCTCAACCGGCCGCTGCCCCTGCTCACGAGGGGCCGCGCCGGTCCCGGGCATGTGCAGGCCCCACGGCCAGCCGCACACGATCTCCAAGGTCGCCTCACGCCGCAGGGCCTCCTCGGCGGCTTGGTCGAGAGCGCGCAGCGCGGGGTCCGAACCGTCGAAACCGACGACCACACGAGCGGTGGGCTGGACATCAGTCGGAAGCATGGTCCTCTCCAAGGACGGGGCTGGATGGTGGCGGGGACCGGTGCCGTACCGACTGCGAGGGGCCGGCGGAAGCGCCGCCCCGGGAGTACGTCACCAGTGGCCTCGTCCCCAGGCTGGTACCTCGCGGCTGCTCGCACCCGGGGCCGTACGGCTCCCGACCGGGCCCGAAGGTCCCGGCTCGGATGTGAATCGACATGGCGCCAGGCAGCTGTGACCGCCGGTGTGACGGCGTGTCCCCGGCCCGCGAGCGTGACCACCCCGGCGCGGACGAAGACGGGCCACGACGTCCGCCCCGCCCCACGTCCGGTCAGGTCCTTCCGTACCTCACCTACGGTACGAGGCCGCACGGCGGCACTCACTCCTTGCTCCGCGGCGGGACTCCGCGGGCTTCTCCTCCGTGAACGGCCGGCGATACGGCCACTGGTGCCTCCACCGTCCTCCGGGGAAAGGAGCCCGTTACAGGAGCCGACGGTGCCGCGTGCGGTCCTCTTCACACGGCCGGTCGGCTTCGACGCGCGGGGGCGGCCTCCAGGTCGTACGGACGGGCCGCTGGAGCGGGTCCGGTGGCGCCGACCACACCAGGCGGCTGCCGCCCCGGGCGGGGTGGTGATCTCGAAGGCGCCGCCGACTTGTTGCGCCGGGCTCGCCCGAGGCTCCCACCGTGGTCCTGGCCCGAACCCGTGGGAAATCCGGACGATCACGAATACTCTGGTCGTCGTGGGGCCAAACGATGGGGTGTGGAAGTCGGCGCTGTCCGGCTTGGGGCGGCGGGGTCTCGGTGCGTTGTTCGGCGCGCGCGGGAGTGAGCAGGGTGAGGCGCCCGGCGCGTCAGGCGATCGGGGCGGGGCGCATCTGGGCTGGGGGTTCACCCACACCCAGTACAGCGCGGACCACGGCGTACCGGATGCCACGCGGCGGGCCGGTGCCCTGCTCTCCGCGCAGCCCATGCCGCAGAACCAGCACCTCATGGGCTGGGGCGCGGAGAACCCCGAACCCGCGCCCGGACGCTACGACTTCGAGGCGCTCGACCAGCGTGTCGCGCTGATGCGGGCCACCGGCGCGGACCCCGTCCTCACCCTGTGCGGGGCTCCCGACTGGATGAAGGGCGGGCGGAAGGGGCGTACCGACTGGGCGCGGCTGGAGGCGGCTCCCGACCGCGAGCACTACGCCGACTTCGCGCGGCTCGCGGGTGTGGTCGCGCGCCGGTATCCGGACATCCGGCACTTCCTCGTGTGGAACGAGCTGAAGGGTTTCTACGACGAGGACAAGCGCCGCTGGGACTACGAGGGGTACACCGAGCTGTACAACCTCGTCCACGCCGAGCTGAAGCGACAGAACCCCGAATGCTTCGTCGGCGGCCCCTATGTGGTGGTCGACCACGAGCCGCCCGGTGACGAGGACGGCTCGCCGGAGGTGCGTGGCTCCTGGGGCGGCCTCGACCGGCGTTCCGTCGATGTCATCCGCTACTGGAACGAGCACAAGGCCGGAGCGGACTTCGTGGTCGTGGACGGGGCCAGTTACACCCGTGAAGGGCACCGGGCGCTCCCCGACGAGTTCGCCGCCACCGAGAAGTTCGCCGACGTCACCCGCTGGCTGAGGAACGTCACCGGGCTTCCGGTGTGGTGGGCCGAGTGGTACGTCGAGCCGCCCGCCGAAGACGACCGGGCGGGCGGCCGGGACGGCTGGAGTGAGCAGCACCGTACCGCCGTGCAGGCCACCGCGATGATGCAGCTCGCCTTGGGCGGAGCCGCCACCGCCCTCTACTGGAACCCGCAGAGGACCGAGGGCGACTGTCCTGGTTGTCTGTGGCGGAGCACCCACTTGGACGACGGGGGCAAGGGGTTGCCCATGGCACTGCTGCTGGGCAGGTTCGCCCGCGAATTCCCGCCGGGGACCGCCTTTCGCCGGGTCGCCGTCGCAGCCGAAGCCGGTGCCCGGGTCCAGGTCCTCGCCCACGAGGGCGTGGTGCTCGTCGTCAACACCGAGCGGCATCAGGTCGCGGCCAGGGTGGACGGGCGGGACGTGTCACTGGCGCCGTACGAGGTGCGCTGGCTGGACGGTTGAGTGAGCGAACCCGGCCGGTGGCTGCGGCGCGTTCCGGGGTGAGTTGCGGCCTTCCGTGCGGGAGGTGGTTGACTACGCCGCATGGATCTCGCACGGATAGCACGGGTAGTACGGATATGCCCTGCGTGCGCGGGCGTACCGGCGCGGCGGGAGGGGCTGTCGTGAGTGCCCTCGGTATACCGTCCGAGCCCAGCCCCTTCCCGTTGGATTGCGGCGCGCCCCCGTTCGACCCCGAACTGAGCGTGGCGCTCGCGGCTCTGGGGGCCGGGGTGAGGCAGCCATTCACCCCCGAGAACCTTGCGGCCCGGCAGGAGCGGGATGCGGCGGTCCGGCCCAGGCCGACGGTCCGGGATCTCCGGGCCGACGGCCTCTTCGAGGTCGAGGAGCTGCGTGTGCCAGGGGCGTCGGGCGGGGCGGACGTCACACTCGTGAGCGCACGGCCTGCCGGACTCACCGGGCCGCTGCCGCTGCTGTACTACATGCACGGCGGCGGAATGATCACCGGAAACGCGTGGTCCGTGCTTCCGCGGCTGCTTCGCGAATGGGCTCTCCCGTTGGAGTTGGCCGTCGTCTCCGTCGAGTACCGGCTGGCACCGCAGGCGCGGTACCCCGGACCGGTGGAGGACTGTTACGCCGGATTCGTCTGGGCGGCCGAGCACGCGGCCGAGTTGGGCATCGACGCGGACCGCGTCGTCATCGGAGGGAAGAGTGCCGGCGGCGGGCTCGCCGCGGCACTCGCCCTGCTCACCCGTGACCGAGGCGGGCCCACCCCGATCGGGCAGCTGCTCCTGTGCCCGATGCTCGACGACCGCAACGAGACCTTCTCCGGCCACCAGATGGCCGGCATCGACATCTGGGACCGGACCTCCAACACGACCGCGTGGCAGGCGCTGCTGGGCGACCGGTACGGTGCCGCGGACCTGCCGCCCTACGCGGCTCCCGCCCGGGCCACGAATCTGTCCGGACTTCCCCCGGCCTATATCGAGGTCGGGTCGGCCGAGACCTTCAGGGACGAGGGTGTGGCCTACGCCAACGCGATCTGGCAGGCCGGCGGCCAGGCCGAACTGCACGTATGGCCCGGAGCCTTCCACGGCTTCGACACCTTCGCGCCGCGGGCGGCTCTCAGTCAGGACGCCCGCGACGCCCGTTTCCGCTGGCTTCGGCGCGTCCTCGCACAGTCCGGTGCGAGCAGCGGGTCCGCCTGCTGAGCACGTTCCCGCCGGGGGCCGTCACCTCGGTCAGGGCGAACCCGGCCGTGGCTTTCAGGTGGCCCGGTTTCGCCGATGCTCCGAGACCCGGGCTCGACCCGGTCGGCGACGCCCGGGCCCTTGACGCACGGATTGCGGGACGGTGGAGCCGCGATCGGCGCGCTGGACGAGGAAGGCCGGTCGAAGCGTAAGGCAACGCACCGGTGCCCCCTCGCCCGTTGAATCCCGATCACAGGCGCAGTTGTACGCGCCTGTGGATCACGGCCGGCCGGCGGTCGCCGGCTCCTCGGTGGCGGCCGGTTCCTTGGCGGGCCCCGCGCTTCCCGACGCGCCCGGCGCGGAGGGCGTCGGCGTGGGGCGGACGAGGGCCAGGACGAGGAGGCCGCCCACGGCCGCTGCCGCCGCCGCGCACAGGAAGACGTCCTGCATGCCGTCGGCGAAGACCCGGTGGATCAGCTCCCGCGCCTCCGCCTGGTTGCCGTGCGGCGCGGCGGCGATGAGGCGTTGCGCCTGGCCGCCGGCCAGGGCGGACGCGGCGTCGTGCGCGTCCGGGACGAGGCCCGAGAGCCGCTTCTGGGCGGTGTGGGTGAACACGGCGCCCAGGACCGCGATGGCCAGGGTCATGCCCAGCTGCCGGAAGGTGTTGACCGCGCCGGCCGCCATGCCCATCCGCTGCGGCGGCACGCTGCCGGTGGCGGCGGAGACCAGGACGGGGGTGGCCAGGCCGACGCCCGCACCGCCCACGGCGAGCCCGATGACGAGGGAGGACGCGGTGGCGTCGGCGGACATGGCGTCGTACAGCAGGTACATGCCCGCCGCGATCAGGAGCAGGCCGACGCCGATCGGCAGCCGGGGCGCGAGCCGCTGGATGTGGCGGCCGGCGATCGCCGCGACGAGGAAGGAGACCACGGCCATGGGGGTCAGGGCCAGGCCGCCCTCGACGGGGCCGAGCCCGAGGACCGATTGCAGCCACAGCGAGACGAGCACCAGGCAGCCGAACGCACCGCCCTGGAGCAGCAGCGCGCCACCCATGAGCCCGGCGAAGGACGGGCGGCGCAGCAGGGCGAGGTCGAGCATGGGCTGGCCGCCCCGGCGTCCCAGGCGGGTCTCCACGAGGACGAACGCGATGAGGGAGGCCGCCGCCACGGCGAACGTGATCATCACCGTCGGTGAGGTCCAGCCCGCCTCGGTGCTCCGGATCAGCCCGTAGGTCACGGCCGCCGCCGCGAGGGTGAACGTGACGGCGCCGGGGACGTCCACACGGCCGGTGCGGGCCTGGTGCCGCGCGGTCCGGTCGGCGCGTACGACGCGCAGGGTCAGCAGGATGGCGACGGCGGCGACGGGCAGGTTGACCAGGAAGATCGCTTGCCATCCGATGTGCTCGGTGAGCAGGCCGCCCAGGATGGGGCCCGTCGCCGCCGCGGCGCCGTTGACGGCTCCCCAGATGCCGAACGCGGTGCCGCGGTCACGGCCGTGGTACGTGGCGCCGAGCAGGGCCGCCGAAGTGGCGAACATGGCGGCGCCGCCCGCGCCCTGCACCGCCCGCGCGGCCACCAGCACACCCGCGTCGGTGGCGAGGCCGCAGGCCAGGGAGGCCAGGGCGAAGAGGGCGAGGCCGGACACGTAGAGCTTGCGGTGCCCGTAGAGGTCGGCGATCGAGCCCGCGGCGAGGAGCAGCGCGGCCAGTGACAGCGCGTAGGCGTCGACGACCCATTGGAGGGAGGAGAAGGGGGCGTCCAGGGCGTCCGCCATCTGCGGCAGCGCCACATTGACGATGGTGACGTCCACCAGAAGGATGAAGGCGCCCAGGCATACCGCCACCAATGGCCACCACTTACGCATTGAGGGAACTCCGTTTCATTTCGGCCGCGTGCTGGTTGGACGCGGTCGTGCCCGCTCAGGATGGGCGTGAGGCGTCCGGATGTCGCAGCCGGAGTCGACTCTCGCGCGAAATCCGACACCTCGTAGACTCATGTGGTGAATCTCGACATCGAGCGTGGTGCCCTTCCGGCACTCGACCCGCAGGACCAGATGCTCGCCCACGCGCTCCAGATCGACGGGCGGGCGCCGTTCCGCCGGATCGCCGAGGTCCTCGGGGTGTCCGACCAGACCGTCGCCCGCCGCTACACGCGGCTGCGGTCCGCCGGAACCCTGCGTGTCCTCGGGCTGACCGACCCGCTGCGGCTCGGCGAGGTCCCCTGGTTCGTCCGGATCCGCTGCGCGCCGAGCGCCGCCGCCCAGATCGGTGAGGCGCTGGCCCGGCGCAGGGACACCACCTGGGTCCATGTCGCGGGAGGCGGCACGGAGATCTTCTGCCTCGTGCGGTCGCGGGGGCCGTACGGTGACACGCTGCTGGAGAAGCTGCCGGGCACGCCCCGGGTCGTGGACGTCTCCGCGCACTGTCTTCTGCACGTCTTCTTCGGTCAGGACCGCAGCCTGATCACCAAGACGGGACCGCTGACGAGCGAGCAGGTCATCGCCCTGAAGGCGCAGGAAGCGCAGGACGCGCCGGAGACCCCGCTCGCCGACCCGGCCCCGGCCTATCCCCTGGAGGACGCGGACGGCCGGCTGTTCGACGCGCTGGCGCGGGACGGCCGTGCGAGCATCGGCGAGCTCGCCGTGGCGACCGGCTGGTCGCAGACCACGGTCCGCCGCCGGCTGGCGGAGCTGCGGTCGGCCGGGGTGCTCTACTTCGACGTGGAGTACGCCCCGCGGGTCCTGGAGCGGAATTTCCGGGCCTCACTGTGGCTGAGCGTGGAGCCGTCACATCTCGACGGGGCGGGGCAGGCGCTCGCCTCCCACCCGGAAGTGGCCTTCGCCGCCGCCACAACGGGCCCGACGAACATCTTCGCCAGCATCACCACACACGACGCCGGGTCCTTCTACCGCTACCTCACCGGCCGCGTCGCCGCCCTGCCTGGCATCCTGGGCACCAGTACGGCGCCCATCCACCGCACCATCAAGACAGCGGGGCCCTTCGCACCGAGCGCACCCTGAGGGGGGCGGGCGCTGCCGCAGCGCGCGTGAGCGCAGCTGTGGCCGGAGGACAGTGATGTTCCCGGGCCGGACGGTCACCCGATCGGCCGCTCTATCACGGTAAGTAACAGCTGTAGCGCATTAAGCTGTCGGTCGGCGGTTCTTCTCTGGATCAGTCAGCCCCATCCGGAGCACTGCGATGACGAAGCGATTCACGGAAACCCGTGCGGCCCGCGCCCGGCGCAGCCGTCTCGTCGTGGTGTCATCGGTCGCGGTAGCCGTGCTGGGGGTCGCCGCCTGGCCGGCGATGAGCTTCTTCGACATCCCGCCGTTCACGGACAAGGGCGAGCCCGTCAGCTATGGCCGGGTCGGCCGTGCGATAAGCGGCGGCAAGCCGGCGGACACCCGGACCCTGCTGCCCACCGGGCCGGAGGCCGCCTTCACGAACGCCGAGACTCTGGGCGACGGGACGAAGATCGGCGTCGTGACCCTGGAGGGCGGGAAGTCCGGCTTCAAGGGCAAGGTGTGGGTCTGGGCGCCCAAGGAGTACACGGACGACCCGAAGTACGCGAAGAGCGGCTTCCCCGTGCTGATCGCCCTGCCCGGCGGCCCGGGGTACGGCAGCAACTACTGGATGGGGCGCCCGGGTGGGTTCTCCCTCCAGGAGAGCATCTCCGAGTGGTTCCACGCGGGTTCGAGCAAGCCGTTCCTGCTGGCGATGCCGGAGTTGAACCCCGGCCCCGGCGACAAGGGCATCTACTGGGACGGCAGTGACATCCCGGGGCAGCCGAAGATGGGCACCTGGCTGACCGAGGACGTCCCGGACCTGATGCGCGCCAACTTCCGTACGCTCAAGTCGCGGGACGGCTGGGCGTTCATGGGCTCCTCGACCGGCGGTTTCGCCGGTCTGAAGGCCGTGCTGAAGCACCCGGACAAGTTCAAGGCCGTCATAGCCAACGGACCGGACGTCGTCCCCGACTCGCCGCTGTGGAACGGCCACGAGAAGGAGAAGGCCGAGAACAACCCCGAGGTGCTGGCCAAACGCCTGATCGACACCAAGGGGCCGGACGTCTACCTCTCCTTCCAGGTCGGCACGAAAGAGAACGCCTCCACCATGAGGAGCGTCAAGAACTTTATGCGCTCCTATGGCGAGGGCCCCGTCCACACCAAGCTCTGGGAGATACCGGGCGGCAGCCACAACGGCGCCACCTACGGCGCGAACATGGCGGGCCCCATGAAGTGGATCAGTGACCACCTGGAAGGCCCGCCGCACTCCCCCTGACGCCCCCCTGGCGCCTCCCCCCTGACGCGCGCCTCACTCGCGGCGGCCGATGGCCTTCGCCTGTGTGTAGGCCCAGCCCGCGAGCACGACACCAGTGGTGACGGCGGCGGCGTGCGCGAGCAGGACCGGGACGAAGCCGCCCGGCACCCACCCGAGCAGCCCCCGGTCGTCGGGGTGGACGACGAGCCGGACGAGGCCTTGCGCGAAGACCACCATCACCGAGGCACCGACGATCTGCAACACGTCGTACTTCACGCGTTCTCTCCTCCCTGCGTGCGGAATACGTTACAAACGTATCAGCGAGGAAAACCGTAAAGCGCCAATTTCTCAGCACATTCTTGCTTTTCGTCACACTCTTTTCGACGCTACGATGAAAAGCATGCGTGACGAAAAGGAACAGGCAGCGTGCCGGACGTGCGGCACGCCTCTCGTGCCCGCGAAGCGCGGGCGCCCCGCCGTCTACTGCTCGCGGAGCTGTCAGGCCCGCGCGTACCGGCGGCGCAAGCAGCATCTGCCCGCCCCCGGCACCACACCCGCGCCCGCCTCGGCATCGACGCGGGCGTCATCCGGCACCCGGGAACGCCAACGGCGCCGTATCGCCGAGGCCCTGTGGCACATCGCGGCCGAGCACGGCCTGCACGCCGCGAGCATGCGCCGTGTCGCGGACGGGGCCGGGGTCTCGCTGCGCGTGGTCCAATACCACTTCGACAGCAAGCACGCCCTCCTCGTCGACGCGCTGCGCCTGCTGCACGAGGAGAACGAACGCCTGGCCAGAGCACGTGTCCCCGCGGACACGACGGACCCGCGCGCGCTGCTGCGGGCCGTACTGCTCGAATTCCTGCCCCTGGACGAGCAACGCGCCCATGCCCTGAAGGTGTTCGCGGCGTACTACGCCCGCAGCCTGACCGATCCCGCCCTCGCCGCGGTCTTCCTCACCGCCGACCAGCCGCTGGAGCGATTCGTCGCGGACATCGTCGAGGCGGGCCGGGCGGCCGGGATGACGGCGCCGGGCCTCGACCCGCAGCACGAGGCGGACCTGCTCGTCTCCGGCATCACCGGCCTGGGCCTCGACGTCGTGCACGAGCGCCGCTCGCTGACGGACATACGGGCGGTGCTCGACTACCACATCACGCGCGTCTTCCCTCCAGAGGTCGCCGCCACGCACCCGTGAACGCCCGTCACCGTGCCGGGGCGTCGCACGCGCCCGCGTGAGGCGCTTTCCCCCTGCGCGGTGTGCGCCCCCGGAGTGCTCCTGTGCTCCCTTCTCACTCATACGAGCGGGGGCGCGCCGGGGCTTGGCCCATGGTTGACTTTCAGCCAACTGCCCGCCAGATGCTGCTGGATACGACCGGCCGGGGAGGGGCTTGCGATGACAGCGGAGACAGGTGACGCCGGACGTACCGAGAACGCGGTGTCGGGTGGCCGGGTGCGCGGTTCGGTGATCCAGGCGAGGAACATCGGGAGGATCTCCTTCGCCGGCCGGCCGAAGGACGACTCCCTGGAGCGGCTGGAAGCCGCCAAGACCAGGCTCGCGGACGAGGTCCGGCGGCAGTGGGAGGGCGAGGTGGCCGCCCAGGGGCTGCGGCGCCCGGAGCCCATCCGTTTGCAGTGGGCGAACACGCGTCGTGCGGTGGCCGTACGCAGGGCCGTCGCGCCCACGACGCCCACGACGCCCACCGGGCGGACGGGCCCCGCCGCGTCGGAGGCGCTGGGGCGCTGCGTCGATCTGGACGAGCTGGTAGGTGCGTTCCGGGCGCTCCCCCAGGGGCACTTGGTGATGCTGGGAGAGCGCGGGTCCGGCAAGACGGTCTGGGTGATGCTCCTGACGCTGGGTTTGCTCGGCTCGTACGAGCCGGGTGATCCGGTTCCGGTGCTCCTGACCGCGTCCTCGTGGGATTCGGGGAACACCTGGGTCCCGGGGGTGGAGCATCTGCGGACCTGGCTGGCTCGCCGGCTGGTCGAGGAGTACCCGTTCCTGGCCGACAAGGAGGCCTACGGTGCCGGTGTCGCGCAGCGGCTGGTCACCGGAGGGCATGTCTTCCTGCTCCTGGACGGCCTGGACGAGATGTCCGAGGCTCTTCACGCGTCCGCCCTCGGTGAACTGGACGACAGCGGGCAGGATCTGCTGGTTCTCACCTGTCGTGTCGCCGAGTACGAGCGGGCGGTCGAGCGGTCGGGGCGGGTGCTGAGCCGGGCGGTGGTGAAGGAGATGCTGCCGATCGGTGTCCGTCAGGCCGAGAGCTTTCTGACCGCCGACAGACCGTGGGAGGACATCCGTTGGCAGTCCCTGCTCGCGGAGCTCCGCGACCGCCCGGACTTCCCGGACCTTCCGCTGTCACGGGCTCTGACCAGTCCTCTCATGGTGGCGCTCGCCCGGGTGATCTACGCGGCGCCGACGAAGGACCCGCGCGAGCTGTTGCGCTTCCCCGACCGGGCGAGCGTCGAGCGGCATCTGCTCACGGCCTTCCTCCCGGCCGTCTACCGTCCGCGTCCTGCGCCGCCCGGGGGCTCGGGCAGGGCTCCGGGGAGCTATGGCCTTGAGGACGCGCGCGGCTGGCTGGGGTTCATCGCCCGCCACATGGCGCGGAACGGCACTCATGACCTGGCGTGGTGGCAGGTGGCGTGCGCCGTTCCCGGGTGGGTCGCGGGGCTGGTCTTCGGGGTCGTCTCCGGGCTGATGTTCGGCTTCATCGGAGCGGCGGCGGGCGGCCCGGTGATCGGGCTGGTCTTCGGCGTCTCCTTCGGATCGGCCGGTTTCCTCGTCCAGGCCGTGCCGTCCCGGCGGCCGTCACCGGCCCGGGTGGAGATCCGGCTCCGGGGCACGGTCAGGGTGTTCGCCCTGAGGTTCGCGCTTGGGTGCGTGACGGGCATGGCGCTGGGTTTCGGGTTCGAGCTGCCGTGCTGGGCCCAGCTCGTGCTCGGCGCGCCGTTCGGGCTGGCCGTCGCCCTCCACGCGTGGCTGAGGGCCCCGTCGGACGCGACGAAGGTGGCGAGTCCGGGGCTGGCCTTCGAACAGGACCGGGTGTCCACGCTCATTCTGGGCGTCTCCTTCGCGCTCCCCTTCGGGCTCACGTTCGGGACGGTATTCGCCTTCACGGATCCCCGGGTCTCCGCCTGGCCGGCCCTGGGGCCGGTCGGAGGGCTGACGTTCAACACGGTCTTCGGCCTCGCCGGCGCGCTCGCCGGGTGGACCGTGGGCCATCTGTCGTACGGGCGAGTGGGCCGCTTCGCCTACAGCGCGGTGGGGACGGTCGTGAGCGGCGTCGTCTTCCCGCCCGCCGACGACCCCGGGTTCGCCTTCGGCACGGGGATCGCCTTCGGGGTGGCGTGCGGTCTGGTGGTCATGCTCGGCCGTCCGTGGGGGGCCTTCGTGTTCGCCCACGCCCTGCTGGCCCTGGCGGGGCGGCTGCCCTGGCGGCTGATGCGCTTCCTCCATGACGCGCACCGGCGGGGTGTGCTGCGCCAGGCCGGCGCGGTGTTCCAGTTCCGGCACGCTCGGGTGCGGGACCGTCTGACCTCCCACCGCGACGACCTGTAGCGCGCCGCCGAAGGGACGGTCGTGGCGGGGGCTGGTCAGTCCAGCGGCCGGGCGTATGTGATGAACTCCCGTTCCGTCGCGAAGCCCATCCGCTGGTAGAGCCCCAGCGCTCCGGTGGGGTTGTCCGCGTCGACGACCAGCTCCACCTTGTCGTAGCCCCGGCGACCGGCCTCGGTCAGCGTGTACGCCAGCAGGGTGCGGGCCGCGCCCCGGCCCCGGTGGGCCGGCCGGGTGCCCAGGTGGCCGATCGCGCAGGCGCGAAGCCCCTTGGCCGCTCCGTCGGCGACGTACTCGTCGGCGAGGAGGTACGCGGCCACGCGGTCGTCGGCGTCGAGCAGGAGCGCGGAGAGCCCGGCACGGAAGGAACGGTCGCCGGTGAACCATGTGTCCCAGTCGGTGCGGTCCGCCTCGGTGAAACTCCAGTGGTCGCGGAAGGCATCGTTGTGCGCGTCACGGGTGGCCTCGTCTAGGGCCCGGTCGAAGGGCACCAGGCGCAGCCCATCCGGTGTGGCCGGGGTGGGCAGGTCACGCGTGCGCAGGTCGTGTCCCATGCTGAACCAGTAGCGGCAGGGCTTGAACCCGGCGCGCTCGGCCAGGGCGGCGAGGCCCTTGTTCGTGGCCACCCCGTCGATGAGCAGTTCTCCCGGCACGCCGTCGCCCTGGTGGCGCTCGGCCCAGATGTCCCGGGCCCGGGTGCGCATCCAGCCGGTGAGGCGCTCTCCGATCCCTCGGCGGCGGAGGGAGGGGTGGACGGCCGCGGAGGTGCCGAAGCGGGCGATGTCGCGGACGTTCTCGGGCTCGTACACCATCGCGTACGCCATGAGCCGGCCGTCCTGCCGGACGCCCGTGGTGTTGCGGGCCAGGTCCAGCTTGGGGTCGGCGAGCTCGTGCAGGATGTCCGCCTCGTCCTCGTGCGTGCCGGTGCTGTCGACGCGCTCGACCTCTCGTCGCAGCTCCATGAGGTCGCGGGCATCGGCTGCGCGGAGCGGCGTGAGGGTGACGTTCATAAGCGAAACCGTATATAGGGATAAAGCGTGCGTCGAAAGATTTTCGCCAACGGCATGTCCTGCGTGTCTTCCGCTCAGGTGACGGTCGGTCCGCTGGGTGAGGCCGTGGGGCGGTGGGCTTCGGGGCTCGGCCAGTTCCGGATTTCGTACGGGTCGCCGTAGGTCTTCCAGCGCAGCGGCGGTTCGAGGGTGAAGTTCCGTTCGTTCAGGAAGACGCGCTGTTCGGTGTCGACCCGGCTGGTGTTGCCGTGGACCGTGGCGCGCTTGATGGCGGCCTTGCGGGCGTCGAGGAAGGCGTTGAGGTAGGCCGCCTCGTCCCCGCCCAGGGCCGGCGGCTTCGCCTTGGCCATGGCGTTCTTGCGGATGGAGCCGAAACCGTTCCGGTCGTCGCCGTTGCCGTGCATGACGGTCGCGTCGAAGTAGATGAACTGGCCGAGCGTGCGCAGTCCGTCCGCCTTGGCCCGCCGCACCGAAGGGCCGAAGTAGACGTGGTCGCGTTCCTCTTCCTGCGCGGCCTGGAACGCCTCGTCGGCGGCGGCCGCCTTCCAGGCCTTGACGAAGGGGTCGCCCAGCCCGGCGTGGGAGGAGGTGCCGTTGACCTTGCGCAGCGCGGGGAGGAACGCGGCGAGCGGGTTGGCGGGTTTGTGCCGGGTGTAGAGGGTGACGACCTCGAGCATGTCCCCGGTGCCCGAGCAGAAGCCGATGATGCCGCCGGTGTAGCCCTGTCCGTCGCCGATGTCCTCGATGTACTGGTACTGGCTCCTCCAGTCGAGGGTGGAGTTCTCGGCGCTGGCGACCAGTTCCATCGCCACTTCCTTGACGCGCGGGCAGTCGAGGCCGTCCTCGGGAGTCCGCGCGGCGCCGACGGTGAGCGCGACGGCCAGGCCGGCGCAGGCGATCCGAAGATCTCTCCGAGCGATCCGAGGGTTTCTTCGGGCGATCCGGGGTTTTCTTCGGGCTGGCCGGTCACGCATGGGCTTCTCCCGGGGCGGGGCTCAAGGGCCGGAGGGGGCTGTTGTGGTCCTTGGATAACTGTGTGGTGGCAGTGGCCACAAGCGTCCGGGCCGGGCCCCGGTCTTTCCGACCCGCTTGGCTGAGCCCACGCGTTCCGGTCGGGCCCGCGCGTTCCTGTTGAGCCCGCGCGTTCCGGCCCTGGCACGCCGCTGGGGCCCCAGCGAGCGGGGCCCCAGCAGTTCGCTCTACGGGGACCGGCCCCGTCAGGCGGATTCGCGCTGTCAGTCGCGGCCCGGCTGTCACCCGTCGTTCGACGGTGTGAACGTGCGCGGGATCAGGACAGCGGCCAGGAAGGCCACCATGGCCATGACGCCTGCGGAGATCAGGCTGGTGGTGGCGAAGGAGTCGGTGAACGCCGCCTTCGCGGCCTCGGCCAGGCGCGCGCCGTCCCCGGGCAGGCGCTCGGCCACCGACAGCGCGCCGGCCAGCGATTCCCTGGCCTGCTCGGCGGTGTGCGCGGGCAGGTCGGGTGCGCTGTCGGTGACCGTGCCGCGGAAGAGGGCCGCGGCGAGGCTGCCGAGGACGGCGATGCCGAGCGCTCCGCCCAGCTCGAAGGCCATCTCGTCGACGGCGGCCGCGCCGCCCGCCCGCTCCGGCGGGACGGCCGCCATGAGGGTCACCGAGGACGCGGTGAACATGGCTCCGCCGCCCGCGCCGAGGAGCACCAGGGCCCCGGCCACCGCCGCGTAGCCGCCGTCGACGGTCAGGCCCAGCAGCAGCGCGCCGAGCGCGACCAGCGTCAGGGCGCTCACGATGACGACGCGCATGCCGAAGCGGTGGATCAGTCCGGAGGCGGCCGGGGCGGCGGCCAACAGGGCCAGGGTCATCGGCAGCAGCCGCACTCCGGCGTCGAAGGCGCTCAGCCCCTGGGCCATCTGGAAGTGCTGGGTGAGCAGGAAGAGCACGATGGCCTCGGTGGCCATCGTCAGCAGGATGGCGATCGCGGCAGCGTTGAACGTCCGGTTGGCGAAGAGGCGTACGTCCAGCAGGGGGTGTTCGAGACGGAGCTGTCGGCGTACGAACCAGACGAGCAGGGCGACGCCCGCCGTCAGCGCCACCAGGGTGCTCGGGGCGAGGAGTCCGGCCTTGCCGATCTGCTTGACGCCGAAGACGAGCGCGACCACGCCCGCCATCGACAGGACCACGCTGGAGGCGTCGAGCCCGGCGTGGGCCCGGCCCGTGGACTCCGTCAGCCACAGCGCGCCCGCGACCAGGGCGACGAGGACCACCGGCACATTGACCAGGAAGGCGGCCTGCCAGCTGAAGTGCTGCATGAGCAGGCCACCCACGAGGGGACCCGCCGCCATGCCACCCGCGGCCATGGCGGACCAGACGCCCACGGCGACCGTGCGCTCGCGCGCGTCGGTGAAGGCCGCCCGGATCATCGAGAGCGTGGACGGCATGATCGCGGCACCGCCGACGCCCAGCAGGGCGCGAACGGCGATCAGGCCCACCGGGCCGGTGACCACGGCGGCCAGCGCGGAGGCCAGCCCGAAGAGGGCGAAGCCGATCAGCAGCAGTCTCTTGCGTCCCCAGCGGTCTCCGAGAGCACCGGCCGTCACCAGCAGTCCGGACAGCACCAGCGCGTAGGCGTCCACGACCCACAGCTGCTGGGTCGCGTCGGCGCCCAGGTCCCGTACCAGGGAGGGCAGCGCCGCGTTGAGAATCGTGGCGTCCATCCCGATGAGCAGGACGGACACGCACAGGATGGCCAGCTGTAGCCAGCGCAACCGCACGGGGGCGGGCGTTGGGGCGGGGCTGGTCATGGGTATCTCTCCTCGTTCGAGGCATTGATGTTTCCAATGAGACATTGATGTCTCATTTCTGGCTCAAGAGTACATGTCTCGCCCAGCGGCCGTATCGGCCGAAAAGGCTCGGCAGGGCGGGCGCACCGGCGAAGGTGCGGTCGGGTGCTATCCCGGCGCGCACACCGGGTACCGGTTATCCATCGGCCATCGCCATGTGTGAGGAGGCAGGGTGAGCGACACGACCGACGCACCGCTGTCGGGGTGCGCCGCGCTGGTGACGGGCGCGTCGAGCGGCATCGGAGCGGCCACCGCTCTCGCCCTGGCCCGGCAGGGCGCGGGAGTCGCTCTCGTGGCCCGGCGCGCCGAACGGCTGGAGCAACTGGCTGCCACGATCCGCGGCGAGGGGGGCACGTGTGCCGTGCTCCCCGCCGACCTGAGTGAGGACGCGCGGGCCCATGGCGTCGTCGAGGAGGGGGTGCGGCACCTGGGGCGGCTGGACGTGGTCGTCAACGGCGCCGGCTACGTGGCCCGGGGCGCGGTCGAGGAGGGCGACCCGGAGCAGTGGCGGCGGATGGTGGACCTCAACTTCACCGCCGTCCTGAACATCTCGCGGGCGGCCTTGCCCCACTTGGTGAGCGCGGCCGCGGACGGGCGGCGCGGGGTCGCCGACCTCGTCAGCATCAGCTCGGTGGCCGGCCGTATCGTCCGCAAGAACAACAGCGTCTACTCGGCGACCAAACACGCGGTGTGCGTCTTCAGCGAGGCGCTGCGCCAGGAGTTGACCGGCCGGTCCGTCAGGGTGGGCCTGGTGGAGCCCGGGCTGACCACCACCGAGATGACCGCCGGCAACGACTGGACACCGGTCGCGCCCGGCATGCCGCGGGAGGCGTGGCTGCGCGCCGACGACATCGCCCGGGCCGTCGTCTTCATGGTGACCCAGCCGCCGCATGCCGCCGTCAACGAGATCATGCTGCGGCCCACGGCACAGGAGGCCTGACCGCCGGGGCCCGTCCCGGTCAGCGGGGTCGAGCGGCGCACCCTAGGAGGCGCGCCGCTCGACGGCGTTCTCAGCGGTCCCGTTCGGCGAACGGTGCACCGACCCCCGGATTAGTTGTACACTTTAAACGATTGGACTTATTTAACTAATCTCCTCAGGAGGTCGGCGTGACGCCGGAGTTGCCCTCCAGCCGCCGTTGGCTCGTCCTCGGCATCTGCTGCTCGGCCCTGCTGCTGGTCAGCCTGGACAACACGATCCTCAACGTGGCCCTGCCATCCCTGCGAACCGATCTGGGTTCCTCAGTCTCGGGGCTCCAGTGGACCATCGACGCCTACGTCGTCGTCGTGGCCTCATTGCTCATGCTCGCGGGTTCGACGGCCGACCGGTTCGGCCGGCGCCGCGTCTTCGTAGCCGGTCTGGTGCTGTTCACCGCCGGATCGGCCCTGTGCAGTCTCGCGCCCGGCCTCGGCTGGCTGATCGCCTTCCGGGCCCTTCAGGCCGTCGGCGGCTCCATGCTCAACCCCGTCGCGATGTCGATCATCACCAACACCTTCACCCGCCCCGCGGAACGGGCCCGGGCCATCGGCGTCTGGGGCGGGGTCGTAGGCATCAGCATGGCGGCCGGGCCCATCATCGGCGGCACCCTGGTGGAGTCGGTCGGCTGGCGCTCGATCTTCTGGATCAACGTGCCCGTCGGGCTCGCGGCGCTGGTGATGACCCTGCGCTACGTCCCGGAGTCCCGGGCCCCGCGGCCGCGCCGTTTCGACCCGGCCGGCCAGCTGCTGATGATCCTGCTGCTGGCCTCGCTGACCTACGGGCTCATCGAAGGCCCCGCCGCGGGCTGGGCCTCTCCGGAGATCGTCGGCTGCTTCAGCCTCGCCGCGGCAGCCCTCGTCGCGCTGATCGTCCACGAGAACCGGCGCTTCGAGCCCCTCATAGAACCCCGCTTGTTCCGCAGCGCACCACTGACCGGAGCCACCATCACGGCGGTGTGCGCTTTCGCGGCGCTGTCCGGCTTCCTGTTCCTCAATATGCTGCACCTCCAGGAACGGCGCGGTCTGTCCGCTCTGGAGGCGGGTTTGCACATGCTGCCCATGGCCGCCATGTGCCTGGTCTTCGCGCCGCTGTCCGGACGGCTGGTGGGAACGCGCGGGCCCCGGCTGCCGCTCGTCCTGGCCGGGGTGACGCTCACCGCCAGCGGCGTACTCTTCGCGGCGTTCGACGCGGAGTCGTCGGACCCGCGGCTGTACACCGCCTACGTGCTCTTCGGGATCGGCTTCGGGCTGGTGAACGCGCCCATCACCAACACCGCGATCTCCGGACTCCCCCGCTCCCGGGCCGGGGTGGCGGCCGCCCTGGCCTCCACGAGCCGTCAGGTCGGTACGTCGCTCGGTGTCGCCGTCATCGGCGCCACGGCCGCCACGGGGACGGGGGACATCGGCTGGTGGATCATCACGGGGTGCGGACTGGCCGTCCTCGCCCTCGGTACGATCACCACCGGCCGCTGGGCCGCCCGGACCGCCGAACACGCCGCGGCCGGCCTCGACCACAACGACCCCGACCGGACCAGGACCTCGGTGACGACCTCATGAGCACGCAGGACGAAACGGCACGACGAGCCTGGGACAACCTCCGGGAGATCGTCCTCGGCGGCAACGAGCGCCGCAAAGAAGTCGTCGAGGCACTCGGCATGAGCTTCTTCCGCGTGAAGGCGCTGCGCCGGATCGCCAAACGCCCCATGACGCTGCGGGAGCTGGCGGAAGAGCTGCTGACGGACCGGCCGTACACGACGCTCGTCGTGGACGACCTGGCACGGCAGGGCCTGGTAGAGCGCTCGGAGAACCCTGCCGACCGACGCTCCAAGATCGTCTCCCTGACGCCGGAAGGGCGCGCCGCCGCGGAACGCGCCAACGCCATCATCGGTATGCCGCCGGCGGCGCTGCTGGCTCTGCCGGAAGAGGACCTGGCGGCGCTGGAGCGGATCGCCGAGCGCTTGGTGAAGCTGTCGGCCGATCAGCAGCGCTGAACCGCGCCGGGCTCCCCGCCGGTGTTTCTGCCGGCCTCCCCGTCAGCCTCCTCACTGGTGGAGCGGCTGCTAGCCGGGCAGCCGCTCCACCAGCAGGAAGCCCCCGATCACGATCATCGCCGCTCCGGAGCACCGGGTGACCGCCCGGGCCACCGTCGGCCTCGCCCGCAGCACCAGCCGCGCCGCCGTTCCCACCCCTGTGTAGACCGCCGCGCAGTTGGCCATGTGCACCAGGCCCAGTACCGCTATCTGCGCCGCGACCGGCCAGGTCGCGCCCTGGGCGACGAACTGCGGCAGGAGGGCCAGGAACAGCAGCAGCGCCTTCGGGTTGAGCCCGCTCGTCCCGGCCCCCTTCGCCGCCCGCAGCAGCCACGAGCCGCCGCTGTCCTGCGTACCGGCGGTGGGGGCGGCGGGGCGAGCGAGCGTGGCTATCCCCAGCCACACCAGGTATGCCGCGCCCACGGCGGTCAGCGCGGCCAGCACCAGCGGGTTCCGGGCCACCAGCGTCGCCACCCCGGCGGCGACCACCGCGGTGAGCACCACGTACCCGGTCAGCAATCCGCCCACCGCGGGCAGCAATGTCCGGTCGCGCAGCCCGGCGGCGATCGCGTACGCCCAGTCCGCTCCCGGAACCAGCACCAGCAGAAGGGACACCGCCCAGAAGGCGGTGACGCTGCCGAGTTCCATGCCCTGTTCTCCGTTCTCGTATTGCCGCGGGGCTCACCCGTACCCGCAGGCCCCGAGAGGGAGATTAGGTAAATGCGACGGAAATGTGCTTCCAACTTTTTCAGCACTTCAGCGCCGTCGTGGAAGAATCTTCCACATGGATGACGTGGACCGGAAAATCCTTGCCGAGCTACAGCGCGACGGGCGCCTCACCATCACCGAGCTCGCCGAACGCGTACGTCTCAGCGTCTCCCCCTGCCACCGTCGTCTGCGCGCACTGGAACAGTCGGGCGCGATCAGTGGCTACCGCGCGCAGCTCGACGCCGACGTCCTCGGGCTGACCTTCGAGGCACTCGTCTTCGTGACCATGCGCTATGAGGACCGTGAGACGGTGGCCGCGTTCGAGGAAACCGTCGCCGACATACCGAACGTTCTCCAGGCGCAACGTCTCTTCGGCGATCCCGACTACCTGTTGCGCGTCGTCACACGCGATCTGGCCGCCTTTCAGCGGCTCTACGACGAGCGCCTGGCCACGCTCCCGGGCGTTCAGCGGCTCAGTTCCACGCTGGTGATGAAGAGCATCGTCGAGAACCGCCCGTTGCCGCTGTGACGTCGCGGGGGTGGCGTCGCATGGTCGGGCATGGACACATGCCATCATGGCACCATCTCACGGCTTGTGCATGGCGCCACTTCAGCGCCATTATGACGTCATGGACTTGACGCCCTATGTCGACGATCTCCAACGCCAGCTCGCGGTCGCCGCAGACGCGGGCGGTGACGAAGCACGAGCCCTGGCGGAGCGGCTCACCGCGCCCCTGGAGTCCGCCACCCGGCTCACACTGCTGAACGCGCTCTCCGTCGCCATGGACGAGGTCACCCGGGATCTCGCACCCGGTTCGGTCGACGTTCGGCTGCGCGGGCTCGACCCCGAGTTCGTCGTGACGCCGCCGCCTGCCCCGGAGGCCTTCGAGGACGGCGCCACGCACGGCGGCGACTCGGGCGGCGGCCATGTCCCTCTGCCTCCCGCCCCCGCCGCGGCCACGATGCCGGCCGAGGGCGACGAAGGCGGCACGGCCCGCATCAACTTCCGCCTTCCCGCGCCCCTCAAGGCCCGGGTCGAGGACGCCGCCGGCCGGGAGGGCCTGTCGGTCAACGCCTGGCTGGTACGGGCCGTCGCCGCGGCCCTGGAGCCGGCCACCGGCTCCCCCCGCCCCAACGGGCGGACGCGCCACCGGGGTTCGCAGGGCTTCACCGGCTGGGTGCGCTGACCGCGCCCCGCCGCTCCCGCGCTTCCCATCACCCGCGTCATCAGCGTCACCAACGGATTCATCCACCACAGTCATGAGGACGGCACAGCCATGCCTGTTTTCGACACTCCCGAACCGATCGCCGTGACCCTCGAGTTCGAGATCGGCACCGCCAGGATCAGCGCGAGCAAGCGAGCGGACACCGTCGTGGAGGTCCGGCCGGCCAACGGCGCCGACGACGCCGACGTACGA
This sequence comes from Streptomyces hesseae, assembly GCF_031845785.1. Lineage (NCBI taxonomy): Bacteria > Bacillati > Actinomycetota > Actinomycetes > Kitasatosporales > Streptomycetaceae > Streptomyces > Streptomyces hesseae. The sequence continues at coordinate 123,115 of NZ_JAVRFI010000005.1, forward strand.
GCCGCCCAGCAGACCGAGGTGACCTACGTCAACGGAAGGCTCACGGTCAAAGGCCCCCGGAAGCGCTCGCCCTTCGGCAGGCCCGGCTCGCTCGAGGTCAGCGTCGAACTCCCCTCGGGCTCACAGGTGCAGGGCACCTCTCCCCTGGGCGACTTCCTCTGCGAGGGGCCGCTCGGCGACTGCCGGCTGAGGACCTCGGCGGGCGACATCCGCGTCGAGGAGGCGGCCACCGTCACCCTCAAGACCTCCCACGGGGACATCCACCTCGGCCGCGCCACCGGGGACGCCGAGATCATCGGGTCCGGGCGGGTCGAGGCCGGCCGGCTCGGCGGCGCCGCGACGGTCAAGAACGGCAACGGCGAGACGACGATCGACGAGACCGTCGGCCATTTGAAGGCCCTGGCCTCCAACGGACGCATCACCGTCGGCCTCGCGCACACCTCGGTCGACGCCCGCTCGGCCAACGGCGCCATCCGGATCGACGAGATCGTCAGCGGCCGGATCACCCTCGCGACCTCCAGCGGGGACCTGGAGGTCGGGGTCCGCGAGTCCACCGCCGCCTGGCTCGACGTCAAGACCGGCATCGGCGCGGTGCACAACCACCTCACCCCCTCCGACAGCCCCGAAGGAGCCGCGGAGACCGTCGAGGTCCGCGCCCGCACCTCGATGGGTGACATCACCATCCGCCGCCCCTGACCACCTCGCACTCAGGGGGACACTCAGGTCCAGCGGCAATCGCATACGCCGAGCACCGCCCGGACTACGCACAGGCCGCGGTGCGCTGGGCGCTCGATCCCGCACCCGGCCCGCGCGTGCTCGACCTCGGCGCCGGAACCGGCAAGCCGACCGCCGCGCTGGTCGCGTCGGGCGCCGAAGTCACCGCTGTCGAGCCCGACCCGGAGATGCTGACCGAACCGCGCCGCGCACTGCCGGCCGTCCGGGCCCTGCCGGGTAGTGCCGAGGCGATACCGCTGAGCGCGGCCATCGGCCCGCGCGATACGCGCAGCGGCTGGCGCTCCGCGACGGCGGACACGCGCCTTCCGGACGCCGGCGTCGCCTGGTTCGGCTCGCCGGAGCAGGACGAGTTCCCCCACGGCCAGCGCCGCACCGCCGACTCCCTCGTCGTGGCACTCGCGACGCGCGCGGGGATGCTCGTCATACCGGAACAGGAACGACAGGCCACGCTCGGCCGGATCCGCGCTTTCCTCACGAGCAGCCCGGAGACCGCCCGCGGCGAGTTCACCCTCCCGATACTGACCGGCGTGCTGCACGTTCGGCGGCTATGAAGCATCCCGTCGACAACGATCGATGACACACCGCGCAGAACCGCGTCCGACTGGAGATCGTCCGGCTTGCCGGTGACTGCCTTGCGGGACGGCACCCGCTTGCGCCGCCGGGTGCGCGGGAGCGGCAGGGCCGTACGCCCCGCCGCCCACCGCTCCGCTCATCGCCTCGGGCCCGGGTCAGCGGGTCTGCACTGCCGCGCCTAGGCCAGGGTGCCGCAGTTTGTCTTGTAACGGGCCACGACATAGCCGTCGATCTCGCCGCCCCAGTCGACGCACTTGCCCTTGGCGTCCAGGTAGACCGGCCCCGAATACGAGGTGAAGAAGCCGTACTGCTCCTGCTTCGACTTCAGTTCCGTGTTGCGCTGGATCCAGGAGCCCACCCACAGCGGCGAGCCGGTCGAGCCGTTCCGCTTGGTGACCACGCAGTTCTTGCCGGTGGCGGCGTTGTAGGCCAGGTAGACCGCCCCGCGGCCCGGGATCGGGAGCTCGTTGACCTGCGCGTATCCGCTGCCGCACTCATGGTTGTACGCGGCGGCGCGGGCCGGGGCGGCGACGGACGTCCCGGTGCCCGCCACCAGCGCGGTGACGGTCGTGGCGGCGGCGAGCAAGGCAGCTCCCGCAACGCGGGTGCGTACAGCACGCTTCATGTGTCCTCCGTAGAGTCGCAAGTCGCATGGTGCCGGTTGATGGGCGTACGCGGGACGGCCATCTCCGTGCCCATACAGACACTCCACACCCCAAAGAGGTTGCGCGCCCCTTCATCCCCACAATTCAATATCAGCCACCACGCCCGAGGCGTGCCCTGGCCGGCTGTCTATGGCCGCGGGCCGCCGTCACACGCGATCTCGACCTCGAACCGGCCGTCGAGCGTGACACGAGCGGAGATGGCGGTGAGGTCCTCGACAATCACGTCCGCTTCGAGCTTCTCCGCCGCGTGCGTGGTGGTCAGAGCGATGGTCGTCATGCCCGCCGCGCGCCCGGCGGCCAGCCCTACCGGTGAGTCCTCTACGACGGCGCAGCGGGACGGGGCGACGCCCAGGCGTTCGGCTGCCAGGAGGAAGGGTTCCGGGTGGGGCTTGTGGTGGGTGATGTCGTCGACGGTGACGAGTACCTCGGGGAGCATGCCCAGGTGGCCGAGGCGCGCCTCGGCCACGCGGCGGGCGCCGGAGGTCACCACGGCCCAGCGGTGGGCGGGCAGTGAGGCGATGAGTTCGGCGGCTCCGGGCACCGGCGTGACGTCGCCGGCCAGGGCGTCGGCCACCTCGGCGTCCTCCAGGCGCCGCACCGCTTCGGCCACCTGGTCGGCGGGCAGCAGGTCCGCGATGATCGCGGAGGCGGGGCGGCCGTGCACCGGGACCTGGGCCGTCACCTCGTCAAGGGTCATGCCGTAGGACTCAGCCCATTGCGTCCATACGCCGCGGGCCACCGACCGCATGGAGACGAGCGTGTCATCGCTGTCGAATAAGAGAGCGTCAATCGGAATTCGCATGGCCGGGAGCGTACCGGGGCCGTTCCGGCCCGAGGGGATCGGCACCTTCCGCTGCCAGGTGGGTGGTTGTGCCGAACTCTGCGAGGCGCAGGTGAGTGCCGTCGCCGTCCCGGCGGGAGACCGACGCGTTCGGCACGGGAGGGGCGTCAGGGGCCGGGTTGCCCAGGCCGGCGAGGGCGTGGCCGGATGGCCACGACGACCGCGTCGTGAGCGATGATCATCACTCGCCGGTTCGCGGCGCTGTCGTGCATCTCCCGGAGGAGATCGCGTGCGCGCAGCGTTACTTCGGCGAGCGATTCGCCTCCCGGTGGGCGGTAGGACCACTGCAATACCGCAGCGTAAGGCGATGGGGCAATGGGTTCGCGCACGTGATCCCTCCCCTGCGGGTGCCCAGGGTGCTGTGAGTGGGGTTCAGCTGCCGGACGGGCCGAATTCCTTCTCCCACCGGGCGAAGTCGTTCTTCGCGTCGCCGATGTTCGTCTCGCGTCCGCGGGGGCCGTCGCCGGGGACGGACGGGGAGGCGGGCGGTACCCATCGTTCCGCTGCGCAGTCCCACAGGGCTTCCTCGACTGCCGGGGGCAGGACGGGCCGGCGTCCGATGTCGCAGACGAGGAGCCAGATCCCCTTGTCCTTCGGGATACGGAGGCCGTGCGGTGCTCCGGGGTGCAAGCGGACCTGGATGCCGTGCGTTCCGGTCTCCGCGTTCCTGCCGCGGGATCTGCGGACGGTGACCTCCGCCACGTGGGACCAGTCGAAGCGGACCTCTCGCTTGGGGGATGTGAGGCATGGGATCCGGTGGGTGAGATCCGCAGGTCCACGGTGCGGCGTGGCAGGAGCCACGACAGTCCGGAGAGGATGCAGCCGAGGCCGAGGAACAGGGCGGCGGGGGCGCAGAGCCGGACGGGGGCGCTCGCGCCGTCGCGCAGTGCGACGCTCAGGGTGAACAGGGCCGCGGGCGCAAGGGCCGCCTTGAGGGAGGGGCGAAGCCGCAGTGGAAGGAAGCACGCCATCGACAGCGCAACGGCGGCCCGGCAGAACCTGGCGCCCCGCACGTACGGCGACGGACTGCCCGGCGCCACGACCCTGCTCCGGGGTGCCTACGAACTCCGCGGGGACGTGGGCGAGCGCCTGCTGGACATGCTTCCGCCGCTGGCCGTCGTGCCCACCGGGCCGCGCACCCGCGCGGCGCTGGACCTACTCGCCGCCGAGGTAGCCCACGAGGAGCCCGGTCAGGATGCCATCCTGAACCGGCTGCTGGACCTCGTACTGGTGCTGGCGCTGCGCGCCTGGTACGCCCGGCCGCAGGCCGAACTCCCCTCTTGGTACGGGGCGCTGTCCACCCCGGCCGTCGGCGACGCTCTGCGCCTGCTGCACGAGGACCCGGCGCACCGGTGGACGGTCGCCGAACTGGCCGCGCGGGTCGGCCAGTCCCGGGCCGCCTTCGCCGCGCGCTTCACCGGCGTGGTCGGCGAGCCGCCGCTCACCTACCTCACCGGCTGGCGGATGGCGCTGGCGGCGGACCTACTGCACGACACGGAGGAGACCGTTGCCGCGGTGGCGCGCGAGGTGGGGTACACAGATGCGTTCGCGTTCAGTGTGGCGTTCAAACGGGCGTGCGGGGCCAGCCCGTCGGACTGGCGGCGGAAGCGCGGCCGGGACGACGGATCAGTTCAGGACGGATGACCGCATGAGCCGGCGCGATACCTACCAGGACAGCACACCCCAACGGGCACGCCTGCAGCACCAACCCCGTCGACCTGAACGTCTTGGAGGTCCGGCACCTGCTCTGTGCCTTGCTGACCCCGCCGATCACGTCCCCGCACAGGCTGCTGAACTGGTCGAACTGGCGCAGATACCACCAGGCCGGAGATCGCCGCAGCCGCAACTAGCGACGACTCGCCAGCCCCTCAACCGGATGGATCACGAAGTCGCGCTGGAATACTAAGCCTTGATTGGTGCGGCCGACCTGGCGGCCTGCTCGATCTTCGCGCAGTAGGCTGCACGGGCTTCCTGGTCGATCTGCTGCTCGTGTTCGGGGCGCACCCAGGTCCGTCCGTCGAGGCCCTCGCCCAGGATGTCGGCGTGCCCGGCATGCCGGTTGGACTCGCCGAGGACATGGACCATGATGGCGAACAGGTTCGTGTTGGGATAAGGCTCCGGCCACCACGGCACGTGGCCGGGGGCGTCGAGCGGAAGCTCGTTGATCGTCGCGTCCGAGTGTTCCCACGTACGCCGGTAGAACCCGACGATCTGATCGCGGGTCTCGTCCTCGGTCGCCCATAGATCGCCGCCGTTGGGGTCCTGCCACCGGGGCAGCGGTTCCGGGGAAGGGCGGTCGAATATCTCGCCGAAGTACCTGGCCTCGACGGTGGCCACGTGTTTGACCAGGCCGAGGAGGTTGGTCCCGGTCGCCGTCAAAGGCCGGCGGGCGTCGTATTCGGACAAGCCGCCGAGTTTCCAGAGCAGCGCCTCGCGGTCCCGCCGCAGTCTCCCGTGCAGGTTGTCCTTCGCGAATTCATCGATCGTGCGGCATGAGCCTGCCATGGGCTGCTCGTGGTCTCAAGATCCCGTACGTGGTCCGCAACGACTGGCAGAGCCGAGACCTGGCCATGGCCGCCGCCCTGACCTACTAACAAGAAGCTCGCGAAACTTGCCACGTGAGACAACCGCTAAGACTCGGTGAGCAACGACACCCGTTCGGGTGACTTCCCGGATTGGGTGTGGTTTGAAGTTGACTGCCGTGCTGTTCTTAATCTCACTCCGCGAGCACCCACGAGGGTGGGATATGCAGCGAATGAACAAAGCCGGAGTCCGGTCGGCTGTGATGGTGGCCGCCGGCGCAGCCGCCCTTCTGTTCGGCCAAGGGGTCGCCTTCGGAAGCACTGCAGGCTGGGATGTGTCGTCGGATCAGGCCGTCGTGCAGCCCGGGGTTACGGTCTACATCAAGCCTGTGTGGAACTGTGGCCAAAGTTCATGTACCTACGATCAGAACTCTGTGTTTCGGATTGGGGCCCTCAACGACGCCAGTCTGTATACAGGTACGCCGCCGAATCTGGTGAAGAAGAACTCCGGGGCACGGGTAGGTACGTGCGCGTGGAACTCAGGCATGCTCTTGTGCAGCCCAACGGCCAGCGGCACGGCCAGTTCAAATGATGCGCTCACGCTCGACAACAACGTGGCCGGCAGGACCTCGGCCAGTACTTGCACGGAATCCTTCTACGTCGACTGGTGGGACGGCGCATCGGAGTCAAATCCCAACCCTGGCGGGGAGCTTTGGGGAGAGGTCGCCTACTGGGACACAAGCGGGTCAAGTGGGCCGTGCCAGTAAGAAGCAGGAAGATCTGCCTTCTTTCCAACGGCCTGCATCTCCAACGGCCTGCATCAGGTTTGCAGGCCGTTGGCCTTCCTCGCGCATATTGGGGCACGCTGAATGCCCGGAAAGGGCTTCGCTCTCCCCGCCGTTGGGCGCCGCCTTACTGTATTACCGCGTATCGGCCAGAATCTCCCGCTCGACACGGTGACGTACGCGCGCAGCGAGCTCGGTGAGCGGCTGCGAGCGAACGGCCTTGGGGGCGACGGGCGATGTGATGCGCCGCGCGTCGGCAGGCAGCGCGGTAAGGTCCGCGGCGAAGCGTCCCCGTGCCTCGTCCAGCCGGGAGTGCCGGGTGTCCGTCCGGTCCCGCGCTCCGTGCCGCACGACCGTCTCCAGCAGCGGTTCCCCATCCGGCGATGAGGGCTCGTCGTGCAGGCCGATGGCATCGGCGTAGCCGGGCCGCCGGAAGACCTGCTTGCGGCCCGGCGCCGTCACTTTGGCCGAGGACAGCTTCATGACGGGCCGTCCGTCGTACTCGACCAGCTTGTAGGCGGAGTCCAGATAGGGGGCGTCGGCGGATACACCGGTCTTGGTGCCGACCGCGTACGTGTCGATGGGCGCCCCGGAGCGGACGAGCCGGTCCACGGCGGACTCGTCGAGGCCGCCGCTGGCGGCGATGCGCACCTCGTGCAGCCTGGCGGCATCGAGGATCCGCCGGGAGCGCACCGCCAGCGCGCCCAGGTCACCACTGTCCAGCCGGATCGCGCATCCCGGCCCGAGCCCCAGGTCCTTCAGTACGCGTGCGGCGGTCGCGACACCGTTCTCGGTGTCGTAGGTATCCACCAGGAAGGTCACCGGGCCCGGGTGGGCGCGGGCGAAGGCACGGAAAGCCTCCTCCTCGGTCCCGAAGACCTCGATGTAGGAGTGGGCCATCGTCCCGATCGCGGGACACCCTCGGCGTGGGCAGCCGCCACGTTGCTGGTCCCGGCGAATCCGACCATGGCGCCCAGCCGGGCCGCCTGGTAGGCGGCTTCCGTGCCGTGTGTACGGCGCAGTGAGAAGTCCACCACGGGGTGCCCGGCAGCGGCCAGCACGCTGCGGGCGCACTTGGAGGCGACGGTGGTCTGGTGGTTGACCTGGTTGAGGACATAGCTCTCCACCAGCTGGGCCTGTGGCAGGGGTGCGGTGATCTCCACCAGGGGCTCGCCTGCCAGGACGACGCGCCCTTCGGGCACGGCCCGTACGTCGCCGGTCGGGTCAGCCCCTCGCGCAGGTACGACAGGGCCATGGTGACCTCGTAGAGGTCGGTCGTCGTGGCGTCCGGCATCGCCGACGCCTCCTCCCTCAGCGGGGGCGTACCGCCTTCGGGTTGTGTTCCGGGTGGTGCACGTGGGCGTCCGGCCCCGGGTAGACCAGAGTCACCCTTTCGGTGTCCGACCAGCGCACGTCGTACGGCGGTGTGCCATCGGCGTGGTGGAGGCCGATGATCTCTCCGTCGCGTTTGGTCGCGCCCGTGGTCGGGCTCTCGACGATCAAGTGGTCACCGAGTTGCGCGTGCATGTCGTCACCGCTTCCTTGCCGTGCCTCCAAGACCAGACTCCGCCCCTCCGACCCAAGACGCACGCTGCCCGGACGGGCCGGGACAGCCCCGTTCAGCGGAGCTCCTCGATGCCACGTGGGCAAAAGAAGCCATGCCCGGGCGGCGCATCGCTCCGAATGGGCGACTTGCGCTGCCGAGCAGGCACGAGGCGTCTGGGCGAAGGTGAGTGCAGCACGGAGGAGAGGCCCGAGCACAGGAGCGGACCATGGCGGTCTCCCACCGCATCACGGTCATCGGGGTCGGCAACGAGTTCCGGCGGGACGACGGCGTGGGTCCCGTTGTCGTCGCCCGCCTGCGGGAAGGCGCAGCCCGCAGCGGCCTGCCGGCCGGAATCCGGCTGGTGTGCTGCGACGGGGAGCCAGGTCGGCTGATCGGGCTGTGGGAGGGCGCCGAGATGGCCGTGGTCGTGGACGCTGCCCACGCCCACCCGGGGCGTCCGGGCAGGATCCACCGGCTGGAGCTGGACGGGTACAAGGCGTGGCAGGCGGGCACGGCGAGCAGCCACGGGCTCGGCCTGGGCGAGGCGGTCGAGCTGGCCCGTGCGCTCGACAGGTTGCCCCGGCGCCTGGTCGTCTACGCGGTCGAAGGAGCCGACGGCCACCTGGGCACGGGGCTGACCCCGGCGGTCGCCGCGGCGGTCGGTCCCCTCACGGAACGGGTCGAGCAGGAGATCGTCCAGTACCTCGCCGGACCTCGCGGCGGGACCGGAGCGCCTCGGAGCGTACGGCTGTGAGGGTGGCGCCCGGAGGCGCAACGGCCGCCCCTCAGACCCCGGGCCGGGTGGCCCAGGCGATCACGGTCTCCGGCAGGGTCCAGGGCGTGGGTTCCCGTCCCTTCGTCCATCGCCTGGCTACGCGGCTGGAGCTCGACGGGTAGGTCCTGAACGCCGACGGCCGCGTCGAGGTGACCGTGGCCGGGCCGCCGCTGGCGGTGCAGGCCCTTGTCGGGTTGCTGCGAGCGGAGGCGCCGCCGTTGGCCGACATCCGCTGGGTGACCGTGGCGGATCTGTCCGGCCCTCCCCCACCGCCGGGCTCGGGCTTCGCCGTCCGGGCCAGTGCCCGGACCGGCGGCAGCCGGCCCGGCGCCCGTGAGATTCCGTCGGACGTCGCCACCTGCGAAGCCGCCTGATACACCCGGAGATCACGATCGTCCGGGCCGACTCCGCCTACGCGGGCAAGCTCGTGACCTGGGCGAAAAGACACCTCAACCTCACGATCAAGACCGTCTCCCGGCCCCGCGACGCCTCCGGGTTCGTCATCCTGCCCCGCCGCTGGATCGTCGAGAGGTCGCTGGCCTGGATGATGCACGCCCGCCGCCATGCCCGGGACTACGAACGGCTCGTCCAACACTCCGAGACCTCATCACATGGGCGGCGATCACGCTGATGACCCTCCGCCTGACCCGCACCGGCCCCCGGACCCCCTGGACGAAGAAGGCGACGGCAGGGGCCGCGCGGATGAAGACGCAAGAGGATGCGGTCCCTCCCACACCTCCATCATCGCGCTCCCAGGAGGACGACGAGAAGAAGGAGGCCGGGAACAAACCCGGCCTGACCTGCGAAGACGTCGGCTTGCCCGCCAAGACGGCCCAGGCCCCGGCCTGACGCCCGCCCGAGGCCGGCGCCCCGGGCCTATGCCGGCACCCTCGTCTCCTGGGCGAAGAGGTCCCTGGGCCTGACCGTCAAGACCGTCAGCCGTCCCAAGAACTCGAAAGGCTTCGTCTTGCTGCCGCGGCGGTGGATCGTGGAAAGCTGGTGGATGCACGCCCGGCGGCTGGTCAGAGACTACGAGTGCCTCCCCGCGCACGCGGAAGCGATGCTCAACACTGCCGTCATCACGCTGATGACCCGCCGCCTGACCCGGCCCCGTCGCTACCCCAGCGCCGCCCCACCGCGGCCCGGCGAACTCGTCCAGGCCGCGTGACGCCAGCTGTACGGGCGGCACGCGCGGAACGAGGCGCGCGGGCCGGGCGCGTACGTCGCTCACGGGCGCCCGGCACCCGTGGGAGGCGGATCAGGCGGCGACCGCGGCGCGACCGGCGGCGTACACCGCGGCCTGGGCGGCCACTCGCCGGCCGAGGTGTTCGGCGGTGGCTATGTCGGCCTTGTGGACGCCGTCCGGGCCCCGGTCGGTGTCGGTCTGCGCGCCGGCGCCCAGGTAGAAGCCGAGGCGGTTGAGGTCGTTCTCGGAGGCGGTGGTGGAGTGCCAGCCGGACGGCAGGCCGAGGTTGATCCAGTGCATTCCGTGCTGGGCGGCCAGCACGGAGAAGAACTGCAAGGTGTGCAGCTTGTCGCCGCTCTTTGAACCGGAGTTGGTGAAGCCCGCCGCCAGCTTGTCCTGCCAGGCGCGGGTCGCCCAGCGCTTCGAGGTGGCCTCGGCGAAGACGTGGAAGGCGCCGGACGCGGTGCCCATGTAGGTCGGCGAGCCGAAGACGATCGCGTCGGCGGTGTCGAGCAGTGCCCACTGCTCCTCGGTGATCTCGTCGACCTTGACCAGGTGGACGGTCGCCCCGGTGTCGGCGGCGCCCTCGCGCACCGCCTCGGCCAGCACCGAGGTGTGGCCGAAGCCCGAGTGATGGGCGATGGCGACGACCGGCGGGACGGCAGCGGCGGAAGAAGCGGCCGGGGCAGGCGTGGTCATGATGGCAGGGCTCCTCAGGATCGTGCCGCGTGGCGCGGCGCGAGGCGGTCAATTCACCAGGGAGACGAGGTAGCCCCTCCAGGTGTGACAGCTCAGACGCGCACGAGTTTGTCGGGATTGATGACCCTGCGGTACGCGGTGATCAGACCGTCTGTGATCTGGACCGTGTCCACGGAGTGGACCCGGCCTTCGCGGTAGAGCACCAGGGCGAGCTCGCCGCCGACTTCAGCGAAGGCGATACGGTCCGGACGCCACCGGCGTCCCACACGCACCATGACCTCGGCAACGCGCTCGCCGCCGTGGATGAGCTTGCGTGCCGCGAATGCCTTGCCGCCGCCGTCGGTGACGAAGACGGCGTCCGGGTGCAGGAGCCTGACCAAGCCGGCCAGGTCCCCGGCCTCGTACGCGGCGCGGAAAACCGCGAGGACGCGTTCGCGCTCCGCCTTCGACGCCTGCGGCATGGACTGTTTCGCCTTGGCCACCCGCCGTCGCGCCCGCGAGGCGAGCTGCCGGGCGCCCGGCACGGAGATGTCCAGCACTTCGGCGATCTTGCCGAACTCAAGACCGAAGACATCGTGCAGGACGAAAGCCACCCGCTCCGGCGGGCTCAGCTCTTCCATGATCAGCAGCATCGCCGAGCCGACGGATTCATCGACGAGTACCGGCTGCGACGCGTCCGGCCCCGTCAGCAGTGGCTCCGGCAGCCACGGCCCGACATAGCTCTCCCGACGGAAGCGGGCACTCTTGAGAATGTCGTACGACCGTCGCGCGGCCACCGTCACCAGCCAGGCCCGCAGATCACCGATGTCCCGCAGATCCGCTCCGGCCGCCCGCAACCACACATCCTGGGTCACGTCCTCGGCATCAGCCACACTCCCCAGCAGCCGGTAGGCCACACCGAAAACCGCAGGCCGGTGCCTCTCCCATCCGGCTCCGAGCGCCTCCTCCTGCTCAGACCGTCCGGGCCCGTGCCCATCACCCATACCGATCGCAACCTCCTCCAGCATGCGGATCCAGCGTAGCTACCCGAACTCGGGATCTTCGAAGACAGCCCCCGCAGAAGCGAGCGAGCCCGCTCAGACCGACGACGTAGGACGGCGGTATCTCATAGTGGGAAAGGGCGGACTTGTGAAACACCCGCTATGGCCCTGGGGTATCTGTACGGGTCCGAGGCGCTCGGCGGTCCGGGTGTCCCGCTTTCCCTTGCCGAATCGTTCGTCCGGCGGCTACCGCCGGAGGGGACCCGAGTGGTCCGGGCGATGGTCGGACGGAGCGTCAACTGTCCGCGAGCGTCCAGCGCCGGACGCCTCTTCGGCGCCGCGGCGAGCCTCATCGGCCTGTGCGACGACGCCACCTACGAAGGACAGGCGGCCGTCGCCCTGGAGTCGGCGGCGGGGGACGAACGCGCCGAATCCCTCCCCTGGCGCCTCGCGCGGGCCGACGGGCTGTGGGTGTACGACCCCGTACCCACCTTGACCGCCCTGCTCGAAGGCCAGGGATTGCGGGTGCTGGTGGGCAGTGCCGTACCGGTCAACGACGGTGGCATCAGCTACGGGCAGGCGGCTGTGGCCGCAGCCCGCCTGCGGGAAGCATGACGGCGATGTGTCTGGGCATTCCGGGCCGGGTGGTGGAGATCCACGACCGTGCGGGGCTGCGGATGGCCACGGTCGACTTCGGCGGGGTCCGCCGCGAGGCATGCCTGGCCTACACATCCGATGCGGACGTGGGCACGTATGTCGTGATCCACGTCGGGTTCGCCATCACCACGGTCGACGAGACCGAGGCGGAACGGACCCTGGAGGTGCTGAGGGCCATGGCCGACGCCGTGGAGGGGGAAATCGGGGAACCACTGCCCCGCTCCCGCTGACGAGAGGCGAACCGGCCGGTCACTCCCGGTGCCCCTCTGCCCATGCGCCCTGCGCACGTCGCGGGCCATGCTGGAGGGAGAGGAGGCGTCCGTGCCATGACCCGTGCACCCGAATCGCCGGGCACCGCGGTGTACGCGCTGCTGGCAGACGGGACGACCGTGCAGGTCAGGCAGGTCGTGCCGGAAGACCGCACGGCGGTCTTCCGGCTGTATGAGCACATGTCCCCGGCGAACCTGCGGTTGCGGTTCTTCTCCAGCGGCTCCCTCATCGCGCAGCAGGCGGCGGACATCCTGTGTCTGGGCGCGGGGCCGGGAGACCGGGCGCTGGTGGCCGAGGCGGACGGTGACGTGGTGGGGCTGGCCGAATATCACGCGACACCTACCGACGCGCCGCGAGGCAGGCCGACAGCCGCCGAGGTCGCCCTCGCCGTGGCGGACGAGTGGCACCACCGCGGCGTCGGAACGCTCCTGTTGGAGCACCTCGTCGACCTCGCGCGGGCCGAGGGGATCCAGGAGCTGACGGCCGACGCGCTGAGCGAGAACATGCGGGTCATCAGGGTCTTCGCCGACCTCGGGCTCCCGGTGCGCCGGCGTTTCGAGGGGCCGGAAGTCCATGTCCGGGTGGCACTGGCACCGGACGAGCACTACCTGACGGTCCTGGACACGCGGGGCCGCACCGCCGACGTCGCCAGCCTCCGGCCGTTGCTGCGGCCCCGGTCTGTAGCCGTCGTCGGGGCCGGTCACCGCCCCGCTTCCGTGGGAAGGGCGATCCTGCGCAATCTGCGGGCCAACGGTTTCACCGGCCCGGTGCACGTCGTCAACCCCCACGGCCCCGCCCTCGACGGACTGCCCTGCCACCCCGCCGTCTCCGATCTGCCGGAGCCACCGGACCTGGCCGTGCTGGCCGTCCCCGCCCACGCGGTGCCCGCCGTCGCCGAGGAGTGCGGCGCGCACGGGGTTCGGGCGCTGGCGGTGGTGACGTCCGGCCTCGACGCGGACCAGGCGGCAGGGCTGCGGACGGCCTGCCGCCGGCACGGCATGCGCGTCGTCGGGCCCAACTGCCTGGGCCTGACCAACACGGAGAAGGACGTCCAGCTGGACGCGACCTTCGCCGCCCGCTTCCCGCTCCCGGGCACGGCCGGAGTCGCCACCCAGTCGGGCGGCGTCGGCATCGCCCTGCTGGACGGGCTGTCCCGGCTGGGGATCGGCGTGTCGACGTTCGTCTCCCTCGGCGACAAGTACGACGTGAGCGGCAACGACCTGCTCCAGTGGTGGGAGGAGGACGGCCGCACCGATCTGGCGGTGCTGCACCTGGAGTCGTTCGGCAGCCCCCGCGCGTTCTCCCGTACCGCGCGGCGGGTGAGCAGACGCATGCCCGTACTCACCGTGGACGCGGGGCGGTCGGAGGCCGGGCGGAGGGCGGCGGCCTCACACACCGCCGCTGCCGCCACGCCGACGATGACCCGGCAGGCCCTCTTCCACCAGGCCGGGATCATCGCCACCCGGACCATCGGGGAGCTCTTGGACACGACGGCGCTGCTGCATGCCCAGCCACTGCCCGCCGGCAATCGCGTGGTGGTGGTCACCAATGCCGGCGGGGTGGGGGTGCTGGCCGCCGACGCGTGCAGCGAGGCCGGGCTGAGCGTACGGCCGTTGGAGCCCGGGCTGGCGGCGGAGGTCGCGGCCGCCCTGCCAGAGGGTGCGGCGGTCGGCAATCCGGTCGACGCGACCGCCGCCGTCCCGGAGGACCGGCTGCGTGCCTGCGTGGACCTGCTGGCGGCGCACCGGGATGTCGACGCGGTGCTGGGCGTCCTGGTCCCGACTGCCCTGGCCGCAGCCACCGGCGACGACCTGGTGCGGGCGTTTACCCACGCACCGGCCCGCGTTCCGTGCACGACGGCTCTGGTCCTGGTGGACCGGCCCGCGCGCGTGGAACTGCTGCCCGCCGAGCGCGGCGGTGCCGTGCCCTCGTACGCCGACGCGCAGGACGCGGCCCGAGCCCTGTCGTACGCGTCGGCCCACGCTCGTCACCGGATCCGCCCGCAGAGCCTGCCGCCGGACCCGTCTGGCATCGACGTGGAGGGAGCCAGGGCGGACGTGGCCGAATGGCTCGGCGAACGGCCGGAAGGCGGGTGGCTCGACCCACTCCAGTGCGCACGGCTCCTCACCCGTTACGGCATTCCGCAGGTGCCCTGGGAGTGGGTATGCGACGAGGAGACCGCCGTGGCGGCGGCCGCGCGGCTGGCCGGGCCCGACGGCCGGGTCGTCCTCAAGGCCCACTGGCCGGGCCTGGTGCACAAAACCGATGAAGGTGCCGTCCGCCTCGACCTCCAAGGCGAGGAGCAGGTCCGAACCGCCTACCGCAGCTTCGCGGACCGCTTCGGCGACAGGCTCTCCGGCGTGGTGGTACAGCCGCAAGCCCCGCACGTCCTGGAACTGGTGACGGGCGTCGTCCAGGACCCGGTCTTCGGCCCGCTCGTCCTCTTCGGGCAGGGCGGCACGGCCACCGACGTGCTGGCCGACCACGCCGCCCGCCTCGCCCCGCTCACCACCTACGACCTCGACGACCTCATCACCTCACCGCGTTGCTCGGTCCTCCTGTCGGGCCGCCACGGCGGGATCCCCGTCGACCTCGGCGCCCTCGAACGCCTCCTGCTGTGCCTGTCCCGGATGGCCTGCGACCTGCCCCAGCTCGCCGAGGCCGACCTCAACCCTGTCGTGGCCTGCCCGGACGGCGTCATGGCGCTCGACGCCCGCGTGCGGCTGGAACCCCACAAGGCGTACGACCCGTACCTGCGCCGTCTGCGCTGAGACCGGCGCCCGGATGGCCCGCCCCCCTCCCGGCGCGCTCGGAGTGCGGCCCACCGGGGGTGTGGTCAGGCTGAGGGGAGCACCGCCACCGAGTGAGCAGGAGACGTCATGCCCTCCGCGACGGCACCGCCGGACGCCGACAGCACGGCCTGTGTACTGGACCTGGAAGGCATCGGGGCCCTCGTGCGGGAGCTGCGCGCCCGGGGCCGGACGGTGATCGGCCCGACCGAACGGGACGGCGCCATTGTCCTGGCCGAGATCGAGTCCGCCGACGAGCTGCCCTACGGCTGGGGGGTGGAACTGGAGGCCGGCCACTACCGGACCAAGCGCCGGACCGACGCCGCCGCGTTCGCCCATAGCGCCGGCCCCCAGTCGTGGAAGAACTTCCTCCACCCCGAGCGGGTCCGGCAGTGGACCGCCGACCGCGCTCCCGACGGAGGAATGACGGTCCTGGCCGAGCGCCCCGAGCCCACCTCGTTCGCCTTCCTGGGCGTACGGCCCTGCGACCTGCGGGCCATCCAGATCCAGGACCGCGTCATGACCGGCGGCCGGCACCGGGACGACGCCTACGAGGAACGCCGTACCGGCGCGTTCCTCGTCGTGGTCGAGTGCGTCGAGCCCGGCGCCACCTGCTTCTGCGTCTCCATGGACACCGGCCCAGCCGCGCGCCCCGGCTACGACCTGGCGCTGACCGAGGTACTGGACGACGCCGGGCACCGCTTCCTGGCCCGCGCCGGCACCGAGGAAGGGGCGGCGGTCCTGGAGAGCCTGCCGCGCCGGCCCGCCGACGACCTGACGCGCACCCGGGCCCGCGAGGACGTCGAGGCCGCCGCCGGGCGGATGGGCCGCACCATGCCGGAGGTCGACCTGCGCGCACTGCTCGCCGGCACATTGGAGGCCGACCGCTGGAACGATGTCGCCGCCCGCTGCCTGACCTGCGGCAACTGCACCATGGCCTGCCCCACCTGCTTCTGCACCACCACCGAGGACGTCACCGACCTCACCGGCGACCACGCCGAGCGCTGGCGGCGCTGGGAATCCTGCTACGACCTGGACTTCACCCACCTGCCCGGCGGCTCCGTCCGCAGCAGCGGGCGCAGCCGGTACCGCCAATGGCTCACCCACAAACTGGGTACATGGTGGGACCAGTTCGACAGCTCCGGCTGCGTGGGCTGCGGCCGATGCATCGTGTGGTGCCCGGTCGCCATCGACATCACCGAGGAAGCCCACGCCCTCCATCAGGAATCCCTCACCCGGCAGGCCGGGAGGAAGGACGAGACGCCGTGAAAGGCACCGGTCTGTTCGAAGCCATCCCGGAGGGTTCCCGCGAGCCACTCATGCGACTGGGCCACGAAGCGTCGTTCCCCGCGGGCACCCGGCTCTTCGAGGAAGGCCAACGAGCGGACCGCTTCTGGGTCATCCGCACGGGCACCGTCAACCTCGACATCCATGTGCCTGGCCGCCAGGCCGCAGTCGTCGAAACCCTCGGCGCGGGCGGTCTGGTCGGCTGGTCATGGCTGTGCCCGCCGCACCAGTGGCACCTGGGCGCCCAGGCGACGAGCCCGGTGGAAGCCTGGGAATTCGACGCGGCCGAAGTCCACGCCCTGCGCGAACGTGACCACGAACTCGACCGCGCGCTGCTCACTTACGTCGTGGAGGTCATCGGCGGACGCCTGCGGGCGGCCCGCACCCGGCTGCTCGACCTCTACGGCCCGTACGGGAGTGGGTCGGCGCGGTGACCGCAGTTCCTCTCCCCTACCAGGTGGTGAGCAACCGGCCTGAGACCACGGACACCCGGACGATCGAGCTACGGCCGGTCGGCGGCGGACTGCCCGCGTTCGCCCCGGGGCAGTTCGCCATGCTCTACGCCTTCGGCGTCGGCGAGATTCCCGTGTCCGTCGCCGGCTTGCGGGACGGCGCCCTGACCCACACCATCCGGGGAGTCGGCGCGGTGTCACGCGCCTTGTGCGCCGTTCGCCCGGGCACGCAGGTGGGTGTGCGGGGCCCCTTCGGCACCGGCTGGGACCTGCCGGCCGCTGCCGGACGCGATGTGCTCGTGGTGGCGGGCGGCATCGGCCTGGCCCCGCTGCGGCCGCTCGTCCAGGCGGTGTTGTCCCTGCCCCGCGACCACGGACGGCTGAACGTCCTCATCGGCGCCCGCACCCCCGAGGACCTGCTGTACCGATCGGAACTGGACGGCTGGGGGCGACCGTACTGCGGAGTGACGGTGGACCGCGCGGGTCCGGAGTGGACCGGCCACGTCGGCGTGGTGACCACCCTGCTGAACGAGGCGGCGTTCACCCCGCACGAGACCACGGCCTTCGTCTGCGGCCCCGAGGTCATGATCCGCGCCACCGCCCGCGAGCTGCTGCACCGAGGCGTCCCGGCACAGCACATCCGCGTCTCCCTCGAGCGCAATATGCACTGCGCGACCGGTCACTGCGGCCACTGTCAGCTCGGCCCCCTGCTGCTGTGCCGGGACGGACCCGTCGTCGGCTACGCCCTCGCCGAGCCGCTGCTCGCCGTACGGGAGCTGTGAGATGGCCGTACCCGTAGGTTCCCGTCCCCGGCTGGGCGTGTTCAAGTTCGCCTCCTGCGACGGCTGTCAGCTGACCCTGCTGGACTGCGAGGATGAGCTGCTGCCGCTGGCCGCCGAGATCGACATCGCCCACTTCGTCGAGGCGTCGAGCGATATCCAGTCGGGCCCGTACGACCTCTCCCTCGTCGAGGGATCGGTCTCCACCCCGGAACACCTCGAACGCATCCGGCGCATCCGCGCCGAGTCCCGCCATCTGGTGACCATCGGCGCCTGCGCCACGGCGGGCGGCGTCCAGGCCCTGCGGAACTTCGCCGACGTCGCCGAGTTCCGCGCGACCGTCTACGCGAAACCCGAGTACATCGAGACCCTCGCCACCTCCACTCCCATCTCGGCCCATGTCCCCGTCGACTTCGAACTGCGCGGCTGCCCCATCGACCGCGGCCAGCTCATCGAGGTCATCACCGCCTTCCTCGCCGACCGCCGCCCCGACATCCCCAACCACAGCGTCTGCTTCGCCTGCAAACGACGCGGCACCACCTGCCTCCCCGTCGCCCATGGCATCCCCTGCCTGGGACCGGTGACGCACGCGGGATGCGGGGCGCTGTGCCCGGCCTACGGACGGGGCTGCTACGGCTGCTTCGGGCCGTCCGGCTCGACGAACATGCCCGCGATGATCCCGCTGCTCCGGGGTGACGGCATGAGCGACGAGGACATCCTGCGCTTTCTGCACACCTTCAACGTCCACGACTTCGCCGCGATCGAGCCACCGGGTGAACTCGGCGAAGAAGGGGCATCCTCATGACGCGCCGCGGCTCGCGCGTTCTGCGCGTCGGCGCCATCGCCCGCATCGAGGGGGAAGGAGCCCTGCGCCTGCGGATCGACGACGGCACCGCCACCCGGGCCGAGCTGAGCATCTACGAGCCGCCGCGCTTCTTCGAGGCGTTCCTGCGCGGGCGTCGGCACACCGAACCACCGGACATCACGTCACGCGTATGCGGTATCTGTCCCGTCGCCTACCAGCTGAGCGCATGCCACGCGATCGAGGACGCCTGCGGCGTCACCGTCGACGGGCAACTGGCCGCGCTACGGCGGCTGTTGTACTGCGGAGAGTGGATCGAGAGCCACACCCTGCACATCTATCTCCTCCACGCGCCTGACTTCCTGGGCCACGAGAACGCGATCGAGCTCTCCCGCACCCACCGCGCCGACGTCGAACGGGGACTACGGCTCAAGCAGGCCGGCAACAGCATCGTGGAATTCCTCGGCGGCCGTGCCATCCACCCCGTCAACGTCCGCGTCGGCGGCTTTCACCGCACCCCCGCCCGTACGGAATTCCGTCCTTTGGCCGAGCGTTTGCGGCAGGCGCGCGACGACGCGCTCGGGACCGTCGCCTGGGTGGCAGGCTTCGGCTTCCCCGAGGCGACATGCGAGGCAGACTTCCTCGCCCTCGCCGAACCGGGAACGTACGCCATCGAAACGGGCACCCCCACCGTGCTGCCGCACGGCGATGGGCACCCCTCCAGGACGTTCCCCCTCGCGGACTTCACCACCCATGTGGCCGAGGAGCAGGTCCCCCACTCCACCGCGCTCCAGGCCCGGCTGGACGGCGGACGCCACCTCACCGGCGCCCTGGCCCGGTACGCCATCAGCGGCCATCAGCTCCCGCCCGCCGTCCGGGAAGCGGCCCAGGCGGCCGGCCTGGCCGACCCGGCCTCCGGGGAGATCTGCCGCAACCCCTTCCGCGCCATCGTCGTCCGTGCCGTCGAGGTCCTCTACGCCGTGGAAGAAGCGCTGCGCCTGATCGACGCCTACGAGCGCCCGCCGCGTCCCGCCGTGGAGGTCCCCCCGCGGGCCGAGACGGGCCACGGCGCCACCGAGGCCCCGCGCGGCACCCTCTACCACCGCTACACCCTCGACGCCGAAGGACTCGTCACCGACGCCTGTCTCATCCCGCCCACCTCCCAGAACCAGGGCGCCATCGAGGAGGACCTGCGCCGGATCGTCCAGGACCGGCTGCGGCACGGCGACGCCACCGACGCCGAGCTGACCCGGTTGTGCGAACGGGCCATCCGCAATCACGACCCCTGTATCTCCTGCTCGGCCCATTTCCTCGACCTGACCGTCGAACGAGCATGAGGAAACACCGCGTGAAACAACGAATACCGCGACCCGGAGCTCGCCCGCCGACTGCGCGCACGGTCAGTCGCCGAGGGCGGCTTCTTCGAGGTCGAGGGTGCGCTGGAGGCGGCGGCGGGTGGCATTGCTGATCTTGTTGGCCTCGTAGAGCCGTTGCAGTTCGGCGGTCTCCACCGCGATCAGGGACTGGCGTACCTCGCGGTAGGTGTCGGCGGGGCGCGCGTCAAGGTCGGCCGTGCCGCTGCCGTCGCCGGTGTCGGTGTCGGCCTGGCGGAGTCGCGCTTCAAGGTGGCGGCGGGCTTGTTTGAGGACGGTCTCGGGGGCGGCCTCGGCGTCTTCGAGCTGTTCGAGCTCGGCGAGTGCGGCGTGCGCGAGGCTCTGGCGGGCCTGGGCTTCTTCTCGTGCGGTGTGTTCGGGTTCCAGGGCGATGCCGGAGCGGCGGACGACGGGGGCGAGGGTGAAGCCCTGGACGACTAGGGTCAGGGCGATGGTGCCGGTGGTGAGGGTGAGGATCAGCGCGCGGTGCGGCAGCGGGGCGCCGTTGTGCATGGTCAGGGGGATGGAGAGCGCGGCGGCCAGGGGCATGACGCCGCGGGTGCCCGCCCAGGACAGTACGGCGGGGACGCGCCAGGAGATGCGACGGCCGCCGCGCCGGTACTGCATCAGCGCGGAGAGCGGGAAGACCCAGAGCAGGCGGATCGCCATGACGGTGAAGGCCACGACGGGTACCCACAGGGGCCAGCCATGTTCGTCGGCGGCGAGCTGCCGGACGAGGGTGGGCAGTTCCAGTCCGATGAGGGCGAAGACGACGCTCTCCAGGAGGAAGACGACAGTGCCGTAGACGGCGTGGATCTGGAGGCGTATATGGGCGTTGGTGAGTTTGTGGCCGGTGCTGCCGAGGATGACGCCGGCGACGATGACGGCGGTCACGCCGGAGGTGTGCGACTCCTCCGCGAGAACGTAGGACGCGTAGGGGGTGACCAGGGCGATCACGGTCTCCAGGACCGGGTCTTCGGTGCGTCTGCGTATGAGCGTCACCACTCCGGCGACTGCGGCTCCGACGAGTGCTCCGCCACCGCCGAGGACGACGAACTGGCCGGCGGCCGAGGGTATGGACACCGTGCTGGCGGTCACGGCGGTGACGACGGCGACTTTGTACAGCACCAGTGAAGTGGCGTCGTTGAACAGGCTCTCGGCCTGGACCATGGCCTGGACGCGCGGCGGAAGCGACAGGCGGCGGCCGAGCGCGGTGACCGCCACGGGATCGGTGCTGGCCAGGACCGCACCGAGCACGAATGCCGTGGCAGCGGTCAGCGGGGTCAGGGCCGAAGCGATCAGTCCCACAGCGGCGGCGGAAGCCAGGACGAGGCCGAAGACGAGGACGGTCACCGGGCGCCACACCGCCCGCAGCTCCCGGCCGGACATCTCCTCCGCAGAGGCGTACAGCAGCGGGGGAAGAACCAGGACGCTGATCACCTGTGGTGCGACGTGGACGTCGGGCACCCATGGCAGCAGCCCCACCGCCAGGCCTGCGATGACCAGGAGGGAGGGGGCGGGCAGGCTCCAGTGGCGGGCGCCCGTGGCGACGGCGGTGGCCAGGACCACAAGGAGAAGAACGATGGTCAGGCCAGCCATGAGGAGTCCCCCGTCGGGATGTTTCGCATTGCTTTCGCCGACCAGACTTCCCGGCACTCCTATCGGCATTTTATCGGACCTTAACGGGCGTCATACGAACCTCCGCCGGGGTCGCATCCACGCTGGGAGGTTTCGGGGTGAAACACGGTGATACGGGGCCGTGAGGGCGAGGCCGGCGTCACGGCCGAGGGTGGGCGACTTCACGCGGCATCCCGGCCCCGTTGCACGGCCTGCCCGGCTGCGACGGCGGTACGGGTAGGACCATGGAGGTGAGGCACTGGGGCGCACACGCCCCGAACCCCGGCTGACCTGGGGAAGTGAATCGATGATGTTCTGGTACGGCCATGGCGGCGGCTGGGGCCTGTTCGCGATGACGGTGAGCATGGTCCTGTTCTGGGCCCTGATCATCACCGTCGCGATCCTGCTCTTCCGAGCCCTCGCCCGTCCGCCGCAAGGCGGCCAGCACACCGGCTGGCAGAGGGGCCCTGCACCCGGCCACGCCGAGCAGATCCTCGCTGAGCGGTACGCCCGCGGAGAGATCGACGAGGAGGAGTACGCGCGGCGCCTGGCCACTCTGAGAGGCTCACCGCCCGGCACTGGCAAACAGTGACACGCCGCTACCGCCCTGACCCGCCTCATTCACCCGCACCTGGCGGGACGAGCGTGTTGTCGCTGGTCCGGCCGGCGAGGGGGTCCGCGATGTTCCGCCACCGCGTACGGCGAGTACCACGACACCCGGGCCACCGTGACCCCCAGCGCCCGCGCCGCAGCCAGATCGATGTTGTTGTAGCCGGTGGCACGCTGGGTGACCAGCTCGGTGCCGCCGTCGGCGAGGATCCGCAGCACTTCTTCGTCCAGGACGTCGTTGACGCCGCTGCACACCATCTGGCGGCCCGCCGCCGTCGCGACCGTGTCCCGGTTGAGGACCAGATCGAGACACCGCAGGTCGTACGCCTCGCCCAGCGCCCGTTCCAGCAGCGGCCGCTCATCGGCGGTCACCCCGTACGCGACGACTCCCACCATGATCCGCGCTCCCGTAGCCGGTCCATATCCATGATCCCGACATTCCTGGCGGAGCCACCAGTCGGACCGTCCGCCAGGTGGCCTCCTGAGCGTGGTGTGATGGAAGTGGCGGGAGGACCCGTAAGAGACGCGGGGAAGCGGCTCGCGGCCGTGCACCGCGCAATCGGGATCCGCGAGAAGCGGATGGGCCCTCCCGTCCATGACGGCACCCAGGAACGCCCCTGGGGTGCAGAGACCGCCGGCGGGTTCACGCCCGCCCAGGAGGCGCGATGTCCCTCGACGGACGCGTCATCGCCTTCTCAGCGCCAGCGCGGAGGACCTACCGGGGGGCCTGGACCATGTCCCCGGTACGGCCCTCCTCGGCCCACTCCAGGCCCGTCCCGGTGAAACAGCATGTGGCGGCGGCCGAGCGACAGTGAGCGGGAGCGGCACCCGGGCACCGTCCGCCCGTGGAGGTGATCACCGTGGCGCGACTGGTCGCCGTGGGTGTCAACGGCTCGGAGGAGAGCCTGGCCGCCGCGGCATGGGCGGCGCACGAGGCGGTGATGCGGGGCGCTCCGCTGCACATCGTGCACGCGCTGGAGTGGAGGACGAGCAACCTGCAGTTCTCCCCTGGTGTCTCCGCCCAGCGCGAATGGGAGGAGGGGCGGATCGAGAGGGCTCTGCAAGAGCTCGCCGCAGCGCATCCGGGCCTGCGGGTCGACTTGGCCGAGGTTTCCGAGCTGCCGGCGAAGGCGCTCCTTGAGGCGGCCGGGGAGTCGCAGCTGCTCGTGCTGGGGTCACGAGGGCTCGGCGGCTTCGAGGGGTGGCTGCTGGGCTCGGTGAGCCTGACGGTGATCGCCCACGCGACCGTACCGGTGGCGCTGATCCGCGCCGGGGCGGAGCCACCTGTGCGGGGACGCGGCGGCCCGGTCGTCGTGGGGATCGGGCGGGGCGGTTCGTACGGCCCTTTGCTGGACTTCGCCTTCCAGGCCGCGGCGGCCGGGAAGTCCGTGCTGCGGGTCGTCCACATCCGGCAGCGGGAAGGGGCGGCGGACGCCGAGATCGGTGAGGAACCGAGCGGAAGCGTCCTCGTGAGCCTCCTGGCCCCGTGGCGACAGCAGTGGCCGGGCGTGGCGATGGACGAATGGGTGACGGCCGGGCCGGCCGCCCAGCGCCTGATCGAGGCGGCCAGGGACGCGGGACTGCTGGTCGTCGGCCGCCGTGTACACCGGCCGGCCCTCGGCGTGCGCATCGGGCCCGTGACCCATGCCGCGGTCCACCACGTGAGGTGTCCGGTGGCGGTCGTACCGCACAGCTGACATAAACAGGAGTATCTGGGATCTTCCTGAAGGGACCCGAACGTCATGTTGCAGCACCGCACGGTCGACGAGCTCATGACCCGCAACGTGGTGGGGGTCCGCCCGGACACACCGTTCAAGGAGATCGTCAAGGAGCTCGCCGAGAACGACGTCACGGCCGTGCCGGTGGTGGACCCGAGCGGCCGGGTGGTCGGTGTGGTCTCCGAGGCGGACCTGATGCGCAAGTCGGCCGACCAGCCCGACCCCTTCGGCCGCGTGCCCGTACCCAGTCTGGAAGCGTGGGAGCGGGCCAAGGCGGAGGGCGCGCGGGCCGAGGAGATCATGTCCGCTCCCGCGGTCTGCGCCCGGCCGGAGTGGAACGTGGTGGAGACCGCCCGGCTGATGACGGCCCAGAACGTCAAGCGCCTGCCGGTGGTCGACGAGACCGACCAGCTCGTCGGCATCATCAGCCGGGCCGACATCCTGCGGGTCTTCCTCCGCGAGGACGACGCCATCCGCTCCGAGATCCAGCGCGACCTGCTGGAACACTCCGTGGGCCTGGCACCCTCGGCCGTGCGGGCCGAGGTGTCCGAAGGGCAGGTCACCCTCACCGGCAACGTCGAGGCCCGCAGCACGATCCAGCTCATCGAACGTCTGTGCCGGTCCGTGGACGGCGTCGTCTCGGTCCACCAGAGCCTGACGTACACGACGGACGACACCGGTGGCGGCTTCCCCGCCCCATGACCACGCGCGGGCACCCTGACGAGGAGCCGGAGATGCTTGGCACGCAGCGCACCGTCAGCGACGTGATGACGCGGACCGTCGTGGCGGTCAGCCGTGACGCGCCGTACAAGGAGATCGCCAGGACGCTCGCGCAGTGGAAGGTCAGCGCCGTGCCCGTCCTGGCGGGCGAGGGCCGTGTCATCGGCGTCGTCTCCGAGGCCGACCTCCTGTCGAAGGAGGAGTACAAGGGCCGCGAGGCGGCGGACGTCGCCCGGCCCGAGCAGCTCGGCGACCTGGCGAAGGCGGGTGCGCGGACCGCGGAGGACCTGATGAGCACCCCGGCGATCACCGTGCACGCGGACGCCGCTGTCGCCGAAGCCGCCCGCATCATGGCCCGCAAGGGCGTCAAACGCCTGCCCGTCGTCGACGCCCAGGGCATGCTCGCCGGCATCGTCAGCCGCGCCGATCTCCTCAAGGTCTACCTCCGCAGTGACGAGGACATCGCGCGGGAAGTCCGCGACGAGATCGTCGGGCGGCTCTTCCCCCACCGGCCCCCCACCGTCGACGTCCAGGTGGACGAGGGCGTGGTGACCCTCTCGGGCCACCTGCCCGACGCGACGACGACCCCGCTCGTGGCACGGCTGGCCAGGGCCGTCGAAGGCGTCGTCAACGTCGATCTCCGTCTGGACGGGCCAACGGGCTGAACGCCACCCGGCCCGGTCGGCGGCGCAGCGCTGGCACGAGCGCTCACCTTCTGATCCCCTGGGAGAGGGCGGCTCGCGATCCGGGGGCGACGGCGAAGGAACGCCGCACCAGGCAGCCACGTGGAGGCTGGGACGATGCACGACGGCGGACCGCGCCCCGACGACCCGGGTACGGACTCCGGTGGACCGGGTGAGGACACGGTGGCGACCCGCTGTGCCGTACGCCGTGAGCAGCTGGGGCTGAGCCGTGAAGAAGCGGCGCGGCGGGCGGGCATGTCCGTCCCCTATCTGAGCCAGCTGGAGACGTTCAGGGGCGACTTCGACCCCGCCGCCCTCATGCGGCTCGCCGCCGCCTTGGAGATGCCGTACGACGAACTCACCGGAGGCCCGCGCGAAGCGGCACCCGGCCAGCAGCCCGCCGGTACCAATCCCGCGCTCGAGCACCTCTCCGAGGACGACTGCTGGCGGAGGCTCGGCACCCACGGCATCGGCAGGATCGGCCTGATGACCGGGCCCGCTCCCGTCGTCCTGCCCGTGAACTTCCTGGTCGACGGCCGCACCGTCGTCTACCGGACCGAGTCGGGAGGTGCGGCGGCCGCGGCCGACGGGGATCCGCTCGCGTTCGAGGCCGACCACATCGACGCACACGTCAGCCGCGGCTGGAGCGTCCTCATCACCGGAACGGCCGAACACATCACCGACCCCGGCACCGTCGAGGTCCTCGCCACGCGCCCCGGAGCGCAGCCCTGGGCCGGCGGGAAGCGCGATCTGTGGATCCGGATCCGCCCGGGCCAGGTCACCGGGCGCACGATTCACACCCGGTGATCCTCAGCCGTCCTGCCGCCTCGGCAGCGTATGGCCACGCGTCGGCGCGGCGGGCCCGGGCCAGGACCCAGCCGTGATCAGGAGCCCGTGCCTCAGTCGTGGGGCACCACGGCAACCGGGCACCGGGCGTGGTGCACGCACGCCTGTGCGACGTTCCCCAGGCGCGGCGCCATGGCTGGGTGGTGCCTGCGCCGACCGATCATCAGAAGGTCGGCATCCTCGGCCGCCCCGAGGACAGCGCGAGCGGGGCTTCCCAACCGGACCGTGCTGGTCGTCATGACGCCGGGATCGCGCTCGCTCCACGGCTGTACGGCACGGGACAGTTTCTCCGAGGCCTCTTTTCTGATCTCGCCCGCCACGTCGGGATCGACACCCCAGGGCGCGTAGGCCTGCACCGGCAGCGGACAGCCGTACACGACGCGCAGGGGCACACCACGTGCCGCGGCTGTCTCGAAGGCGAACTCCAGCACGCTGTCGCACGAGCCGTGCAGGCTGACGCCGACGACCACGCCGCCCTCGCTCGTACCGGCGGGCGGTCGGGCCCTGCCTGCCGGCGCCCGTACGAGTACCACTGGCCGTCCGGCCCTGCCCGCCACCTGGAGGCTGATGTCGCCCAGGAAGAAACTCTCCAGGCGTTCCAGACCCCGTGAGCCCAGCACGACCATTGTTGAGCTCTCGGCGGCCTTGAGCAGTGCGGCCTCGGGTTCTTCCGCAACGAGGTCCTCGGTGACGGAGAGGTCGTGGTGTCGCTCATGCACGGCTGTCGCGGCCGCCCGCACGATGCGCTTCGCCCAGTAGTTCTGGTCCTTGTCGGGTGGAAGGCCGGTGGCCGGTTCGCCGGCCAGCAGAACCCATGCGTGCAGAAGGCGCAGTCCCAGCCCACGCCGGTCCGCCTCGTCCGCCGCCCAGAGGGCGGCCGCAAGGCTCTCCGCAGAACCGTCGAGCCCGACGGTGATGGGGGCCGACTCCATGACGGTCACCTCCGTGCGATCGACGTACGCCCCTGCGGGCCCACAGCGTGGCTCGTCTCCTCCAGCCTGAGTCCGGCCCGGCGGAACGGCCACCGGAGTCGGCCGGGCTCCGGATCAGTCCTCGATGACGAGGACGTCGCGCACGGGGCGACGCGGTGTGGCGGGGCCCTGCGGTCCGTAACCGAGGCGCAGGATCATCTGCACCTGACCAGTGCCGGTGAGGGGATCGCGCAGGGGCCAGCGCAGGTCGGGCCATTCCAGAGCCTGGGTGGAGAACGAAGTGGCCAGCCCCTTGAGGGTGGCCAGGAGCAGGACGCGCTGTATGGCCTGGCCCGCGCGCAGCCAGTGCACCGGCTGGTCACCGTCCGTGCTCACCACGGCGAGGTGCGGAGTCTCCTCGAAAGGCGTCGTTCCCCGGTCCGTCACTGGCTGCCCGCCCGAGAAATCGCGCATCGGCGCCCTACCACCATGCTTGCGCGGCCCGAAAGCGTATTCCGGGACCCCGTCCGTCGCCGTGTCCGCCTCCTCGGCACCGGTCCGCGTCCACCGGGCGAGGTCCCGCTCTCTGCCCTGGTCGGTGAGATTGCGCGCTTCGGCTTCCTCGGCCAGTTCCTCCACCCAGCGGGCCTGCCAGGACTCGGGGAAGGACAGCACGGCCCCTTCCCGTTGTGCGGCGTCGACGAGGCCGGCGCGTATGTCCTCCGGAATCGCCTTTTCGGCGAACGGGTACCGGCTGGTGTGCCGCCGGCGGATCGCGGGCGCGAGCAGCCGGAGCCCGGTGACCTCCTCACCGTCGTCGGACGGCGCCGTGTGGACAAGGGCCAGGAGAGTGGTGTCCTGCGGATCGGGCAACAGTGCGACGTCCGCGTGGAAACCGGCCGTCGCGAGAGCGACGCGAAGGTTGAAAAGGGCGGCTCCGCACCCGATGCGCAGGGCCCGGCCGTCAGGGTCGGAGCGCAGCATGGCCCGCTCCGGATCCGCGTACAAACGGAACGTTCCGCTTTCCCTCGAGTACCGGAAACGCCAGGGCTGCGCATTGTGCATGGAGGGGGCGACCACCGCCTCACCGACCAGCTCCGACACCCGGGCGTCGGCCAGGGGTGATGATGCTGTCACCGGGATCTCCCTTCGCACAGGGGCCGGCGGCGAAACCGGCCCTCTCCCATCCTCTCCCTCCGGCATGGATGCGGCACGGGGCCGGATGGCCCTTGTCGCCCGGGCGGCAGAGCGAAGGCCGTCCGACGACGCCGTCACATCCCGACACGTTCCGGTTCTCTACCGAGCAAGCTTCGCCGCCCGGTCGGGCACCCGTGTCTGCTGTTCCCGAGGAGGCCGCCGGTATCCGGTGGAGGGTGGGCGGGACGGCAGGTCGAGGGCGGGCACGGGGACGTCGTGGTACGTCACCGTGGACAGCAGGTGGGCGATCATGTTGATGCGGGCCGAGCGCTTGTCGTCGCTCTCGACGACGTACCAGGGCACCTCGGGAATGTCGGTGTGTTCGAACATCTCGTCCTTCGCCCGCGAGTACGCCTCCCAACGGGTGATCGACTCCAGGTCCATCGCCGACAGCTTCCAGCGCCGTGTCGGATCCTTCAACCGGTCACGGAACCGTCGCTCCTGCACCGTGTCGCTCACCGAGAACCAGTACTTGCGCAGCAGGATCCCGTCCTCGACCAGAAGCCGTTCGAATACGGGGCACTGGCGGAGGAACCGCGCGTACTCTTCGTCGGTGCAGAAGCCCATGACGTGCTCGACGCCGGCGCGGTTGTACCAGCTGCGGTCGAACAGGACGATCTCCCCGGCGGCGGGCAGCTGTTCCACATAGCGCTGGAAGTACCACTGCGTGCGTTCCCGCTCGGTCGGCACGGGCAGCGCGGCGATCCGGACGACACGCGGGTTCAGGCGCTGGGCGACCCGCTGGATCGCGCCACCTTTGCCCGCCGCGTCGCGTCCCTCGAAGACCACGACGAGCCGTCGGCCCCCGGCCCGCACCCACTCCTGGAGCCTGACCAGCTCCACCTGGAGCCGCAGCAGCTCCCGCTCGTACACCGGGCGCGACAAGCGCTGCGGCCGTTCGTCGTCAGTCACTGTCATCTCCTCCCGTACGCCCCTGCCGACACTACGGCGCGGACCTGCCCGGCCGGCCCCGCCTGGGCCGAATGGGCCCGGGTGCCCTCCGATCGGCCCTGGTGGCAGCGCCCCGCGAAGCCCAGGCTGGGAAAAGCTACTGACAGGGCCCCGTCCAACCCTTCGGAGGCAGTCATGCGGGACGTCACGACGCTGGCACCGGCCACCACTCCCACCGGCGAGGAGCTACGGGCCCTGGACGCCCACTGGAGGGCCGCGAACTATCTGGCCGTCGGGCAGATCTATCTGATGGCCAACCCTCTCCTGACCCAGCCCCTGCGCCCCGAGCACATCAAACCCCGGCTGCTGGGCCACTGGGGCACCTCCCCGGGCCTGAACCTGGTCCACACCCACCTCAACCGCGTCATCCGCGCCCGCGACCTGGACGCCCTGTGCGTCTGGGGGCCGGGGCACGGCGGCCCGGCGGTTTTGGCCAACTCCTGGCTGGAGGGGACGTACACGGAGACGTACCCCCACGTCACCCGGGACGCGGCAGGCATGGAGCGGCTGTTCCGGCAGTTCTCCTTCCCCGGCGGCGTACCCAGCCACGTCGCCCCCGAGACCCCGGGGTCGATCCACGAAGGCGGGGAACTGGGCTACTCCCTCTCCCACGCCTACGGAGCCGCCTTCGACAACCCGGACCTGGTCGTCACGTGCGTCATCGGCGACGGCGAGGCCGAAACCGGACCACTGGCCGCCTCCTGGCATTCGAACAAGTTCCTCGACCCCGTCCACGACGGCGCGGTCCTGCCCATCCTCCACCTCAACGGCTACAAGATCGCCAACCCGACCGTCCTCGCCCGCATCCCCGAACATGAACTCGACGAACTGCTGCACGGCTACGGCCACGAGCCGCTCCACGTCACCGGCGACGATCCGATGACCGTGCACCGCGCCATGGCCGACGCCATGGACACGGCGTTCGACCGCATCGCCCTGATCCAGCGCACCGCCCGGCAGGAGGGCATCACAGAGCGCGCCCGGTGGCCAGTGATCGTGCTGCGGACGCCCAAGGGCTGGACCGGACCCGCCGAAGTCGACGGCACCCCGGTGGAGGGCACCTGGCGGGCCCATCAGGTGCCGCTCGCCGGCGTCCGCGACAACCTCGAGCACCTGCGGCAACTGGAGGCGTGGCTGCGCTCGTACCGCCCGGAGGGGCTCTTCGACGAGCGTGGCCGGCCCCGGCCCGAGGTGCTGGCTTGCGTACCGGACGGCGACCGGCGCCTCGGCGCGACCCCGCACGCCAACGGCGGTCTCCTGCTGCGCGAGCTCCCCCTGCCGCCCCTCGAGCGCTTCGCCGTGGCCGTCGACAAGCCCGGCGCCACCCGGCACGAGCCCACCCGAGTGCTGGGCGACCTGCTCGAGGACGTCATGGAGGCCACCGGCGACCGCCGGGACTTCCGCCTGGTCGGCCCCGACGAGACCGCCTCCAACCGGCTTCAGGCCGTCTACCGGGCCAGCGGCAAGGCCTGGCAGGCCACCACTCTCACCACCGACGAGCACCTGGACCGGCACGGCCGGGTGATGGAGATCCTCTCCGAGCACACCTGCCAGGGCTGGCTGGAGGGCTATCTGCTCACCGGACGGCACGGTCTGTTCTCCTGCTACGAGGCGTTCGTCCACCTCGTCGACTCCATGGTCAACCAGCACATCAAATGGCTCCGGGTCACCCGCCGGCTGCCCTGGCGCCGGCCCATCGCCTCGCTCAACTACCTGCTCACCTCGCACGTCTGGCGACAGGACCACAACGGGTTCTCCCACCAGGACCCCGGCTTCATCGACCACATCCTCAACAAGAGCCCCGAGGTCGTACGGGTCTACCTCCCGCCGGACGCCAACACCCTGCTGGCCGTGGCCGATCATGTGCTTCGCAGCCGTGACTACGTCAATGTCATCGTCGCCGGGAAGCAGCCCTGTTTCGGCTGGCTGAGCCCGGAGCAGGCCCGGACCCACTGCGCCCGTGGGGCCGGCATCTGGTCGTGGGCGGGCACCGAGAACACCACCGTCGAGCCCGACGTCGTTCTCGCCTGCGCGGGTGACGTCCCCACCCAGGAAGTGATCGCCGCGGCCCAGCTCCTCCGCCGTCATCTGCCGGAGCTGGCCGTACGGGTCGTCAACGTCGTCGATCTGGCTCGTCTGCTGCCCGCGGGGGAGCACCCCCACGGCATGGCCGACGCCGAGTACGACGCGCTGTTCACGACCGACAAGCCGGTCGTCTTCGCGTACCACGGCTATCCGTGGCTCATCCACCGCCTCACCTACCGCCGGACCGGTCACCGCAACCTGCACGTGCGCGGTTACAAGGAGATCGGCACCACGACCACGCCCTTCGACATGGTCGTACGCAACGACCTCGACCGCTACCGGCTCGTCATGGACGTCATCGACCGCGTCCCGGGCCTGGCCGTGCGCGCGGCGACCGTACGGCAGGCCATGGCAGACGCCCGTACGCGCCACCATGCCTGGATCCGTGAGCACGGGACGGATCTTCCTGAGGTCGCCGACTGGGTCTGGTCGGCCTGAGGGCCCATCGCCCGCGGCACCGGGGCCTACCGGCCCAAGCCAGGCCCCGCCCCGGGCACCAAGCTGATGAGCGGAGCGCCAGAACGCGAAGGAGCCGAACATGATGGAGCACCGCACGGTCGACGAGCTCATGACCCGGAACGTGATCCGCGTGCGCGCGGACACACCGTTCAAGGCGATCGTCAGGGAGCTCACGGAGAACGACGTCACGACCGTACCGGTCGTGGACGGTGACGGCCGGGTGGTCGGCGTGGTCTCGGAAGCCGACCTGATGCGCAAGCCCGCCGGCCTGCCCGACCCCTTCGGCCTCCTGCCCCTCCCGGACACCGGTCCCGCGGACCGGGCGAAGGCCGCGGGTGCACGGGCCGACGAGCTCATGACCGCTCCCCCGGTCTGTGCCCGGCCCGGGTGGAACGTAGTGGAGACGGCCCGGCTGATGGCGACACGGAACGTCAAGTTTCTCCCCGTGGCCGACGAGACCCTCAGACTCCTCGGGATCATCACCCGCTCGGACGTCCTGCGGGTCTACCTGCGCGATGATGCCGCCATCCGCTCCGAGATCGAACGCGACCTCCTGCAACGGACCATGAGGCTGGGGCCGTCGGCGGTGACCGCCGTCGTGTCCGAAGGGCAGGTCACCCTCACCGGCACAGTGGAATCGGAGAACAGAAGCATGATTCCCGTTATCGAGCGCCTGTGCCGCTCGGTGGACGGAGTCGTATCGGTCCACCAGCGCATCTCGTACGCCGGACGCACCGGAGATGACACGGAGGCGGACTCACCCCCCGTGCCCGGGCGGCCACTCCGCGGAGGAGCCGACGGCCCCGGCCTGTGGCCGGCCGACGCCATCGCGTGAAGGCCATGTACGAGGAGGAGGGGGGAACGGCTGTGCCGCCGTTCCCCCCTCCTCCTCGTATTCCGGCTTCAGCGGTGCGCGGCCTCCTCGATGGTGAAGCGGATGAACTCCCCTTCGCGCCACCGGTCGGTACCGAACCACCAGCCGGCACGGACGGTGCGCGGCAGTGTGAATCCACCGAAGCGGGTCTCCCCCTCGAAGACGGCGCCGAAGGGGTGTTCCCCGTATTCGTCCCTGCCGGGGTTCCCCCACCGGAGCATGGCGACCGACTCGAGGCGTCCGGAGGGTGACACACGCGTCGTGACAGCGAACTCCTCCTGCCCGATGCGGACATGCGCCACCGCCTGCCGGTCGTCGGCCGCCTCCCAGCGCACCGCGGGCCCCAGGGCTACCGGTGACACCAGGGGGAACTCACAGGCCACGCGGCCGGCCGCGCTGCGGGTGATGTCGGGGCCGGAGCCCGACATGACGGGCACGACGCCCAGCAGCCGCCAGCGCATCTCGCCGGTGCCGCCGCTGTAGCGGTCGTATCCGCTGACGGGCAGCCAGGCGAGGCGCGACTCGGCCGCCCAGAGCAGTCCCCGAGGTGGCGCGAGAATCTGGCGTGCCCGGAAGCGCCGCCAGGTGCCCATCCGGAGCTCGCCGTGCATGACCAGCTCAACCGTCTCCAGCAGAGGCGCGCCCGGAACGACAGCGTGGGCCAGCCACCTCCTCACGGGCGCCGGCAGGCCGTCGGTCATGTGCGCGGCGAACCGGGCCGGGGACACCGTGGGGGTGGCCAGGGCGGCCCACTCCCGCCGTACCCGCCCGGGCGGCGCGGGTAGGGCCGGACTCATCACGGGGCTGCTGTCGTGCGGGGTGCATCCGGTCATCTCCGCCTCCCCGGGCCCGGTTTCGTCCGCCGGGCCCACGACACCGACACTGGCCGTCTCCCCGCGGCCGGCGCCAGGGCCGAACGGCACCGAGAAGCGACCGCCGGCCCGGATAAGCGTGGGCACATCACGCCGTCGCCCCGCGCCGCGCCGCGCCGGAATCGCGGTGCCCTGCCCCGAGGTCCGTTCGGTCCCCCGCGGCCCCGGCGTCCGTCGGGCCCGAAGGGACCTTCGGCCCCGTGACTCCGGCTCGCCGGGGAACCGACGGTAGGGGGAGCGCGCCGAGCCGTAAGGACTCCTCGCTCCCGGAGGCACACCATGACGATGCACCGCTCGCCCCATCGGCACGACCCGATGCGACGCGCCCAGGACCTCTACCGGAACCGGCTCCGCGCCTGCCTGCTGCTCCTTCTCGTCCTCGCCCTGGCCACCGTCCCGTTCCTGGTGGGCAGGACCGCCTACGCCGCCGAGGCCCGTACGGCGGCGGCGCAGTCGGCGACCCGGCACCAGGTCACCGCCCGCTCGGCCGCCGACGCGCAAGGGGCCTCGTCCGGAATCGACGTCCGGTGGGCACCGGTCCGCTGGAACGACGACCGGGGTGTCTCCCACCTCGGTTTCACCGATGTTCCGAGCGACACCGCCAAGGGCGGAAGGGTCCAGGTGTGGGTGGACAGTGAGGACAAGCTCGTCAAGCCCCCGATGACCCGTCAGGAAGCCCTCGCCATCGGCTGGTTCGCCGGCACCTTGACGGCCGTGACGCTGCTCCTCGCCTTTCTCGGCACGCGGACCGCGTTCGTCGCCGCGTTCGACCGCCGACGGTGCGAGAAGTGGGCGGCCGAGTGGCAGGTCGTGGAACCGCTCTGGTCGAAGCGACTGCACACGTGACGGCCGCGGTCTCGGCCCCCGTGCACCCCACCCCGCCGCCCGGCCACCGTAATCGGGCGGCTGCGCGTCCCATCACTTCCTGGAGGCTCTCATGCCCGGCACGATCACCGTCGGACTGGACGGAACCGACCACAGCCTCGCCGCGGCGGACTGGGCGGCGGCCGAGGCCTCGCGCCGCGGCACGGCGCTGCGGCTCGTCCACGCGTGGGTGTGGCAGCCACTGGACGCCGCCGTCGCCTCGGACTCGGACGTGCAGCGGCAGTGGGCTGCCGATGTCCTGCGCGAGGCGGAGGGCCGGGTGACCGCCGCCTTCCCCGGTCTGGCGGTGACCACCGAACTGCTTCCTGCCGAGACGGTGCCGACGCTGCTGGCCGAGGCGGCCGGGGCCGACCTGCTCGTCCTCGGCTCACGGGGGCATGGGGCGGTGGGTGGCTACCTGCTCGGTTCCGTCGCGCTGAAGGTGCTGCGTCAGGCGGTCCGGCCGGTGGTCCTCGTGCGCCCTCCGCGCCGGGACGGGCCCGCCCCGGCGGCCGACGAGGTGGTGGTGGGAGTGCAGGAGGCGGGCGAGACCGGCGGGCCGGTGCTGGAGTTCGCCTTCGCCGCCGCGGCGGCACGCGACGCGCGGGTACGGGCGGTACGGGCCTGGAGCGTCCCGAGGGCCTTCGTCTGGAGCCCGGGATCGCTGTACCTGGCCGACGAGGCCGGCAGCCTGGAACCGCTCGAGCGCCGACGTCTGACCGAGGCCCTGCGCCCCTGGCGCGAGAAATATCCGCAAGTCGAGGTCGTCGAACACGTCGAAATCGGCGGCGCGGCGGACGTCCTGCTCTCCAACGGCTCCGGCGCCTCCCTCATGGTGGTGGGACGCCGTATCCCCGGGCCCCACGACCTCCGGCGAATCGGGTCGGTCACCCACGCGGCGCTGCACCACGCGCTCTGCCCCGTCGCCGTGGTCCCGCACCCGTGACCTCTCACCGCCGTGCGCCGGGGACCGAAGGTCCCCGGCCGTGCCGGGACCAGCGGCCCCGGCACGACAGCGGCGGAGGGGCCGGTCGGTGGGGCTCCGTGCGCCCCAGGGCCCTGGGCCGCCACCACCGGCAGCGACGAGCATCGAACAGCAGGACGCCCCGCACATCCGGCGGCGAGGGCGTCGTGACGATCGGAGACGCAGATGACCGTGGTGACCGAGTGCGCAGCCGACGCCCCCGCCGGCGCATGGCGCGGGTTCGTCGGGCAGGGCTGGCGGGAGCGGATCGACGTACGCGATTTCATCCAGGCCAACGTCACCCCGTACGAGGGTGACGGCTCCTTCCTGACGGGTCCGACCGACCGGACGCTCGCCGTCTGGGGCAGGATCACGGCGCTGCTCCCGGAGGAGCGGCGCAAGGGGGTGCTCGACGTCGACGCCGCGACGCCTTCCACCATCACCTCGCACCGCCCCGGTTACATCGACCGCGACCGCGAGCTGATCGTCGGCCTCCAGACCGACGCCCCTCTCAAGCGGGCGATCATGCCGAACGGCGGCCTGCGCATGGTGGAGAACGGCCTGCGCGCCTACGGCCACGAGCCCGACCCGTTCGTCACGAAGGTCTTCGGCACCTACCGCAAGACCCACAACGACGGCGTCTTCGACGCCTACACCCCCGAGATGCGCCGGGCCCGCAAGGCGGGCATCATCACCGGGCTGCCCGACGCCTACGGGCGAGGACGGATCATCGGGGACTATCGCCGGGTGGCGCTGTACGGAGTGGACCGGCTGATCGAGGCCAAGCGGGCCGAGCGGGCACGCCTGGACGGCGTGCCGTCCGGCGAGGCGGTGATCCGCGACCGCGAGGAGCTCGCCGAACAGCTGCGGGCGCTGGAGGAGCTCACGCGCATGGCGGCCGGCTACGGCTGCGACGTCTCCCGCCCCGCCGCCACCGCCCACGAGGCCGTGCAGTGGCTGTACCTGGGGTACCTGGCGGCGGTCAAGGAGCAGAACGGGGCGGCCATGTCCCTCGGGCGCACCTCCACGTTCCTCGACGTCTACCTCGAACGCGACCTCGCGGAGGGGCGCATCGACGAGACCCGCGCCCAGGAGCTGATCGACGACTTCGTCATCAAGCTGCGGATCGTGCGCTTCCTGCGCACCCCGGAGTACGACGAGCTGTTCTCGGGTGACCCGACCTGGGTGACGGAGTCGATCGGGGGCATCGCCACCGACGGCCGGCCGCTGGTCACCCGGACCTCCTTCCGCTACCTGCGGACCCTGTACAACCTCGGCCCGGCCCCCGAGCCGAACCTGACCGTTCTGTGGTCGCCGGCGCTGCCCGAGGGGTTCAAGCGCTATTGCGCCCAGGTCTCCATCGACACCAGCTCCATCCAGTACGAGTCCGACGACCTCATGCGGCCGCGCACCGGCGACGACACCGCCATCGCCTGCTGCGTGTCGGCCATGACGGTGGGCCGGCAGATGCAGTTCTTCGGCGCGCGGGTCAACCTCGCCAAGGCCCTGCTGTACGCGATCAACGGCGGCCGGGACGAGATGAGCGGCGAGCAGATCGCCCCGGCCGCGCCACCGCTGGCGGGCGAGTACCTGGACTACGACGAGCTGCGCGCGGCCTTCGACCGGGTGCTGGACTGGCTGGCGGGGACGTACGTAGACACGCTCAACGTCATCCACTACATGCACGACAAGTACGCCTACGAGCGGCTGGAGATGGCCCTGCACGACCATCCCGTGCGGCGCGCCATGGCGTGCGGCGTCGCCGGCTTGTCCGTGGCGGCCGACAGCCTCTCCGCGGTCAAGCACGCGCGCGTGAAGGTGCTGCGCGACGCCACGGGCCTGGCGGTCGACTACGACGTGGAGGGCGACTATCCGGCCTACGGGAACAACGACGAGCGTGCGGACTCCATCGCCTCCGACCTCGTCACCTCCTTCATGACGAAGGTCCGTCGGCATCCCGCCTACCGCGGTGCCGAGCACACCCAGTCGGTGCTCACCATCACCTCCAACGTGGTGTACGGCAAGCACACCGGCAACACCCCCGACGGGCGCCGGGCAGGCGCTCCCTTCGCGCCCGGCGCGAACCCCATGAACGGCCGGGACCGCCACGGCATGGCGGCCTCCGCCCTCTCGG
Source organism: Streptomyces hesseae (assembly GCF_031845785.1). Lineage (NCBI taxonomy): Bacteria > Bacillati > Actinomycetota > Actinomycetes > Kitasatosporales > Streptomycetaceae > Streptomyces > Streptomyces hesseae. The sequence goes on from NZ_JAVRFI010000005.1 coordinate 160,335, forward strand.
TCGCCAAACTGCCCTACGACCAAGCCCTCGACGGGATCTCGCTGACCTCCACCATCACCCCGGAGGGGCTCGGCCGGGGCCGCGAGGACAGGGTGACCAACCTGGTGGGCCTGCTGGACGGTTACATGGCGTCCGGCGGCTTCCACATGAACGTCAACGTCCTGGACCGGGCGGTGCTCGAGGACGCCATGGAACACCCGGAGAAGTACCCGGATCTGACCATTCGCGTCTCCGGTTACGCGGTGAACTTCATCCGGCTCACCAGGGAGCAGCAGCGCGACGTCATCGGCCGCACCTTCCACGGAGCGGTGTGAAAGCCACGAGGCGGGGCCGGCTTCCCGCGCGGGCGGGGAGCCGGTCCGGGCAGTGCGTCGGCCGCGTCCACTCCTGGGACCTGTCGACGGGCGTCGACGGCCCGGGAACCCGGTTCGTGCTGTTCACCAGCGGATGCCCGCTGCGCTGTCTGTACTGTCAGAACCCCGACACGTGGCACATGCGTGACGGCCGGGCCGTCGGCGTCGACGAGGTCATGGCCCGGATCGAGTCGTGCCGGTCGTTCCTGACGGCCTCCGGCGGCGGGGTGACCATCAGCGGCGGCGAGCCCCTGCTCCAGCCGGCCTTCACCGGCGAAGTGCTGCGCAGGTGCAAGGAGCTCGGTCTGCACACGGCCCTGGACACCTCGGGCATTCTCGGTGCGCGCGCCGACGACGCGCTGCTCGACGCCACCGACCTGGTGCTGCTCGACATCAAGTCCTTCGACAGCCGCGCCTGCCGGAAGCTGACCGGCGGCGCGCTGGCCCCCACGCTCCGCTTCGCCCGCCGCCTCGACACGCTGGGCAAGCGTGTGTGGGTGCGCTATGTCCTCGTGCCGGGCTGGACGGACGCGGAGGCGGACGTGGAGGGGCTGGCGGCCTTCGTCGCGGGTCTGGACTGTGTGGAGCGCGTGGACGTGCTGCCGTTCCACAAGCTGGGCGCCGGCAAGTACGAGGCACTGGGCCTGCCCTTCCCGCTGTGGGACACTCACGCACCGGACGCGGCCCTCGTGCGGCGGGTACGGGAGCAGTTCCGGGCGCACGGACTGCGCGCGGACTGACCGCACGCCGGCCCGCGCCCGGGCCGGCGCTTCCGCCTCGTTCAACCCGCCGACTCGCGCTCGGCAGGCGATTTCGGACCGCCGGCTCTCTTCCGGTCGCCGGTCGGCTCATGGCCGGTGTGCAGACGGCTGACCACGCCGGTGACGCCGTCGACCCGCCACGTCTGCCGCACGGCCCCTGGGATGTCGACGGTGGCCGGCACCTGGCCGTCCAGCATGACGACCCCGTCGTGGACCGCGACGCGCACGGCCCCCTCGGGTGCCCGCACCGTCCGGGGCAGCACCTGGCCCTCGATGTCCGCGCGGATCGCGGCGTCGGTCCGCAGGAAGAGGCGCAGCAGGTCGCCGCGGGTGACGATGCCGATGAGCCGGTCCTCCTCGTCCACGACGGGCAACCGGTTGACGCGGTGGCGGTCCATGATGCGGGCGGCGTCGACCGCGCGCTGTTCGGGATGCATGGTGATCGCGGGGCTGGACATCAGCTCCGCCGCCGTGACCCGGCGCTCCCGGGTCTTCTCCAGGTCCTTCTCCGAGACCACTCCCACGACCTTGTCGTCCCGGTCGAGCACCGGCACGCCGCTGACGCCGCGCCGACGCAGCAACCGTACGAGGCCCTCGAACGATGTTCCGGGGCGTGCGCGCGCCACCCGGGATGTCATGATCTGGCCGACGGTCAGCGTCTGCACTGGTCTCCCCCTCCTCTCCTGCCGGGCCCCTTCGGGAGGCGTTCACGGGCCGCCGCGGAACCGGACGGCCATTGATCCCCTCCAGCCTGCCCCGCCGCCGGCTTCCGCGCAGGGGCCGACCGGTCCCGCGGCCGGTCCCTTCCCGAGACGGGGCCGATCGGCCCTTCGGGTGCGCCGGACCGCGGACCACCGGGCCCTTGCCGAGGACTTTCGGACCCTCGGTGCGGTGCGGGCCGTCGACGAGGCTGAGGACGGGCGGCGCCCCGAGGAGTGCCGCCCGGAAAGGCCGCCGGCATCCCGGCTGCGCGCTGACCACGACGGAGGCCCTCCATGAACCCACACGACGCCGGACCCCAAACCGCCACCGACGTTCCCTCCGACACCGCCGTAGCGGTGAACCGGCTGGTCACGAACGGTCTCAAGGCGCTCGACGACTACGCGCCCCTCAGTCAGGAGCAGGTCGACCACATCGTCGCCAAGGCGTCGGTGGCCGCCCTCGACCAGCACACCCACCTGGCCCGGCTGGCGGTGGAGGAGACCGGCCGCGGGGTGTTCGAGGACAAGGCGGCGAAGAACATGTTCGCCTGCGAGCACGTCACCGACAGCATGTCCCGGATGAGGACGGTCGGTGTCGTCTCCCGGGACGAGACCGACGGCATGGTCGAGATCGCCGAACCGGTGGGCGTCATCTGCGCGATCACCCCCGTCACCAACCCCACCTCCACCACGGTCTTCAAGGCGCTGCTGGCGCTGAAAACCCGTAACCCCGTCGTCTTCGCCTTCCACCCCTCCGCCCAGCGGTGCAGCGCGGAGGCGGCGCGCGTCGTGCGGGACGCGGCCGTCGCGGCCGGGGCGCCTGAGCACTGCGTCCAGTGGATCGACACGCCGTCGTTGGAGGCCACGAGGCTGCTCATGCACCACGAGGGGGTTGCGTTGATCCTCGCCACGGGCGGGAACAGTATGGTCAAGGCCGCCTACTCGGCGGGCAAGCCGGCCATCGGGGTGGGCGCCGGGAACGTCCCCGCGTACGTCCATCGCAGCGCCGACGTCCGGCGGGCGGTCAACGACCTGGTGCTCTCGAAGTCGTTCGACAACGGCATGATCTGCGCTTCGGAGCAGGCCGTGATCCTGGACACCGAGATCTACGACCGGGCGGTCGAGGAGTTCCGCCGACTGCACGCGTATGTGACCACCCCGGAGGAGAAACGGCTTCTGGAGGAGTTCTTGTTTCCGGCCGACCCCTCCTTCCACGGCGAGCCGAGGGTCAACCCCGCGGTCGTGGGGCGCGGTCCCGGCTGGATCGCCGAGCAGGCGGGCTTCACCGTGCCCGAGGAGACCTCCGTCATCCTGGTGGAAGCCGGGCTTGTGGGCCCCGCCGAGCCGTTGACCCGGGAGAAGCTCTGCCCCGTACTGACCGTGCTGAGGGCCGCGACCCGGGCAGAGGGCTTCGACCTCGCGGCCGCCATGGTCGCCTTCCACGGCCAGGGCCACAGCGCGGTCGTCCACACCGGTGACCCGGCGGTCGCCGAGGAGTTCGGGCACCGCGTGCAGACCGTGCGCGTCATCGTCAACGCGCCTTCGTCACAGGGGGCCATCGGCGGCATCTACAACTCCCTGATGCCGTCGCTGACACTGGGCTGCGGATCGTGGGGGCACACCTCGGTCTCCGACAACGTCTCGGCCGTCAACCTGCTGAACATCAAGCGCGTCAGCTCGCGCCGCAACAACCTGCAGTGGTTCAAGGTCCCGCCGAAGATCTACTTCGAGCCGCAGGCGATCCGATACCTGGCGTCGATGGCCGACGTCCGGCGGGTGACCGTGGTGACCGACGCGACGATGACCCGGCTGGGCTACGTCGACCGGGTCAGCCGGGTCCTGCTGCATCGCGCGGAGCCGGTGACCATCCAGGTCATCGACAATGTGGAGCCGGAGCCGAGCATCGACTCGGTGCGGCACGGTGCCCGGCTGATGCGGGAGTTCCGTCCCGACACCATCATCGCGCTGGGCGGCGGCTCGCCGATGGACGCGGCCAAGGTGATGTGGCTGCTCTACGAACACCCCGGCATCGACTTCGGCGACATGCGGCAGAAGTTCTCCGACATCCGCAAGCGTGCCTTCCGGTTCCCGGCGCTCGGTGAGCGGGCCCGCCTGGTGTGCATCCCGACGACCTCGGGCACCGGGGCGGAGGTCACCCCGTTCGCCGTGATCTCCGACCCGGCAACGGGCCGCAAGTATCCGCTGGCCGACTACGCGCTGACGCCGAGCGTGGCCATCGTCGACCCGCTGCTGACGAAGGACCTGCCGCCCGCCCTGGCCGCCGACAGCGGTTTCGACGCGTTGACCCACGCGACCGAGGCGTACGTGTCGGTCTACGCGAGCGACTTCACCGACGGCCTCGCCCTCCACGCGATCAAGCTGATCTTCGAGAACCTGGAGGCGGCCGTCACGGATCGCGCCGCACAGCCCGTGGCCCGGGAGAAGGTGCACAACGCCGGCACGATCGCCGGCATGGCCTTCGGCAACGCCTTCCTCGGCATCGTCCACGCCATGGCCCACACCCTGGGCGCCACGTTCCACATCGCCCACGGCCGGACCAACGCGATTCTGCTGCCGCACGTCATCCGCTACAACGGCACCGTGCCCACGAAGCTGACAGGCTGGCCGAAGTACGAGCGTTACCGGGCTCCCGAACGCTTCCAGGAGATCGCCCGGTCCCTGGGCCTTCCGGCCGCCACCCCCGAGGAGGGTGTCGCCTCCTACGCCGCCGCCGTCGAGCGCCTGCGCGAGGCAGTGGGCATCGAGCCGTCCTTCCAGGCACTGGGCGTCGACGAGGGCGTCTTCCTCGACGCCCTCCCCCGGCAGGCGCTGAACGCCTTCGAGGATCAGTGCGCACCCGCCAACCCGCGCATGCCGATGCTCGACGACATGCAGGACATCATGCGCACCGCCTACTACGCACGCGACGCGACGGGTGGTCGCTGAACGCCTCGGGAACGCGACGGCGTTGCCCTTCACCGCCGCCCGGTGGTGAAGGGCAACGCCGTTTTCCGTCGAGGCGGCTGCCCGCAGGACCGTCGGTCCCGGCCCCGCGGCAGGCGGGGTCCCTGTTCAAGCAGGGACCATTGGGCCTGCGTTAAGGCCCAGTGGCGGACGGGAGCGATGGCGTCGGCGTGCCACGGTTGAGTTGTCCGACCGGAGGCCCCGGAACAGCGGGCCCCACCGGTTCCCGGAGAGCGGTCGACGCCCGGCTCATCGCCCGCACGTCGCCGCTCCCGTCCCTGGAGAGCCATGGACTTCCACGTTGATTCCGAAGCCGGCCGGCTGCGGCAGGTCATCCTCCACCGCCCGGACCTGGAGCTGAAGCGCCTCACCCCCACGAACAAGGACGAGCTGCTCTTCGACGACGTGCTGTGGGTCAAGCGCGCCCGGGAGGAGCACGACGCCTTCGCCGACACCCTCCGGGACCGCGGTGTGCGCGTGCGCTATCTCGCCGATCTGCTCACCGAGACCCTGGCCAGGCCCGCCGCCCGCACCCTGGTCTGCGACCGGGTCTTCGACGAGCGGGACTTCGGGCTCCTGGCCACCGACCGCATGCGCGACGTCTTCGACGCCATGGAGCCGGCCGAGCTCACGGGGCACCTCATCGGCGGCATGACCAAGCGGGAGCTCGTCCAGCGCCTCGGCGCCGTCCCCAGTGTGCGGCTGCACACCATGGCCCCCGACGACTTCGTCCTCGCACCGCTGCCCAACCACCTCTTCACCCGTGACACCTCCTGCTGGGTCTACGACGGGGTGAGCGTCAACCCCATGAAGAAGCGGGCCCGCCGGCGCGAGACCGTGCACTTCGAGGCGATCTACGCGCACCATCCGCTGTTCGAGAAGCAGGAGTTCCAGTGGTGGTCCGGCGGTCAGGCCGACCATCCCTCGACCATCGAGGGCGGCGACGTGCTGGTCATCGGCAACGGCGCCGTACTGGTGGGCATGAGCGAGCGCACCACGCCGCAGGCCGTCGAGGCCCTCGCCCTGCGGATGTTCGCGGCCGGATCGGCCCGCCAGGTCGTGGCACTGGAGATGCCCAAGAAGCGCAGCTTCATGCACCTCGACACCGTGATGACCATGGTCAGTGGCGACACCTTCACCCAGTACGCCGGCCTGGGCATGCTGCCCTCGGTCACCATCGAGCCGGGCACCGACGGCGAGAAGCTGCGCATCACCGACCACACCCCCGAGGAGATGCACCACGCCATCGCCGACGCGCTGGGCCTGCCCGCCATCACGGTGCTCACCGCGACGCAGGACGTCCACGCCGCCGAGCGCGAGCAGTGGGACGACGGCTGCAACGTCCTGGCCGTCGAACCCGGCGTCGTCGTCGCCTACGAGCGCAACGTCACCAGCAACACCCACCTGCGGCGCAGTGGCATCGAGGTCATCACCATCCGCGGCAGCGAGCTCGGTCGCGGCCGCGGCGGCCCGCGCTGTATGAGCTGCCCCGTCGAACGCGACGCCGTCTGACCCGCCCACCCGCATCCGAAGGAGAAACCGGCCATGGCTCTCGACCTCCGTCACCGCAGCTTCCTCAAGGAACTCGACTTCACCCCCGCGGAGTTCCGCTTCCTGCTCGACCTGTCCGCCCGGCTGAAGTCCGCCCGCACCAGCGGCACCGAACAACAGCGGCTGCGCGGCCGCAATATCGCCCTGATCTTCGAGAAGACCTCCACCCGCACCCGCTGCGCCTTCGAGACCGCCGCCTACCAGCAGGGCGCCCACGTCACCTACCTGGAGCCCACCGGCTCCCAGATCGGCCACAAGGAGTCCATCAAGGACACCGCCCGCGTCCTCGGCCGCTTCTACGACGGCATCGAGTACCGCGGCAGCAGCCAGAGCATCGTCGAGGAACTCGCCGACCACGCCGGCGTCCCCGTGTGGAACGGCCTGACCGACGAATGGCACCCCACCCAGTCCCTCGCCGACGTGCTGACCATGTGGGAGAACACCGACAAGCCACTGCACGAGATCTCCTTCGCCTACCTCGGCGACGCGCGCAACAACGTCGGCAACTCCCTGCTGATCACCGGCGCGATGTTCGGCATGGACGTGCGCATGGTCGGCCCGAAGAGCCTGCGCAACGCGCCCGACGTGGTCAAGGAAGCGCTGCGCATCGCGGATTCCGCCGGAGCCCGGATCACCTTCACCGGGGATGTGGCGGAGGGCGTGGCGGGAGCGGACTTCCTCTACACCGACGTGTGGGTGTCCATGGGCGAGCCCAAGGAGATCTGGGACGAGCGCATCGAACTCCTCATGCCCTACCAGGTGACCATGGACATGGTCAGGGCGACGGGCAACCCCCGGGTGAAGTTCCTGCACTGCCTGCCCGCCTTCCACGACGACGGGACGACAGTCGGCGCCGAGATCCTGGCCCGTACCGGGATGACGGCCCTGGAGGTCACCGACGAGGTCTTCGAGTCCTCGCACTCCGTGGTCTTCGACCAGGCCGAGAACCGGCTGCACACCATCAAGGCCGTCCTCGTCGCCACCCTCGGCGACTGACGACCGTCAACCCATCGCTTCATAGGAGAAGTCATGCGCGTCGTCGTCGCGCTCGGCGGAAACGCCCTGCTGCGCAGGGGAGACCGGCCGGACGCAGCCGTACAGCTCGCCAACGTCCGGGCGGCCGTGGCCGCCCTGGCCCCCCTCGCTCACCGCCACGAGCTGTTGATCACCCATGGGAACGGCCCCCAGGTCGGCCTGCTCGCCCTGCAAAGTGCCGCCGACCGGAGCCTGAGTTCCCCGTACCCCTTCGACGTCCTGGGCGCCGAGACCCAGGGCATGATCGGTTACTGGCTGCTGCAATCACTGCAGAACGCCCTTCCCGACCGGCAGGTGTGCGCCCTGCTCAATCAGACCCTCGTCTCCGCCGCCGACCCCGCCTTCGACAACCCCACCAAGTTCGTCGGGCCGGTGTACGGGAAGGAGGTGGCCGAGCGGCTGGCGGCCGAGCGCGGCTGGACCGTCCGGCAGGACGGTGACCACTGGCGCCGCGTGGTGCCCTCGCCGGACCCGCAGCGCGTCGTGGAAACCCGGCTCATCCGGCTGCTGCTGTCCTCCGGTGCGGTGGCCGTGTGCGCCGGGGGCGGCGGCGTTCCCGTCATCCGCGACAACGCCGGACGGCTCACCGGTGTGGAGGCCGTCGTCGACAAGGACCTCACCGCCGCCCTCCTCGCCGAGGCCCTCGACGCCGACGCCCTGCTCCTGCTCACCGACGTACCCCAGGTGATGCGCGGTTACGGCACACCCGGGGCCGAACCCATCGGGCACACCACGCCCGGGCAGCTGCGCTCCGAGGACTTCCCGGCGGGGTCCATGGGCCCGAAGGTGGAAGCCGTCTGCCGGTTCGTCGAACTCACCGGCGGCATGGCCGCCATCGGAGCACTCGCCGACGCACAGGCCATCCTCGAGGGCACCGCCGGCACGGTGGTCACCCCCGGCGGACGCCCCGCCGGGTGCGAGCCGGTCGCCGGCGAAGCGCTGGTGCGGTCATGAGCACCGGCACCACACCACGCACCGCGCCGGAACCGAAGGACCGTTCCGGGCCGGAGGAGCGGCCCGGCAGGAGAGCACCGCACTTCCCGTCCGCCTTCAGCGTGCTCGTCGCCGTCACCGTCACCGTCTGGGGCCTGACGTTCGTCGTGCCGGCCGGGCGCTACGACACCAAGGACGGCGCCCCGGTTCCGGACACCTACCACGCGGTCCACCTCACCACGGGGTTCGCGGGCCGGCTGAAGGACCTCTTCCTCTCCCCCGTCAACGGCCTGTACGGCGTCACGAACGCCGGCTCGGGACTGACCGCCCCCGGTGGTGACGGGGCGTTCTCCGGGGCGGCGGGCGTTTTCCTCTTCGTCCTGGCCGTCGGCGCGTTCATCACCGTCACGCTGCGCACGGGCGCCCTGACCACCGGGGTCGCCCGGCTGGCCGAGCGGCTGCGCGGGCATCGGACCCTGCTGCTGGTCGTCCTGATGGCGCTGTTCTCACTGGGTGGCACCACCTACGGCATGGCCGAGGAGACACTGGGCTTCTACGGTCTGATGGTGCCGATGGTGCTGAAGCTGGGCTACGACCGGATGGTCGGCGCCACCGTGATCATGGTGGGTGCCGGAGTGGGCACCCTCGCCTCCACGGTGAACCCGTTCGCCACCGGGGTGGCGTCCGACAGCGCGGGCATCGGCACCGGCGACGGCATCGTCCTGCGGCTGCTGATGTGGGGCACGCTCACCGCGCTGGCCGCCTGGTACCTCGTGCGCTACGCGAACCGCGTCCAGAAGGACCCCGGCCGCTCGCTGGTGGAGGAGCTGCCCGAGGACGAGGAGCTGCGGCGGCAGGAAGCGGCGGCCGAGCCGCTGACCGTACGGCAGCGGGTCGTGCTGGGGCTGTTCGCGGCGACCTTCCTGTTCATGATCTTCGCGGTGATCCCCTGGGCCGGCCTGGGCATCGACTTCCTGCCCACTCCGGGCTGGTACTTCCCCGAACTCGCCGCCCTGTTCATCGTGGCCGCCGTGGCGGTCGGCCTCTTCGCCGGACTCGGCGAGAAGGGCACCGCGGAAGCCGTGGTGGCGGGCGCCGGGGACTTCATCGGCGCAGCGATGATCATCATGCTGGCCCGCGGCGTCACCATCATCATGAACAACGCCAGCATCACCGACACCATCCTCCACACCCTGCACAGCGTGGTCTCCGGCACCTCGTCGGGTGTCTTCACAGTGCTGATGTTCCTGGTCAACCTGCCCCTGGCGTTCTTCGTCCCCTCCTCCTCGGGCCACGCCGCCCTGGCCATGCCCATCCTCGCCCCGCTCGCCGACTTCGCCGGCGTCAGCCGGGCCATGGTGGTCACCGCCTACCAGTCGGCATCGGGCTGGATCAACCTGATCACCCCCACGTCGGCGGTGGTGATGGGCGGCCTCGCCCTGGCGAAGGTCCGCTACGACCGGTACCTGCGGTTCATGGCGCCACTCATGGGAATGCTCCTGATCGCGGTCACGGGCTTCATGGTCCTCGGCGCGGCCTTCGGGTAAGGGCCGCGGATAGGGCCTGTACGCGGGGCTCATGGGGCTGTTGGGCCCTGTCCGAACGGCTCCGCCCCGGGGCACGCTGCACTACGGAACCTGTCGGGGTGACCGGATGGGACAAGTGTGATGGAGAGTGCGGGAATGCCGGACAGTGCCACGGAGCAAATGAAGACGACCAAGGTCTTTCTGCTCGACGACCACGAGGTGGTGCGCCGCGGAGTCCACGACCTGCTGGACGCCGAGCCCGGTCTGACGGTGGTCGGCGAGGCGGGCACCGCGGAACAGGCCCTGATTCGCGTCCCCGCCCTGCGCCCGGACGTGGCGGTGCTGGACGTACGGCTGCCCGACGGCGACGGCGTGGCGGTGTGCCGGGAGCTGCGCTCCCGGATGCCGGAGCTCGCCTGTCTGATGCTGACCTCCTTCGACGACGAGGAGGCCCTGCTCGACGCCATCATGGCCGGCGCCGCCGGATATGTCCTCAAGCAGATCAGCGGCACCGACCTGGTGACAGCGGTCCGAACGGTGGCGTCCGGGCAGTCGATGCTCGATCCCGGAGCCGCCACGCGGCTGATGGCCCGGCTGCGCGGCGAGGCGACGGGCAAGCAGCAGCCGCAGGCCCTGGCGGGCCTGACCGATCGTGAACGGGAGATCCTCGGCCTCATCGGCGAGGGCCTGACCAACCGGCAGATCGGCCAGAAGCTCTACCTGGCGGAGAAGACGGTCAAGAACCACATCTCCCGGCTGCTGGCCAAGCTCGGCGTCGAGCGGCGCGTGCAGGCCGCCGTGATCGCCACCGAGGCGATGGCCGCCGAGCAGCAGCACTCACGCCCCGGGCACGGGCTCCAGGGCTGACCCATCGGACGCGCCCTGGGGGCGGCACAGCGGCGCCGTCCACAGCAGGCGGCTGCCGCCCTCGGAAGGAACCTGGATCTCCAGGCCGCCGCCGACGGCCGCCGCCCGTTCGGCGAGGTTGCGCAGTCCGCTGCGGCGACCTCCCTCGGGGATGCCGACGCCGTTGTCGGTCACTGCCAGCAGCACCCGGCCGGCCGTGGCCTGCAAGTTCACCTCCACCCGTGTGGCGTGGGCGTGCCGGGCGACGTTGCTCAGGGCTTCGACGAGGACCGCGACGACATGGTCGGCCACCCGCGAGGGCACGTCGGTGTCCAGCAGTCCCTCCATGCTCAGACGCGGCGGGAAACCGAGGTGGGTGGCGGCCTCGCCCACGACCCGCGCCGCGCGGGCGCGCAGCAGGGGGCTGGGTTCGGAGTCCTTGGCACGCAGCCCGAAGATGGTCGAGCGGATGATTTTGATGGTGTCGTCCAGATCGCCAACGGCCCGGGTGACGCGCTCGGCGGCTGCGGAGTGGTCGATGAGCCGGGCGGCGCTCTGCAAGGTCATGCCGGTGGCGAAGAGTCGCTGGATGGCCAAGTCGTGCAGGTCCCGGGCGATGCGGTCGCGGTCCTCCAGGAGCGCCAGCTGCTCCGCGTCACGCCGCCGGTCGGCCAGCTCCAGGGCGAGGGCCGCCTGTCCGGCGAAGACCTCCAGGGGTCGGATCTCGTCCTCGGTGAACGGCGGCCGGCCGACGGCGCGGGCCAGCAGCAGCACGCCCCGTACCGCCCCGGCTTCGGTGCCCAGCGGCACCGCGATCGCCGGCCCCAGGCCCTCGAAGCGCCGCGGCCCGGCGGCGAACCGCACGTCGCCGGCCAGGTCGGCGCTGACCGCCGGGGATCCCGAGCCGTAGGCCTTCCCCGACAGCGTCCCCACCATCGGGACCACGAGCCCGGCGCGCTCCTCGGTTCTCATCCCGATCGCCAGCTCGACCCGGAGCTCCGTGTCGGACACGGGCACGGAGATGTCCGCCAGCACCGCCCCGGTGATCTCCCGGGCCTTGACCGCGAGCAGTTCCAGGACGTCCTGGCGGGCCGTTCCCGACAGCAGGCTGCTGGTGATCTCCCCGCCTGCCTGGAGCCAGCGGTGCTGCCGTTGGGACGCCTCGTACAGGCGGGCGTTGTCGATGGCCACTCCGGCGGCGACGGACAGCGTGGTGAGGACCGCCTCGTCCTCGGCGTCGAAGTCCACTCCGCCGCGTTTGTCGGTCAGGTAGAGGTTGCCGAAGACCTCTTCGCGCACCCGGATCGGCACACCCAGGAACGTGTGCATCGGCGGATGGCCGGCGGGAAAGCCATAGGAGGCCGGGTGCGTCCCGAGGTCCTTCAGGCGCAGCGGCTCGGGCTCGCGAATCAGCTCGCCGAGAATGCCGTGACCGGAGGGGAACGGACCGATCGCGTCGATGCCCTCCTGCGAGAGACCCACGGTCAGGAACTGCGACAGCGTGCGGCCGTCCGGGCCGATCACGCCCAGCGCCGCGTACCGCGCGTCCACCAGCACGGCCGCCGCCTCCGCGATGCTCCGCAGAACATGAGTGAGGTCCAGCTCCCGTCCCACGGACAACACCGCCTCCAACAGGCTGTGCACCCGGTCGCGGGTGCCGCGCGCGTCGTCGATCCGCGCCTGCAGCTCGTCCAGCAGCTCGTCCAGGCGCAACCTCGGCATGCGCGACTGCTTCTCGGCCCTGTCCACCGGCGCCCTCCTCACCCATCGCCGGGCCGGGAGGCCCTGCAAGGAGTCACGGTAGCCGTCCCTGCCGACGCACCGGGAGCAGGTGCACCAAGCCGCAGAGCCACCCGGGCCGGTCATGGGGGTGTCAATGGGACTCGGCCGGCCGTCACCCGGAGGCCGAGGGCCGAGGCCCGCGTCCCCCCAGCAGGGTTACTCGTCGTACGGGACGAGGTGGACGGCGGTGATCTCCTCCGGGTGGATGCGCACGGTGAAGTCCATGGTCCGGTCCACCCAGGGGCGCAGCGCGGCCTGGTAGCGGGCCAGGTCCTCGGGGTCGGTGACCATGCGGGCGTAGCCGGTGACCACCACGCTCCATCCCAGATGTGTCTGCGGGTCTATGGCGTCGGCCTCGTAGGCCACGACGACGCCGGGGTCTCCGGCGTCCTGGGCGTACGAGACCAGGGCCGCGCCCTCGTGGGTGCGAATGACGATGTCCTCGCCGTCCACGATGTGGTTGACCGGCCGGATGGCCGGCAGCGCGCGCTGGGTGAAGACGACCCTGCCGAAGGAGACGCTGCCCAGGAGCCGCAGTGCCTCGAAGCGGTCCACACCGACCGTGCGCCGCGGCTCGTCCCGGGCCGCCGGAGCCCGGCGGCGGACTTCGGGGGTCCGCCGGTCGGTATCGCCGTTCACGCGGAGCCTCCGTTCTCGCGTCCGCACTGCTCCATTCGACAGTAGGTGATCGACGATCGCCTCCACCTGGGGCCGATCGGCCCCTATCGCGGGGCACCTGGCCCAAGTGCCCCACCTGCCCGGCATGCAGGGGCCGTCCCGCTGAACCACTATGGACGGGACGCACTGCCGTGAACCTCCTGGGAGGTGAGTGCGACAGCCCTTCCCGCGCGGCGTCGGCCGAGCGGGTCGCCGGGCAGGCACCATGCGGCGCGGGACGCGCCGACGCGGTGCCCCGTCATCGCCGCCCCGCATCCACCCGCCGCGGAGTGAGGAGGAGTCCGACGTGCGTGAGGTAGACCCGGGTCAAACGAGTGACCTCTTCGAGCGGGTGGCCGAATTGCTCCATCTGGCCCACACCGCGCTGAGCCAGGCCACAGCCGTGCTGTTCCGGCCCGCGGTCAAAGGCGAGAAGAAGATGGCCGCCGTGAACAGCGCCCTCGGGGACCTGTGGCAGGAAGCGGAGGACCTCGCCTCGACCGGCCTGACCACAGGCGCCGACCGGGAAGCCGACATTCGTACGGTCATCACCGACATGTACGTCGGGGAGGACGTGGGACGTATGGGCGTACTGGCGCGCCAAGTGAGTGACATCGCGTGGGCACGCCAGACGAAGCCGCTCCTTCCCGACCCCATGCGGAACGCCGTACAGAGAATCGCGGACGACTGTCTCACCCTGGTCGGCAGAGCACATGACGCTGTCGTCTCCCCGGCCGCCGAGCCGGTCACGGAAGCTCAACTGGCGGACATCGGGAACCAGCAACATCGCCTGTGCCGCATGGTGCTCTCCGAGAGCGACTCCCTCGACGTCGTCGACGCCGTGGACACGTCGGTACTGAGCCGGTGCTACGTCGAATGCGCGCAGCGGGCCGCCACCGTTTCCCTGCACATGGCCCTCCTCCGGGAGACGGCCCCACCGTCGTGAAAGGGTGGAGGCCGGGATTCAGGGCATCCCCGCCACGGCGGTCTGGTCGAGAATCAGCTGCCACACGTCTTGGGCATGCACGAACCCGTCATGAGTGACCGTCATAGCGTCCTGAACGGGATCGTCCGGGTCGATCCACAGGTCACCGTCGCGCACGATGTAGTCGAGCAGTGCGATGACGTTGCGGGCGTACGCCGCGGAAGCCGCCACGGGGATGTCCTCCGGCAGCCGGCCGGCACCGATCAGTGTGACGCCGGGGCCCACGACGCCTGAACGCTCCGGCCGCGCTCCCTCAACATTGCCCCCGTCCGGCCCGACGGCCGTGTCGACAACCACGGAACCCGGACCCATCCCCGCCAGATCCCGGGCGGTCACCAGCAAGGGCGGCGGCCGGCCCCTGCGTGGCCGGACGGCGGTGATGAGCACGTCGAGGCCGGTCAGTGGGCCGGGGCCGGGCTCCCCGGCGCCCTGTGGCCCCGGCAGGACGTCATCGCGGACACGTACCTCGGCACCGAGCCGACGCAGCGTTCCGGCCGCTTCCCGTGCGGCGTCACCGGAGCCGAGGACCAGTACGCGCGCGGGTCCCGGCGAAGTGGGGACCGTATCCGGCAGGGGGCGGTCCAGGCGGTCGGCCGCCAGCAGTGCCGCTTTGTAGCCCGCGAGCCGGCCCTGCGAGGCGACGGCGTCCATCCGGCGTGCCAGGACCGAGGTCTGTGGTGCCAGGTCCAGGCCGATCGAGGTGACGCCCGCGTCCGCCCAGTCCCGGACCCGGAAGGGCATGTGCAGGGGATCCAGGAGCGCCATCACGATCTGCCGGCGCCGGAACCTGCTGCCGACGGGGAGATTGGGAGGCCGCACCCCCACCACGATGTCCGAACGGTCGATGAGCTCCTCCGGCGTGACGATGCCGGCACCGGCCTTCCGGTAGAGGTCGTCAGGCCTCCAGCTCTGTGCCCCTGCCCCTGATTCCACCACCACGGCGAGGCCCAGGGCCTCCACGGACGCGACGGACTCCGGTACGAGCGCCACCCGCCGCTCGCCCGGGACGGTCTCCTTGCAGACCCCCAGCGTCATACCCGTCATGGCCGGTCCACCTCCGCTCGAGGGTGTCCCACCACTTCAGTATCGGCCCCCTCCCGAGTGCGCCGCACCGAGAAACGGGCACCGGCAGGCCATGCTGATGACGGGCCTTGGTCAGCGGCAAAGGCAGGCGGAGAGCGGAGAAAGGGGCAGCATGTCGTCCAGCGTCGACCGTGGCTGGCAATTCTGGGTCGATCGTGGCGGGACCTTCACGGACATCGTCGCCCGCGCCCCGGACGGGCGCTTGCTGACCCGCAAACTCCTCTCGGAGAATCCGGCACGCTACGACGACGCCGCCATCGAGGGAATCCGCGGACTGCTCGACCTGCGGGACGATCAGGAGATCCCGGTGGACACCGTCGAAGCCGTACGCATGGGCACGACCGTGGCGACCAACGCCCTCCTGGAGCGCGAGGGCGAACGGACGGCGCTCGTGATCACCCAGGGGTTCCGGGATGCGCTGCGCATCGGCTACCAGAACCGTCCCCGGCTCTTCGACCGGGAGATCGTCCTTCCGGAGGTGCTGTACGAGCGCGTCATCGAGGTCTCCGAGCGGGTCACAGCCGAGGGGGAGGTCCTGCGCCCGCCCGATCTCCGCGGTCTCGCCGCCGGCCTGCGACGCGCGTACGACGACGGCATCCGCGCCGTCGCCGTCGTGTGCGTGCACAGCCATCTCCACCCGGGGCACGAGGAGGCGATCGGGGAACTGGCCGAGTCGATCGGCTTTCCGCAGATCTCCCTGTCCAGCGAGGTCAGCCGCCTGATGAAACTGGTGCCGCGCGGTGACACCGCCGCCGTCGACGCCTATCTGTCCCCCGTCCTGCGCCGCTACGTGGAGCGGGTGGCGGACCGGCTGCCCGGTGTGCGGCTGATGTTCATGCAGTCCAACGGGGGCCTGGCCGAGGCGGGACATTTCCGGGGCAAGGACGCCATCCTGTCCGGCCCGGCGGGCGGCATCGTCGGCATGGCCCGCATGTCGCAGCTGGCGGGTTTCGAGAAGGTCATCGGTTTCGACATGGGCGGCACCTCCACCGACGTATCGCACTTCGCAGGCGCCTACGAGCGAGTGGTCACCTCCCAGGTCGCGGGAGTCCGGCTCCAGGCGCCGATGCTGGACATCCACACCGTCGCGGCGGGCGGGGGCTCCGTGCTGCGCTTCGACGGCGGTCGCTACCGGGTCGGCCCCGGCTCGGCCGGAGCGACCCCCGGCCCCGCCTGTTACCGCGCCGACGGCCCCCTGACCGTCACCGACGCCAATGTGATGCTCGGCCGCGTCCAACCAGCCCACTTCCCACACGTGTTCGGGCCGGACGGCGACCAGCCCCTGGACCGGGACGTCGTGCGCCGCCGCTTCACCGAGCTCGCCGAGGAGATCCACGCCCGTACCGGTGACAGGCGCGCCCCGGAGCAGGTCGCCGAAGGCTTCCTCCGGGTCGCGGTGGCCAACATGGCGGCCGCCGTCAAACGCATCACCGTCCAGAAGGGCCGCGACGTCACCGAGTACGCGCTGACCACGTTCGGCGGCGCCGGCGGCCAGCACGCCTGCGCCGTCGCCGACTCCCTCGGCATCCGCACGGTCCTCGTACCGCCCATGGCCGGGGTGCTCTCCGCGCTGGGGATCGGTCTGGCCGACACCACCACTCTGCGGGAACGATCGGTGGAGCTCCCCCTCGAAGAAGCGAGCATAGACCGGATCAGCGCCACGGCCGACGAGTTGGAGACCGCCGCCCGCTCCGTGCTCCACGACGAGGACGTCCCCGCCGAACGCGTCCGGGTGACCCGGCGCGCGCGACTGCGCTACGACGGCACGGACACCGCCGTGACCGTGGAAATGAGCGAACGCCAAGCCATGCGGGAGGAGTTCGAGTCGAGTCATCGGGCACTGTATTCATTCCTCCTGGATCGCCCCGTCGTCGTCGAAGCGCTCTCGATCGAGGCCACCGGGCTCACCGAACAGCCCGATCTCACCACCCTCGCCGCGGCCGCTCCGGAGGACGGCGACGACAGCGACCCCGGCACCATCCGGCTCTACGCGAACGGCACGTGGATCGACGCACCCCTCCGGCGGCGCGAGCGCCTGGCTCCGGGCACCACGGTGCCCGGCCCCGCGGTCATCACCGAGGCCAACGCGACCACGGTCGTGGAACCCGGCTGGCAGGCCTGCGTGACGGACACCGGGCACCTGCTCGCCCAACGGGTCGCCCCACCCCCGGAAGCCGACGTGGCGACCAGGGCGGACCCGGTCATGCTCGAGATCTTCAACAGCCTCTTCGTGTCCATCGCCGAGCAGATGGGGGCACGCCTGGAGTCGACCGCGCAATCCGTCAACATCAAGGAGCGGCTCGACTTCTCCTGCGCGCTCTTCGACCCCCGGGGCGATCTCGTCGCCAACGCCCCGCACATCCCCGTGCACCTCGGCTCCATGGGCACCGCCGTCAGGGAGGTCGTCCACCGCCGCTCCGGGGCCATGCGGCCCGGTGAGTCCTACGCCGTCAACGACCCCTATCACGGCGGTACCCACCTTCCCGACATCACCGTGGTGACCCCGGTCTTCGACGAGCGGCCCGACGCGCCCGGCACGACGATCCTCTTCTTCGTCGCCTCCCGTGGCCACCACGCGGAGATCGGGGGCCTGACTCCGGGGTCCATGCCGGCGAACAGCCACGAGATTCACGAGGAAGGCGTTCTCTTCGACAACTGGCTCCTCGTCGAGAACGGAAGGTTCCGGGAGACCGAGACCCTGGAGCTCCTCACCTCGGCACCGTTCCCGTCCCGTGATCCGGCGACCAACCTGGCCGACCTGCGCGCTCAGATCGCCGCCAACCGCAAAGGCGTCGAGGA
Source organism: Streptomyces hesseae (assembly GCF_031845785.1). NCBI lineage: Bacteria > Bacillati > Actinomycetota > Actinomycetes > Kitasatosporales > Streptomycetaceae > Streptomyces > Streptomyces hesseae. The sequence continues at coordinate 178,311 of NZ_JAVRFI010000005.1, forward strand.
GGTCGGCAAGATGATCGACCACTTCGGCCTGGATGTGGTGCAGGCCTATATGCGCCACGTCCAGGACAATGCCGAAGAGGCCGTCCGGCAGGCGATCACGGGCCTCTCCGACGGCTACTACCGCTACGAGACGGACTCCGGAGCGGTCATCGCCGTGCGCGTCACGGTCGATCGCCGGCGGAGATCCGCCACGATCGACTTCACGGGCACCTCCCCGCAGCTGGAGACCAACTTCAACGCGCCCACCGCCGTGGTGAACGCGGCGGTGCTGTATGTCTTCCGGACGCTCATCGCCGAGGACATCCCCCTCAACGACGGCTGCCTGCGCCCCTTGCGCGTCATCGTCCCGCCCGGCTCGATGCTCGCCCCCACGTACCCGGCCGCCATCGTCGCCGGCAACGTCGAGACGTCCCAGGCCATCGTCGGTGCCCTCTACGCGGCCCTGGAGTCACAGGCCGAGGGAAGCGGCACCATGAACAACGTCACCTTCGGCAACGACCGATACCAGTACTACGAGACCGTCGCGTCCGGATCGGGAGCCGGCCCGGACTTCGACGGCGCGTCGGCGGTCCAGACCCATATGACCAACTCGCGTCTCACCGACCCGGAAGTGCTCGAGTGGCGGCTTCCCGTCCTGCTCGAGGAGTTCGCCGTCCGCACTGGCAGCGGGGGCGAGGGTCGCCGGCGCGGAGGCGACGGAGTCGTACGCCGGCTCCGCTTCCGTGAGCCGATGACGGTGAGCACCCTGTCCGGTCACCGGCGGATCCCGCCCTACGGCATGGCGGGCGGGCGTCCGGGCGCCCTCGGCTCGAACCGCGTGGAACGGGCCGACGGCGGCACCACGCCGATGGCCGGCCGCGACTCGGTCGACGTGCTGCCCGGAGACGTGCTCGTGGTGGAGACGCCAGGTGGCGGCGGGTACGGACCGCCCGAGGAAAGCGCCGGCCGATCACACATCCGGCGGGAATGAGTCCGGCGGGAATGAGCAGGCCTCGACGGGCCGCGCAGCAGGAGCATCGCGCTGGTGGCGACGCGGACGCCGACCCCGCCCCGGCTTGCAAATTGCAAAATTCTTCAATTCGCTACATGATGTATTGGCCGTGTCCGTAGGTAGCCGCGGGCACGGCCCTGGGGTGGGCCCCGGCCGGCGGGGTCGCGCAAAGGCAGAGATCGAGGAGTCTGGTGTCGGTTCCGCTGTATCAGGCGAAGGCGGAGTTCTTCCGGATGCTGGGACATCCGGTGCGTATCCGGGTGCTGGAGCTGCTCCAGGACGGCCCGACTCCGGTGCGGGACCTGCTGGCCGCGATGGAGATCGAGCCGTCGGCGCTGTCCCAGCAGCTGGCGGTGCTGCGCCGCTCGGGGATCGTGACCTCGACCCGTACCGGCTCGACCGTTGTCTATGAGCTGGCGGGCGGGGATGTGGCCGAGCTGATGCGCGCCGCGCGGCGGATCCTCACCGAGATGCTGTCCGGGCAGAACGAGCTGCTGGAGGAGCTGCGGGAAGCCGAGGTCGGCGCCGAGTGACCACCGTGGCTGTCCGGGCATGGTCCCGGGTTCGTTCTCTCCTGCCCGCCCGCGCTGATCTCGTGGCGGCACGCCGGGATCCGAAGCGTGATCTTCTGGCGGGGCTGACGGTCGCGATCGTGGCGTTGCCGCTCGCGCTGGGTTTCGGTGTTTCCTCCGGTCTCGGTGCCGAGGCGGGGCTGGCCACCGCCGTGGTCGCCGGGGCGCTGGCCGCGGTGTTCGGCGGCTCGAATCTTCAGGTGTCCGGGCCGACGGGTGCGATGACGGTGGTGCTGGTGCCGATCGTGGCCCGGTACGGGCCCGGTGGGGTGCTGACGGTCGGGCTGATCGCCGGCGCGATGCTCATCGGCCTCGCGCTCGCCCGCGCCGGACGCTACATGCAGTACGTGCCGGCCCCTGTGGTGGAGGGCTTCACGCTCGGCATCGCGGGTGTGATCGGGCTGCAGCAGGTGCCGGGCGCTCTGGGGGTGCCCAAGCCGGAAGGCGACAAGGTCCTGGTGGTGACCTGGCGCGCGTTCGAGGCATTCGTCAGGGTGCCGAACTGGACCGCCGTCGCACTCGCGGCCGTGGTGGCCGCGGTCATGCTGCTGGGCGCGCGGTGGCGGCCGACGATCCCGTTCTCGATCCTCGCGGTGATCGGCGCGACGGTCGTGGCCCAGGTCTTCCACCTGGACGCGGCCCGCCCGATCGGCGACCTGCCCGCCGGACTGCCCGCGCCCTCACTGTCCTTCCTCGATCCCGGTGCGCTGGGCTCGCTGCTGGCCCCGGCGATCGCGGTGGCCGCCCTGGCCGCGCTCGAGTCTCTGCTGTCCGCGTCCGTCGCGGACGGGATGACCGTCGGACAGAAGCACGACCCGGACCGGGAGTTGTTCGGCCAGGGACTGGCCAACATCGCCGCACCGCTCTTCGGCGGTGTCCCCGCCACCGGTGCGATAGCGCGGACCGCGGTCAACGTCCGTACCGGCGCGGGATCGCGGCTGGCGTCGCTCACGCACGCCACTGTGCTCGCGGTCATCGTCTTCGCCGCCGCCCCGCTGGTCTCCCGCATCCCGCTCGCCGCCCTGGCCGGCGTACTGATCGCGACGGCGATCCGCATGGTCGAGGTCGGCTCGCTGCGGGCGATGGCCCGCGCGACCCGCTCGGACGCGATCGTTCTGGTGCTGACCGCTGCCGCGACCCTGGCGCTGGATCTGGTCTACGCGGTTCTCATCGGCCTGGCCGTCGCGGGCGTGCTCGCGCTGCGGGCCGTGGCCGGACAGGCCCGTCTCGACCAGGTCCCCCTGGCGGCGGAGCTGTCCGGCGACCACAGTGCCGAGGAACACGCGCTGCTCGCCGAGCACATCGTGGCCTACCGGATCGACGGGCCGCTGTTCTTCGCCGCCGCCCACCGCTTCCTGCTGGAGCTCTCCGAGGTCGCCGACGTGCGCGTGGTCATCCTGCGCATGTCCCGCGTGTCCACCATCGACGCCACCGGCGCCCTCGTCCTCAAGGACGCCGTGACCAAGCTGCACCGCCGCGGCATAGCCGTCATGGCCTCCGGCATACGCCCAGGCCAGCGACAGGTCCTCGACTCCGTCGGCGCCCTGGAACTGCTGCGGCACGAGGGCCGCGAGTTCACCACCACCCCCGAGGCCATCGCCACCGCCCGCGCCCATCTGCACAGCGCCGGAGTTCTGTCCGTCCCCGGTCGGAAGACCACCCCCACCAGCGAGGAGGAGCCCACCCGATGACCACTGCTCCAGCGCCCCGGCGCATGGTCGACGTCTCCGGCGAGGAAGCCTGGTACATGCTCGGCGGGGCCTCGCAGGGACGGCTCCTGTACGAGCAGCGCGACGCGATCGCGGTACGGCCCGCTTCCCATGTCCTGGAGTACGGCCGGCTGATCGTGCGCACACCGGCTGCGAACGCCGCGCTGTCGGGCCGGGTGAGCGTCACGTACCACTGCGACTACCTTCACCCCAACACCGGGACCGGCTGGGCCGTGACCGCCACGGGACTGGCCGAGCTCGTCACCGACCCCGACGAGGCCGGCCACTACCGGCGTACCCTGCCCGGCTGGGCCCACGGCCCCCACGACGCGCTCCTGCGCATCCACCCGCAGACCATCACCGGATTCCGCTTCGCCCACGCCCCCGACGCAACCGGGGCCAGGGGCGGGACGAGCAGGCCCGCCGCGTCGTGAGGCAACCCGTCGCTTTGCCGCACCGGCGCGCTTCATAGACGGCGCAGGCGATGGTGGCACCGATGGCGGCGGCAAGAACATCTGGATCAGCCTGCCCCTGTGGCCGGAGGGCCACCGAGCGGCCCGTCCCCGAAGCTGAATTGCGAGGAACCACATGACGATCGAGTGGAGCTACACCAACTACCCGGCCCTGGGGATCCTGTCGGTCTCCGGCTACCTCGGCGAGCAGGCCACAGCCCGCTTCGCCGGAGCCGTCGGCTGGGTGGAAGCACGCGGCACCGGCCCCCTCATCCTCGACCTGACCGCCCTCAAGGGCTGGTCCGTCGAAGGCCAGCACGCCATCGCGGACGCCGCCGCCCGCCTGGCCGACGCCGGCCGGGCTGTGGAACTCGCCGCGATACCTGCCGACGGCTCCCTCGTCCCCGACGCCAGGCAGCCGCACATCCCCGTCCACCCCGACCTGGACTCCGCCCTGGCCACCCACCACATACATCCCGACGGGGCGGGTCAGCAGTGGCGCACCAGCGCCTGGCCCGAGGACACACCGCACGCGGGCTGAAGCCGGCAGGGCGCTCCTCGCGTCGCCCTCCGGCAGGCATTGAAGAGCTGTACCGGCGCTGTCTGGGCAGGCCTTTGGCGAATACTCACATAAGCGCGTCCCTCGTGGAGAGAATCGCACGCCGCGGGAACCCAGGCCTACAATGTTCCCGTGAACGAGAACCTTTCGCCGTGCCCCGAATGCGCCGGCATATACACCTATGAAATGGGCACACTCCTGGTCTGCCCCGAGTGCGGCCACGAGTGGACGCCCGCGCCCACCGAGGCCGCGGAAGAGGCCGGTGAGAAAGTGATCCGGGATGCGGTCGGCAATGTCCTGGCCGACGGCGACACCGTCACCGTGGTCAAGAGCCTGAAGGTCAAGGGCCACCCGACCGGTATCAAGGCGGGCACCAAGGTGCGCAACATCCGCCTCGTGGACGGTCCGGACGGCCATGACATCGACTGCAAGGTCGACGGATTCGGCCAGATGCACCTCAAGTCCAGCGTGGTCAAGAAGGCCTGACCGCACCACTTTCCTGCCGCGAACGGAACTGCCCGGGATATCGCCCCGGGCAGTTCCGTTTCCGCATGCGGTCGTTGTGCGTATGCCTCTCGACCGCCGCCTGCTCTCCAGCCGACAATCCATGGAGAGGAACGCGTTACTTATTCGCGTGGTCGCCGAGATAGAACAGCAGCCAGATGAATCCGGCGATGGCGTGGGTGACAAAGACGTAGACCAGTACCCGCAGGGCGACCTGCTTCTCCGCCCATTTCTCGCTTCTCGGGCCGGATTCAGCAGGATTCGGTGCGGGTTGCCGGTTGGTGTCATCGGCCATGGCGGGGCTCTGTTTCTCCCGGGGCTGCGTCATCCGATGCGGAGCCGGTGTGGCCGTGGCGCAGCGCTTGGGCGGCGGCGCTGGGGCGCACGCGTACACGCACCCCGTCCTGCGCGGCCCGTGCCACGAGGACGCGGATCTCGGCCGCGTCCACGGTGTGGGTGGGCTGATGGCCCTCGGCGTGCAGGTACGTGATCTCAAAGCGCACAGGAGCCGACGCGCCTTCCGTACATACCCAGGTCGTCGGGGAGAGCGAACCAGACCAGCATCGTCTTGCCGCACCTGTGCACGGCCGCCTCGACACTGAGCGCACCGCCATAGGCGGCGGTCAGCTCCGATACGGTCCGCAGGCCGTCCCCCATCGCCTGCGGGGACAGGTCCGGAAGACGGGGATCCTGGTCCGCGACGCCTATCACCAGGCGCTCCGCTGCGATGGCCAGGGTCACATCCACGGTGGGCGAGTGGTCGGCAGCGTGGCGGACGGCGTTGCTGACCAGCTCACTGACCACCAGCAGCACGGCGCCGGCGAACGCCGAGTCCGGGCTGAGCCCGTACTCCGACAGAGCCGCGGCCGTATCCCGCCGGGTCTGCCGCACCGCCTCCGGCACCGACGGCAACGTGAGCATGCGCCGCCACACAGGCGGAGAAGCCGGCTTGCACATGGCCGCCTGCACCGGGGTGTGCTTGCGGTGTCGCCCCATCACCGCACCGCCTGCTGCGGCTCGGCTTCCAGCAGCTCTTCGAGGAGCTCGTTCTGCCCGGCCAGCAACTCGGTGAGAATCCGCCGTGCGGCGCGCATCAGCTCGGCCACGTCACCGCCTGCCAGTGCGTAGACGACGGTGGAGCCGGTGCGGGTGGACGTGACGATGCCCGAGCGGCGAAGCACGGCCAGTTGCTGCGACAGGCTGGAGGGCTCGATCTCGATCGCGGCCAGCAGGTCGCGCACGGGCTTGGGCCCGTCCTGCAACAGCTCCAGCACCCGGATGCGTACCGGGTGCCCCAGCATCCGGAAGAACTCCGCCTTCGCCTGGTACAGCGGAACCTGTCCCACCCGCATCACTGCCCGCCCTCCACGGCCACGCCATGCTCACGAGCCACGCGCAGGGCGTCCTCCAGCTCATCCGACGCCGCCGCAGCCTCGTACGCGTCACCGGCCTCCTGTGCGGCCTCGAGGGCAGCCCGTGCCCGGCTGACCCGTTCCCGTGCCGCTTCGGCGAACCCGCCCACCTCAGACCTCCGCACCCTGCTTGACCAAAATGAGAAATAATGAATTGAAGACTTCTTCAAGTCTAGGGCATCGAGCAGCAGCTCGCAGGCGCATGACGGGAACAGGTCAGGTTGAGGCCCGACGAGGCGATCGGCCGCTCACGCGGCGGGCTCATCGACGAGTGGTGGTCATACGTGGCGGGACTGTATGGCGGCGGCGCTCACGCGTTGATCGTCTCCTTGATGCGTTCGCGCAGCTCCGTGACCTCGGGCGTGGCGCGGTGCCGGTAGCCGAGGGTCGCGAGTTCGCGCAGCCCGTCGGCTGCCCTCCGGGGTGGACGTACGGGGCCGGCGTCGTCGCCACAGTCTGGCTGCTCGGGCAGCCCGTCCAGCTCGAGCACCACCGCATCACCGTACCGAGCCCGCCGCCGGTCAGTGTGTCCGATCCGCCCTCCGAGGAGTGATCACTTGTGGATCGCTCTCACGGACCTCGGGAACTTGGTACACCCCTTCGATCCATTGCACTCCCACCCCGCGTTCGAGAGGGAGAAGAGCATGACCCCGACACCTTGCCCCGCGGTGCAGAGCCGTCACCCGGATCCGGCGCACCGCAGCGGACAGCGCTCGCTGCTCCTCGACCTCGACGGAGTCCTCCTCGATACGCGACCGGTGATGCAGGAGGCGTGGCGCGCGGTGCAGCAGCGCCACGGCCTCGATGTGCTGTTCGAGCAGTACTTGGGCCGTACTTGGCGGTGTCGAAGACCTTCGCCTATCTGGCTCGGCCGGGCCGTCCTGTCGTCGTGGCCAACGCGTACAGGCGCCGCCAGTCCAGCGGGGGCTTGGCCCGGGGGACGCCCGGGCGGCGGCGCGGTACCCGTACGCGTAGCGCGCCGGGCTCGATCGCGCAGCGTACGGGGGTCGGGAGGGTGAGTGCCTCCCCGTCGACGCCGACGGCCACCTCGGGTGTGTCGGCCTCGATGACCGCCTCGTGGGTGGTGAGGAGCGTCAGGCCCGGCGAGTCGGGGGCGAGCAGCATGTCGGCCGCCTCCGCGGCGGTGTCGACCTTGATGCCCAGCAGGCCCAGGACCCCGCCGTCCAGCCGGTCGCGCCGTCCGAGGCCCGCGCTGTCGCCGACACGGTAGGGGTTGTTGCTCACGAGCACGGCCTGTGGGGCGTCGATCGTGTCGCCCTCGGCGTGGACGCGCAGGTGCGGGCCGGTGTGCCGGGACAGGGCGTCCGGCAGCAGCCGCAGGATCGTACGGATCTTGTCGTCGCGGTAGGCGCGGCTGCCGACGACGGTCGCGTAGGCACCGAACGAGGCGTTGTTGACGAAGGCGCGCTCGCCGACGCGTCCGAGGTCCACGCGCAGCTCGACGCCGTCGGTGAGGGCGGTCAGGCATTTGGCGGGGTCGTCGCGGTCGAGGCCGAGGTCCAGGGCGAAGTGGTTGCGGGTGCCGGCCGGGACGACCATGAACGGCAGCCCGTGCGCCGCCGCGACATCCGCCACGAGGGCCTGGGTGCCGTCGCCGCCCGCCACGCCGAGGAGGTCCGCCCCGTCGGCGGCGGCCCGGCGGGCGAGAGCGACGACGTCCTGGTGGTGACCCGGGTCGAGGAGCACGACCCGCGCGCCCAGGGCTTCCGCCTTCTCCCGCAGCCCGAACCTCTCGACCTTCCCGTCACCCGAGCGCGGATTCATGATGAGGTACGGGCGCGAGGGCGGCGCGGCGGGCTGTTCCCGGGCGGTGGTCGAGTGGCTGCCGGCGCCCAGCGCGGTCCAGCCGGCGGAGGCCGCCCCGGCCCACAGCGCCAGGCAGAGCAGGACGAGCCACAGCAGGCCGGCGGCGGCGTAGAGGACGATCGCGGCGACCGGCGCGGCGACGGCCAGCCCGGCGGCCAGGATCCGTACCGGGCCCCGCCGGGCCATGGTCCACCACAGGCCCATGACGAAGGCGACGAGCGCCACGGCCCCGACGCCGAGCAGCACAACGCTCTTCGGCCCTGCGACGATCAGGAGCAACAGGACGCCCGCGGCGGCGGCCGCGATCGCCAGGCGCGCGAAGCGGCGCCGTCTGAGGGCGTCATCGGGGTCCGGAGCACCGTCCATCGTCTCTCCCGTCCGCGTGTCGGTGTCGTCGATATCACTGTCGCTGTGGTTCAGGGCGTGGGTCCCCCGCCATTGGACGACGCCGACCCTGGCCACGCCAAGCACCACGAGAGGCGCCGGGTCGTCGGCGGGGGCGTACGCGCGGGATCGGTGGCCGGCGAAACCACCCGTACCGCTCCAATGGCATGATCGGACTCTCGACGTGCGCCTCCATCGCCCGTCCTTCACCGGAAGGCCACGCTGTCCGGCTCGAAGAGTGACCGCCTTGAACAACGTCTAACAAATCGGCCAAACAATTGATATCCATAAAACCCATAATCAAGTCCGCCGCGTGGCGTCAGCCACGGGTGGTCCTGTGGGCCACGGCGGGTGCGGTGGCCCTCGGATTCCTCATCGCGCTGGAGATCGTCGCCCGTAGCTACGCCGGCGTACCGGGGCCGTTGACCAACCAGGCGAAAGAGGTGATATTCGCCCCCAAGCCTGGGCCGCTGTACGGCGGTCTGGCGTTGATGATGGTGGTGCTCACCTGGCGGCAACGGTTCATCGCGGCCGGTGCCGCGATCGGCATCGACGTCGTCTTCGTGCTGGTGCGGTGGGCGGTCGGCGCCAAGATGACCGACGGCCATTACTTCGGCAACGGCGCGTTGTGGGTGATGCTGGGCTGCGCGGTCATCGCCGTCACGCGCCGCACCGGCCGGGAGCGCGTCCTGCTGCTGAAGGGCGTCGGGCTGGGCCTGCTGCTGGTGGCCGGCCGCAAGACCGGCGACACCTGGCTGCTCATCACGTCGAAGACCCGCCCGACGGTGCTCGACCAGTACGTGGCGACCGCCGATCACGCGCTGGGCAACCCGTCGTGGCTGGCGGGCCGGATCCTTGAGGCCATCGGCCCGGTCGGCACCCATGTTCTCGACCTGGTCTACGCCCAGCTCGCGGTGGCCGCCGTCGTCGTCGCGCTGTACCAGCTGCGCAACGTGGCGGCCGAGCGACGCTTCCCGAGCCACCACCTGGTGCGCACCTTCCTGGTGATCGGCCTCCTCGGCCCGGCCATCTACATGATCTTCCCGGTGGTCGGACCGATCTTCACCTACGGCCCGGGCACCTCCGGCACCGGCGGCCTGCAATGGGCGGTGGCCGATCTGTGGCCGCACACGCCGCCGCCGATCGGTACCCCGCACCCGGTGCCGTACGACGGGATCACCCCGCGCAACTGCATGCCCAGCCTCCACACGGCGTGGGCCACCGCGATCTTCATTCATTCCCGCAAGGGACCGCGAATTCTGCGATACGCGGGAACGTTCTGGCTGATCGCCACGCTCAGCGCGACGCTGGGCTTCGGCTATCACTACGGCGCGGATCTCGTCGCCGGTGTGGTTTTCTCGCTCACGATCGAGGCGGGTCTGCGCTCGCTCGACCGCGGCTGGGACCGGTCGGGAATCCAGCTGGTCGCCTACGGCACGACGGTCTTCACCGCGCTCCTGCTGTCATACCGCTATCTGCCGGTGGAGATGGCCGAGCATCCGTGGGTGTTCGGGCCGCTTCTCATTCTGGCTATGGCCTCGGTGATCTACGGCTATGTACGGACCACCAGGCTGTGGGAGCCGAAGGCCGTGCCGGTGCGGCTGCCGGAACCGCAACCCGAACTCGTTTGAGTCACGCGGGTGCGGTTCGTCCGCTGTCACGGAGTGATGAGGAGAGAACAGCGCACCGGCCGGCGTCGGCCGACGCCGGCCGGTGGCGCTCGTTCGGGCAGGCCCGCCAGTGCGCCCTTACCTGCCAGTGCGCCCTAATCAGGGGGCGACTCCCCGCGGTGACCCCAGCCGAGGACGTCCTGCTCGGGTGCGGGCTTGTAGCCGCCTTCCGCCGCCTTATCCGCTTCCTTCCTGGCTTTTTCCGCCTTTTCCTGCTGCTTTCGCTCGTGTTCGGCGGTGCGGGATTCCTTGTGCCTTATTTTCGGTAGTCCGATCATGGCCGGCTTCCTCTCTCATCGGACTTCCGCGTCATTTTCAGGTTTGCACGGGTGCGTCGGGCATGCATCCGTCCGCCTCGGCCGCGCTCTCCCGCGTCAGGAGCTGTCCGCGAAGCGCCGCCACCAGGTCGTCGTCGACACCGAGCCGCTGCGCGGCGTAGCCCCGCACCGACCCGTACTGGGCGGTCAGCTCGGCCATGAAGAGCCTCATGATCGCGGCCGGTGCGCGGCCGTAGCCGGGCCAGCTGAGCGTGAGGTCCGGGTAACTGGCGTGCCAATCGGCGACCAGGCGTTCGGTGGCCAGCCCGGTGAGGGCGAAGTCGGCGACGATGTCGTCCTCGCGCACGCCGACCAGCGCGAGAACCAGCATCGCGAGCAGGCCGGTGCGGTCCTTGCCGGAGTGGCAGTGGAAGACGAGCGGAGCGGTGTCGTCGGCGACGATCTCCAGGGCGCGGCGGAGTTCCTTGACGCCGTCGTGTGCCACTTCGGCGTATCTGTCGGCGAGGTAGCGGGCGGGGTCGACGTCGGGGCCCAAGGCGGCCTGGTCGTACGGCCGGTGTTCGATGCTCAGGTTGTGGTAGGCGAGCGCGGGGTGGTGCGGGACCCGTCCGCTGCGTTCGGCTTCCCAGGAGTACCTGAGGTCGATCACGGTGCGGACGCCCAGGGCGAGGAAGCGGTCCCAGTCCTGGTCGCGCAGCTTGCCCAGCGAGTCCGAGCGGAACAGCCGGCCCCAGCGGACCGTGTGTCCGTCGGTGGTCGGGTAGCCGCCGAGGTCGCGGAAGTTGTGCAGGCGATCGAACGCGATATGTCTCCTCACGCCGTCACCCTATGGCCGGGCATGCCGGCGTCGGGGCCGGTTCCCACGTCCGGTCTGAGAACCTTGAGGCACAGGCGGTGTGCTGGACACGGGCCGTGGGCGGGCGCGCCACGGCCGGGAGGAGCGGACTGTGACCGAGCGTAAACCCCGTGTGTCGGACTTCGAGTCGTGGGCGGACCGGCAGATACGGGAAGCCGAGGAGCGCGGCGACTTCCGGGACCTGCCGGGGTTCGGCAAGCCGCTGGCGGGCGTCGACCGGCCCTACGACGCGGACTGGTGGATCAAGGAGAAGATGCGCCGCGAGAAGATCTCGTTCCTGCCGCCGACGCTGGCGTTGCGCAAGGAAGCGGAGGACGCCCTGACGGCGGCGGTGGCGGCCCGGACCGAGGAGGAGGCGCGGCGGATCGTCCACGAGATCAACGACAAGATCGCCGCGTCCCTCCGCAGGCCGCCGCCCGGACCGCCGCTCGGTCTGGTCCCCTTCGACATCGACGACGTCCTCGCCGCGCGGCAGGAGAAGCGGGGTGACGGCCTTTCGTGACGCGCTCCCCCGCCTTCCGAACCGTCTCCTGACGGCCTGAGCACCATTGTTCGTTCCCGTTCGCCCCGGAAGGCTTCCGGTGCCGCGAGGCTGGGAACGGTCTTTGCACCAGGAGTCCGGTGCGCAGTGCCGTGCAGGGTGGGGCGGAAGGGGCTGGCAATGGCGGAGGAATCGGCTCGGGGGCCGTTGGTTGTCTCGGACGAGGTGCGGGAGGCGCTGGAACGCGGCCGGCCGGTGGTGGCTCTGGAGTCGACGATCATCTCGCACGGGCTGCCCCGGCCGCGGAACCTGCGGGTGGCGGAGGAGCTGGAGGAGCTCGTACGGGCCGGTGGCGCCGTACCCGCGACCGTCGCGGTGCTGGACGGGCGGCCGCACATCGGCCTGGACAAGGCGCGATTGGCGCGGGTGGCCGACGATGACGGGCTGCGCAAGCTGGGGAGCCGCGATCTGGCACCGGCGATGGCGGCGGGGGCGAGCGGGGCGACGACGGTGTCGGGGACGGCGTTCCTCGCGGAACGGGCCGGGATCCGCGTGTTCGCGACGGGCGGCCTCGGGGGCGTCCACCGTGAGTGGGCGGAGACGCAGGACGAGTCCGCCGATCTGCGGCTGCTGGCGCGGACCCGGATCGCGGTGGTCTGCGCGGGGGTGAAGTCGGTCCTGGACGTGCCCGCGACATTGCAGCGCCTGGAGACGTTGGGCGTGGGTGTGCTGGGCTTCGGGACCGGGGAGTTCCCCGGCTTCTACCTCAGCGGCTCCGGCGTGCCGGTCGACTGGTCGGTCGGGACGGCGGCGGAGGTGGCGGAGGTGTTGCGCGCCCAGGACACGCTGGGTGGCCCGCCCTCGGCCCTGGTCGTCGCGAACCCCGTCCCCGTGGATCAGCAGCTGGACCCGGCGTTGCACGACAGAGTGCTCGCCGGGGCGCTGGCGGCGTGTGCCCGGGAGGGTGTCACCGGGCAGGCGGTCACTCCGTTCCTCCTCGACCATCTCGTCCGGCACACCGACGGCGCGTCCTTGGAGGCCAACGTGGCGGCGGTGCGGGGCAATGTCCGGCTGGCGGCGGAGATCGCCAAGGCGTACGCCGCGTGACGGGCGGTGCGGCGGGAGGGCTGCTCGTCGTCGGCGATGTGGTGACCGACATCGTCGCCCGTCATCACTCGCCGCTCGCGCCCGCGACCGACACGGCGGCCCGCATAGCCACGCTGCCCGGTGGAGCGGGGGCCAATGTGGCCTGCTGGGCGGCCCGTTCGGGTGCCGAGGACGTACGCGTCCTGGCCCGGGTGGGCGCGGACACGGTGGACACCCACGAGCGCGTGCTCCGCGCGTCCGGTGTCCGGCCGCATCTGGTGGCCGATCCCGCGGCGCCCACCGGCACGGTCGTCTGCCTGGTCGGCGCCGATGGCGAGCGGACGTTTCTCACCGACAGCGGCGCGGTGCTGCGGCTGTGCGCCGACGACTGGGACGGCGAGCTGCTCGCCGGGATCGGTCACCTGCATGTGTCCGGCTATCTCTTCTTCGCCGACGCCAGCCGCGCGGCGGCCCGGCTGGCGATGGAGGCTGCCCGCGCCCGTTCCATACCGGTGAGCGTCGACCCGGCGTCGGCGGGCTTCATCTCCCGCTTCGGTACGGACCGTTTTCTCGCCGCGATCGCCGGAGCGGACGTCCTCCTGCCCAGTCACCACGAGGCGGCGCTGCTCACCGGGTGTTCCGAGCCGGCCGGTGCGGCGGCCGAGCTGAGCCGGCGCTTTCCGCTCGTGGTCTCGACGCGGGGCGCGCGGGGCGCGCTGGTGGCGGAATCGGGCACGGTCGTCGCCCGGGTGCCGGCCCGGCCCGCGACGGTCGTGGACACCACGGGTGCGGGTGACGCCTTCACCGGCGCCTTCCTCGCGGCCCGTCTCGCGGGCCACGGCCCGGTCGAGGCCGCGCGGCACGGCTGCCGGATCGCCGCCGACGCCGTCACGGTCATCGGCGGCAGACCGCGCCGGCCGGGTTGACCGTGCGACGGGGGGCCGTTACCGGTCCTCCCCGGCACCGGCAGGTGGCCGGAGTGATCGAATGACCGGGTGCCTTGTCTTTACTGTGGTGGAGGGAATGGGCTCGCGGCCTGCCCTCGTGACGTGTCCGGTGTCGTCTCCGGCTCGTTGTCGTCGTGGAGGCTCTTCCGTCGACGATCGAAGGAGTCATGATGCGACGAGTCCTTGCGACGGCCGCCCTGGCCATGGCCGCCCTGGGCGCGGGTGCCGTCGGGCCGGGGGCCACCGCTCACGCGGCCGCACTGCCGAAGGGGCTCGATCTGAAGGGTGTCACCATGGTCGACCCGGGCAATCTGGGCTCGGCGGTGGACGAGGCCGCCCAGAAGACGACGAGGGTGGTCGGTGACGCCGGGGGCGGTGCCGTCGGCAGGGCGGTCCCGGCGGCCGGCCGGACGGGCGGTACGGCCGTGAAGTCGTCGACGTCTGCCGTCCAGCAGACCGTCGGCCGCGCGGCGGGGTCGGCGGGTGAGGCCGTCGGTGAGACCGCGCGGGCGGCCACCAAGGACGGCCCGCCCTTCGGGAGGCTGGCGTCCGGAGGGCTGGGGCACCTGCCTTCGTGACGGCCGGGGGCTACTGGAGGTCGTCGAGGTCGTCCTGGTCCTCGTAGAAATCGTCGTCCAGCCGCTCGCGCTGCCCGTCCTGCTGCTGTGCCTGCATGCTCTGCCGGGACTGCTCGCGCTGCCCCAGCGTCTCCTCCGTCATGTCCTCGACGTAGTCGTCGGTGTCACGGTAGGGGTCGCGCTCCCTGCTGCTGTCCATGCTGTGCTCACTCCTCCATGAGGCGGGCGCCGGGCGGCTTCGCCCAGAGCAGCCTCACACGCATCCGCTCGGCGTGCATGTCGGCGGCGGGACAGGGAACAGCCCCCTCCGTCCCCGGGCGGAGACGGAGGGGGCTGTGCGGGGTGCGGGCCGGTGGTCCGCTCACCGGTGTCAGGTCGTGGGGCCCTGCATGTGTTCGCTGATCCACTGGATCAGGCCGCCGGCCTCCATGTTGGGGACGTAGGAGGCCGCGTTGTGCTCGCCGCCGACGTTGATCCGGTACTTGGTCTTGATCGGGCCCTTGTCGCCGTACTTGGCGATGAAGCGGTCGATCGGGGGCTTCACCGGTTCGTTGGAGCCGACCTGGAAGGCGAGGTAGACCTCGGGGCCCTTCTTGGCGATGAGGCGCTGGGCGAGGACGTCGGAGTTGTTGTCGGCCTTCTCCTTCTCGTGACCGGCCCACAGGCGGGAGTCGGGAACGATGTCGGGGCCGGAGGCGATGACCGCCTTGAACTGGTCGGGCTTCTGGAGGACCGACTTCAGGCCCGCGGAGGCACCGGTGGAGGAACCCATGAAGGCCCAGCCGTCACGGGACTTGATGGTGCGGAAGTTCTCCTTGATGAGCTGGGGAACGTCCTCGGTGAGCCAGGTGCCCATCTTGGGCTGGCCGGGGATGTCGCTGCCGTCCCAGTAGAGCCCGGCCTTCGGGTCCTTGGGGTCCTTGTCGTGGTTCTCGGGGTTGAGGACCGGCATGGCGATGATGAAGGGGAGGCTCTTGCCTTCCTTGGCCCACTTGGAGATGGACGCCTCGAGCTTGAGGTCGGTGCCCATCCAGTAGTTGTTGGGGTATCCGGCGCCGCCGGGGAGGGCGATGAGGACGGGGAAGCCGCTCTTGGCGTACTTCGGGTCGTCGTACTCCTTGGGGGCCCAGACCCAGACCTTGCCTTCGAAGCCGGACTTCTTGCCCTTGTAGGTGGTGACAGCGATCTTGGTGCCGTCCTCGGGGACGGTGCCGGAGATCTTGAAGCCGGCGTTCGGGCCGAGGGGCATCTGGGCCTTGGAGCCGGACTGGTCGCCGTTCTTGCCGTCGCCCGATCCGCCGAAGGAGATCGCGTCGCCCTTGTCCGTGAACGGGGGTATCTCGTAGTAGGACATGACGGGCCAGGCGATAAGGCCGAGAGTGACGACCGAAGCCGCGGCGATCACCCACCGTTTGGCGCGGGAGGGACGGCGCCGGGCCTGGTAGGTGGTGGGTGACTGGTACGACATCGGAAGTCCTTACTGCGGTGACGACAGGGGCGCGAGTATTGCTGGCTTGTTGTGACGTCTGTAAGGACAGGGCCCGTCGGGCAGCGGGTTCCGGCTGTCACAGAACGATGATGTTTCCCCGGGTCCGACGCGCGGCGGGCCGGCGCGTGGCGGGGCCGTCACAGGGGTCTACGGGGGCGCGGCGGGCGGAACCGGCCCCTTTCTTCGAGGGTAGACCGTCGGCTGTGCGGGGTGCCGGAGCACCCCGCACAGCCCTGCTGGGGCCCTTGGGGCCCTTAGATGCCGAAGGGCGCCGCGTAGCGGACGGTCCCGGCGGGCAGCGGGTGGGTGTCGTCGTCCAGGGCGAGGGCCATCAGCGCCTCGTCCGGGACGTCGATGGTCACGCCGATGCCGTGGGCGGAGGCGCGCCCGAAGCCGAAGCGCGGGTAGTACGCCGGATGCCCGAGGACGACGACGTAGCGCTCTCCCATGTCCTTGGCCGCCCGCAGCGCGGCGCGGACGGCCGCCGATCCGGCGCCGCTCCTCTGGAGCCCGGGCTGTACGGCGACGGGGGCCAGGCACAGGGCGGGGGTGTCGTCGATGTGGCAGCGCGTCAGTAGCGCGTGACCGACGGGTTCGCCGTCCTCGTCGGTGGCGACGATGGACAGGCCGTCGATCCAGGAGGGATCGGCGCGCAGGGCGTCGACGAGGTCGGCCTCGTTCGGGGTGTCGAACGCGGTGAGGTTGATCTCACGGATGGCGGGAATATCGGCGCCGGTCTCGGCGCGGGTGTTCCACTGGTCGTGGGTACGCATGACGGAACGAGGATCCGTTTCGTGTGGGAGTTCGTACGGAGGACAGCCTCGCGAGCTCACGCTCCCGGCGAGGCGGGTGGCCGGGTCAGGCCGTCGCCCGGGACGTGAGGGCGGTCCGGGCGCTGCGCTGCGCAGTGGCCATGAGCTCGGTCATCAACCCCACCTCCCTTTCATCCTCACACTTGATCAGCAGAACTTCTTCGAAGTTAGCACACGTTGCTGGATTCATCCTTCGATTTAACGATGGTTCCGGCCCGAACGGACGGCCACCGTCTCCAGGTGCGGGGGTCGCCTTCGCGACGCACTGTTGGGTCATGTCGGCGCCTATTTCTGTGCACCGGCTCGATGCCGGTGGTGGGCGGCGTGTGACCGTCCGCCGTCAAGGGGTCGAGCACGCCCTCGGCCTCGCCTACCGGGACGAGGACGTGGTCGAGTTCCTGCGCCGGGCCGGGCTGCCGGACGCGGAGGCGCTGCTCGACGACCCGGAGACCGTCGAGTGGGTCGGGGGCCGGCCCCATGAGTGGACGGCCGAGTAACCGGTGCGGTCCGGCGTCTCTCACCGGGGTGCCAGTCCGGTCCGGCCGCCGTGCAGGTCGTAGAGCACGTCGACCTTGGTGAAGGCGGGCAGCCCGGCGATGATCACGGCCTGTGTCTGTCTGCCGTAGCTGAGCAGTGGGGTGCTCAGCGCGTTCATCGGCTGAGTGAGGGCCTCCCTGGAGGGCATTTGGTAGGTCCAGTTCCAGTCGGCCGATGTGATGGTGAGCGCGACCTGCCGGCCGTAGGTGTCCACGACGCCGCCCGGCAGCAGTGCGCCGAGCGCCGGTCCGGCCGGGCCGGGGGCCTCCAGGGCGAGGGTGGGGGTGCCGGTGTCGAAGACGACGGGGGCGCACTCGTGGTCGAGGACGGCGGTCACGGTCAGGCACGCCTCCATGGGGGTGGGGTTCCAGGAGGTCAGAGTGGTCGGGGTGGCACCGGGCCGGGCCGGCGCGGTGACCGTCCGTTTCAGGCTGACGGTCCTGAACCGTTCCACGGTTCCGGGCGGGGGGTTGAGCCTCAGCTGGGGGTGTTCCTCGTCGAAGTGGACGATGAAGGATCCGTCGCCGGTGAGGCCGGACATGGGGTTGGCGCAGCAGCCCTTGACGCCCTCGTCGCGTTCGGCCATGCCGATGCCGAGGATGCCGTCGAAGACGCCGCCGAACTCCTCCGGTGTGCCGCCGTGGGCCGCCGCGCAGTCGGTGGCCCGGTCGACGCATCCGAGGGAGTCGACGAGCAGGATGGTCTGGTTGTCGGCGGTGGCGGCGCCCAGCCGGAGGGTGGCGCGGGCCTCTCGGCCGCTGATCTTCAGCCCGCTGAGGAAGCTGCTGCTTCCGGTGGTGCCGGTGGGGGTCGCGTCGTCCCCGACGGCGGAGGCGAGGACTTTCAGCCCGGTGGAGCCCGTGTCCACCAGCAGGTTCACCAGCCGTGCGCCGATGCGGACGGTGGCCTGGAGCCGGGGCGCGCTCAGTCTGCCGCCCGCGCTGCCCGCCGGCAGGTAGGTCAGGGGTACGTTCGACGCCCGTGAGGCGCCGCCGGTCGCCGTCGACGCACCCGGTTCGGGGCCGCTGCCGCAGGCCGTCAGCAGCAGTGCGGCGAGCGTTGCCGCTGCTGCGGCGGCCAGGTGACGGAGCAGGCGGCGCGGCGGGCGGGGCTGGTGCGGGGAGAGCGGCACGGCGGCTCCGGCTTCTGGCTGCGGCGAGGGCTCCTGCCGCAAGGATCACCGGTGTCCCGGCCCGGCGCCCCGTGACGGCATCCATTCAGGTGCGGTGGAGGTAGAAGGCCGCCCCTCCGGTCGGCGCATGCGCCTCACGACCGGTCGTGGTCTTGCGGATTTCGCACGCTGCCTCGTGAATCGGTCTGTCGGAGGAGTCGGAGGAAAGGATTGGTCATGCGCATCCCAGGTCCCGAGCCCCGGGCGGACGGTGGCGTCGGTGCCGTGGCGGCAGCGGGCGGACTCCACACCTATCAGTTGCGGCTGCACGCCGAGTACGGGCCCGTCGTACGGTTCCAGCTCCCCGGCGCGGAGACGGCCATGTCGGTCGCCGACCCCGTGCTGCTGGAGGCCACGGCTCATTTGGACAAGCGTCCCGAGCGGCTGTTCGACTTCCTTGCCCCGCTGTGCGAGGCGGGGAATCTCCAGGTGCTGCCGGCCGACGAGCACACGCCGTGGCGGCGTCTACTGCTGTCGGTCCTGGCCGGGCGGCCTTCCCACGAGCGGCACTTCGCGCGGTTCACCGCGCTGACGACGGCGGTCGCCGACAGCTGGGCGGCGCGGGCCGGCCGTGAGCCCGTCGAGTTACAGAAGGACCTCACCGCGCTGTCGCTGCGGATGATCTGCTCGTACGCGCTGGGAGGCGACGTCGAGGACCCCGACCGTGTCGTCACCGCCTTCGAGGAGGTGCTCACCGAGTATCTGAGGCGGCTCTACCAGGCGCCGGCCACCGATGCCCGGGATGAGCGTGCCGGGCGGGCGGAGGAGGCTCTCGCCTATCTGCGCGCGGTCGTCGACCGGGTGGTCGCGGCGCATCGCGCGGGCGGCCGCGCGGACCGGAGCGATCTGGTCGGGGCGTTCGTCGACGCCGGTGAGAGCCCCGCGCGGATCCGCGACACCGTCATGATGACGATGCTCGCGGCCCATCACACCACCGGGGTGGCCGTGTCGTGGACGCTGCATCTGCTGGGCCGGCACCCGGAGGTGGCCGAACGCGTCGCCGAGGAGCTCGACCGCGTCCTCGGTGACCGCGCGGCGCCCGGCTACGCAGACCTGCGGCGGCTCACATACCTGGAGATGGTCCTCAAGGAAGCGCTGCGGCTCTATCCGCCGGGCCCGTACGGCGCGCGGGAGACGACCGAGGCCCTGGTCCTGGGCGAGTACGAGATCCCGGCCGGGGCGACGGTCTTCTATCCGTTCTGGGCCGTCCACATGAACCCCGACTACTGGCCGGAGCCCGAGAGGTTCCTGCCCGAGCGGTTCACTCCGGAGGAGGTGGCCAAGCGGCCCCGGCTCGCCCACATCCCGTTCGGGCTCGGGCCGCGCAGTTGTGAGGGCGCCGGCCTGGCCATGGTCGAGGCCGAGCTGGTCCTGGCCGTGCTGCTCAAGCGCTTCCGGTTCCGGCCGGTGCCGGGGCACGAGGTGATCCCGGTCGAACGGTTCGTGCTCTGGGCGGCCGACGACATCCGCATGTTCGTGAGCCCACGGATTCCGGGGCGGGCGGGCCGGTTCAGGGGGCGATGAGCACCTTCAGGGCCTGGCGGTCCGCCATGGCACGGTAGCCGTCCGGGACACCGTCCAGGTCCACGGTGCGGTCGAAGACCCTGCCGGGTTCGATCGTGCCGTCGAGGACGTCGGGGAGCAGTTCCTCGATGTAGGCGCGGGCGGGCGCGACACCGCCGGTGAGGGAGACGTTGCGGCTGAACATCTCGTACCCGGCCGGCCCCTCCTCGTACTGCGGCACACCGACCCTGCTCACCACGCCGCCGTCGCGCACCACCGCGAGTGCCGTGGCCAGCGCTGGCTTGGTGCCGACGCACTCCAGCACGGTGTGGGTGCCCTCGCCGCCGGTCAACTCCCGTACGCGCGCGACGCCTTCGTCGCCGCGTTCGGGGATCACGTCGGTGGCCCCGAAGTCGCGCCCGAGGGCGGTGCGGTCCTCGTGACGACCCATCAGCAGGATCCGCTCGGCGCCGAGGCGACGGGCGGCCAGGACCGCCGACAGGCCGACGGCGCCGTCGCCGATGACCGTCACCGTCGTACGGGCGTCGACCCCGGCCGTGACGGCGCAGTGGTGGCCGGTGCAGAAGACGTCGGAGAGGGTGAGCAGCGAGGGCAACAGGGCGGAGTCCTCGCCGACGGGCAGCTTCACCAGGGTGCCCTGTGCCCAGGGGCTGCGCACGGCTTCGCCCTGGCCGCCGTCCACACCGTTCTGGCCCCAGTACCCGCCGCGCGGGCAGGAGGTGTGGAGGCCCTCGGCACAGAACCGGCAGGTGTTGTCGGCGTAGGCGAACGGCGCGACCACGAGGTCGCCGGCCTTCAGCCCGGCGACCTCCGGGCCGGTCTCCTCCACCACGCCGAGGAATTCGTGGCCGATGCGCTCGCCCTCCTCCGTGGCCGGTCTCGAGCCGTAGGGCCACAGGTCACTGCCGCAGACGCACGAGCGGACGACGCGCACCACCGCGTCCGTCGGGTCCTTGATGCGGGGGTCGGGTACGTCCTCCACCCGGATGTCACCGGCGCCGTAGATCAATGTCGCTCGCATGGGTCTTCCCGATCGTGTCGTTTCGCCATGGGTCCCCTCTTCAGCGTGCGCCTCCCTCCGGGGGCTGTCGCGCCGGCCTCCGGAGTGAGGGTGGTCAAGAAACCCGGCCGACCCTCCCACCCCACAATTCACTGCAAAGTCCGGACCAATTATGGGATGTGCGTTTTCCGCCATCAGACGATTCCCGTCCGGGCAGAAAAACGGTTCCTGAATGAATTCCGGCCATATCGTCCTACTGGGATGTCGGGGTGTGCGCGCCCTTGACGTCCATGAACGCGCCCGGAGCCGCCGGGCCCGAAATACGGAACAGCGAAGACCGGATATCCCCGGTCCGCGGCCCGGACACCGCCGCGGTCCAGGTGACCCCGCCGGTTGTCCGGAAGCCATGGGGACGAGCTCCGGGTGGCCGGTTCGCCCGGGTGCCGGGGGTAGTGCTCACGGCATAGTCTCGACCAGCCGAACGCCGCCCCGCGCGAGCCACCGGATCCTGCCTCTTTCACCGTCATGCGCCCCCGCGCGGGCCCGGTGCGTTCTGGCGACCATCACACGGACCGGAGGGGGAATACCACAGTGCCGGATCCCGGAACCATCCAGGAATACTCCATCGGGAACTACAAGCCCCACTCGCTGGCCCAGGGGAACGCGAGGTACCTCTGGGTGACCACCGAGAGCAAAGCCATCATCCGCGTCAATCCCAACGCGGGGAACAGTCAGATGGTGGTGAACCATTCGATGATTCCCCAGCTAAGCGCCGGGATCATCAAGGACCCCGACGGTCTCCAGCGGGTCTGGTTCGCCGCCCCGGCACCGCCGGCGCAGGAAGACCCCATCGTGATCATGGAGACCACGGGGATGAACCCCGTGCAGTTCTTCCCGCTGGAGGCCGACGCCAAGGCCGAGAGCATTTCGCTCCGGACCACCAACGTGGGACAACCCGGCACTCCGATCCCCGAGTACAGCCTCGTCTTCGCCGAGCCCCAGCACAGCTACGTCGGCATCCTCACCCCCAGCCACGGCACCATCGACCGGATGCCGGTCAGCCAGAGCACCTGGCTCTGGGACGTGGCCGTCACCACGGACTCCACCGGGAAGATCCACACCTACTGGGCCACGGGCCAGACCCGGACCACCAACCCGGTCAGGAGCGAGAACGGCCTCTACCGCCGCTCCCCCGGTGCGATGGCATGGGAATCGATCGGGGTGCTCCGGCCCGGTCAGAAGCCCTACTACGTCATCGCGGACACGACCGCGGTATGGCTGACCGCCACCAACCCCAACCAGGTCATCCGATTCGATCTCGGCACAGGCACCACGCGCACGGCGGATCTGGGGACGGCCGTCCCACAGCAACTGGCGTTCAGCGCGACGGGTGAGTTGTGGGTGGCCGCCAGCGATGGATTGTGGCAGTTCGACTCGCGCCTCCACGGGAACGGCACCCGGGAGCCGTTGCCCCAGGGCGGCGGGGCCAAGGGACTCTGCGTCGCGGCCGACGGAAAGCTCTGGTACACCAACCCGACCAGGAAGACCATCGGCAGCTATACGGTGCCCCCGCCCCCGTTCGGCGCCCCCTCGCTCCTGGGCCGTACCCAGGTCGTGGCCCAGGGCGAGTCGGAGGTCCATATGAAGGACGAGGTCGCCCAGCCGCTCGTCGTCGAGTACGTCGCCAACGGGCGCCCCGTGCCGGGCATCCCCCTCACCTGCCGGATCGACGCCGAGGGAGCGGCTTTCGTGGACGGCACCCACGAACGTGTGATCCTCACCGACCAGCGAGGCCGCGTCTACCTCCCGGCCGTGATCGCGGGTGACGTCCAGGAGGAAGCGGTCATCAGCGTCGGCCTCGGCAACACCGAGCCGCACACGGCAACGACCCTGACGGTCACATCGGACTAGCGGCGCGCCGCGCCACCCGGATCGTTCCAGTCCGCCGGAAGGAGAATCAGCATGCCATCCGCAGCGTCGCCGCCCCTCACCGACTCCGACACGTTCCCCATCGACGCCTCCGCCGTCGACGTGGCCTGGCACAACGACGACCAGAACGTGTGGTTCGTCACCGCCCAGGGCGCCATGGGCTACTTCGAGCCCCGCAACCCCTGGGGCAACACCGTCTTCACCCCGGGCCCGGGGACCACCGGAACCGCCAGCTCCCTCGTCACCTGGACGGGCCATGGAGCGTGGACGTTCATCACCGACGAGAAGGCCTCGGCCTTCGTCAGGTGCACGACCGACGGCCAGTACCAGGTGTACGCCCTCAACGGCGTGACGGACTGCCGCGCGCTGGCCCTGGGCCTGAGCAGGGAAGGGCGCCCCCGCATCGTCGCCCCGCTGATCAGCTGGAACCAGCTGGCCTTCCTCGATTCCGGCGGCGGCGTCTCGTACTCGATGATGTACCCCGACGGCCTGTACGGCATCGCGATCGCGGCGCAGGAGCGGGGCCGCTACTGGCTGACGTCCCCCCGCGCCAAGGCGCTGGTCAGCTATGACGCGAGCACGGGCGCCTTCAGCTCTCCCATCGTCATCGGCAAGGAGCCCCGGGACGTCGCGGCCGCCCCGGCGGGCGACGTCGTGTGGGTGGCCACCAAGGAGAACGTCGTCTTCAAGTACACCGTCGCCGACGGCACGCTCACGCGCGTCGACACCCCGTTCCCGGCCAACCACATGCTGGCGACGGCGGACGGCACGCTGTGGTTCGTGAGCACCGCCGGTGACGCGGTCGGCTATGTGCTGCCGGGCAAGAACAGGGCGTCGACGATCCCCACGGGCCAGGGTTCCCGCCCCTCGGGGCTCACCATGTCCGCCGACAGCCGGCTGTGGGTCGCGCTGGCCGGACGGAAGGCCTTGCAGCGCGTGTCCCGGTACCGGCTCGCGGCGGTCTCGGGCGACGGCCAGAAGACGACCGTCGGGCAGGCCTTCCCCAAGCCGTTCGAGGTCAAGGCGATGCTGCTGGACGGCACACCGGTGGGCGGGCAGAAGATCGAGTTCTCCGTCGAGGAGGGCGCCGGCGTCTTCGAGAACGGCGAGCACACAGAGATCAAGCACACCGGGTCGCAGAGCGAGCAACTCGGCTTCGCGACCAGTTCCCTGCTCACTCCACTCAAGGAAGGGCCCTGCCCCGTCACCGCCCGCTGGACGGAGACGGAGGCCGTCGCCTCCTTCACCCGGCTGACCGTCAACCCGCAGCCGGGCAGGGCGGACCGGGTGCGCTACGTCTCCGGCGCGGGACAGACCGTTCCCGCCGGGAAGTCCTTCGACCACCCGATGAAGGTGATCGTGGAGGACGCCGAGGGCAACACCGTCGAGGGCGCCCAGGTCACGTTCCGGATCCTCGGGGAGAACATGGCGTCCTTCCCCGGTGGAACGGACGTCGTCGAGGTGCCCAGCGGGCCGGACGGCTCCGCCGACTCACCGGTGCTGACGGCCGGGGACAAGCAAGGTGACTTCTCGGTCCAGGTGTCGGTGGCCGACACCTGGGTGAGTCTGCTGCTCCGGCAGAACATCGCCTGACGCCCACCGCTCGACCGCACGTCCCCGGCCCACCGCGTGAGCGGGGGCCGGGGACGGCGCGGCTCGGACGCCCGAGGGAGGATACCGCCCCACCATGCCCGAGAACGGATCGCCGCTGCGCACGGAGTACGACTTCGAACTCCCCCACGGCTACGTGGACGGTTCAGGCACCGTCCACCGCCAGGGATCCATGCGGCTCGCCACCGCCCGTGACGAGCTGTCACCCCTGATCGACCAGCGGGTCCGGGAGAACCCCGCCTACCTCGGAGTAGTCCTCCTGAGCCTGGTCATCACCCGGCTGGGGACCGTCACCGACATCCACGCGGGCGTGGTGGAGCGGCTCTTCGCCCAGGACCTCGCCCATCTCCAGGACTTCTACCGGCGGATCAACGGCCTGGACTCCGGCCACGGCGCCGTCGCCTGCCCCTCCTGCGGCACCACCTTCGCGCTGCCCGCGTCGGCACCCGGCGGCCGCCTGGGGGAAGCATGACGCACCCGCCGCGCCGGCTCCGTGAGGAGACCGCCTACATCGCCTATCACTTCCACTGGGCGTACGGGGACATCGTCACCCTGCCCCACGAGGAGCGGCGCGCCTGGGTGCGGGAGATCGCCAGGATCAACAGCGCGGCGGGGGAAGGCCGGTGAGCGTCGTGCGCGCGCCGGGCCGGTGGCGTCGCCGGTACGGACGGCGACGTGACGTTCCCGTCTCCCCCGCGCCCAAGGCACCGGAGGCCGGGCACACGGCCGGCCTGGGACGCGAGGGGTGGCGTGAGGTGCCGCCGGTCGGGTTGCTGCACCTGTCGGGACTGTCCGCGGGCGGGCTGCCGGCTTTCCGCCAAGGCCTCGTGGCGTGGCGTCCGGCGCCGGTCGTCACGGCCGGCAGTCGGCTCTTACCGCGAGGCATACCGCTGGCGCTGGGGGCGGCGATCCTTCAGGGTTTGCCTGTCACGCCTCTCCCTCCCTACGTTGAGGGCTCCGGGCCGGTGCCTGCATCCATCCCTGTGCCTGTCGCGGAGGTGGTGGCGCCCGGTGGGGGTGGCGTCCCGGAGGGGCCGGGTGTGGTGACCGGTCCCGTACAGCCCCGAGGGGAGGACTCCGGGCCCGGGACGGCCGACACCCCGCCTCGCCGGAGTGAAGGCCTCACGGCCGGGTACGCGCACGTCGGCGAGGAGACCACCGCACGCTCCCCTGGCCCGGGCCCCGTCGAGGTGCGGCGCGCCGTGGCGGACGTACGCGCGCCGAGGGCGAGCACGCCGCCGGAGACCTTGGCTGACGGGCAGGACCGGCCCGGCGGGCGAAGGGCCGATGGCCTCGCACGCCCACAAGGACTCCAGCTTCCCGGCGATCCCGTACGGCTCCCGGACCGGGCCGTACCGTTGCCGCCCGGGACGGTCTCGTATGGGGCGGTCTCGTACGGCCGAACCGTGGCCCGCGATCTCGGCGCTCCCACAGGCCCGCAGTCTCCGGGCATCGCCCCCCGTTCTCACAGCGCGGACCTCCACCAGACGCTGCTGGACAGCAAGGAACGCGCTGCCGAACGAGCCGTCATCCCGGATCCCGGGCCCGGCCTCGGCCTCGGACCCGGCCCCGGACCCGCGCTCACCCCGCCCGGGGCACGGCGT
This sequence comes from Streptomyces hesseae, assembly GCF_031845785.1. Taxonomy (NCBI): domain Bacteria; kingdom Bacillati; phylum Actinomycetota; class Actinomycetes; order Kitasatosporales; family Streptomycetaceae; genus Streptomyces; species Streptomyces hesseae. Next base: position 204,294 of record NZ_JAVRFI010000005.1, read on the forward strand.
GACCAGAGCGCGCCACCACCAACGGCCGCCTCCCGGCTGCGGGTCGGGCGACCGATCAGCCGTGTGCCCGACACGGCCATGCCCTTCGCGTTCCCCCCGCCCGCCTCTGAGAGCCCCGGGCCCTCACCCACACCGCCCAGCGGGACCGTCGCCGGAAGCGCGACCGTCGCCGGGACCGGAATCCGCAGCGGCACGTCCGGCGCCGCCCCGGCGCCCCGGTGGCCGGCCGCCCCCTCGGCCGGGCCACCGCCATCGCCCCCGCCCCCGCCGTCACCGCCACCGCCCGTTCCTCCCCCGCCGGACGCTTTCGCCGTCGCCCGGGAAGTCGTCCTGCGGCACACCGGGCTCCTGGCCGATGCCGTGGCCGATGCCGTGCTGCCCGCGCTGGAGCTGGGGCGGCGGTCGCGCCGGGCCCGGCCCCGGCCTCCGTGGCCGCCGCGGGCCGAGCCGCCACCGGACGGTGGGGCGTGGGGAAGCGCCGTCCCCCGGTGAACCCCGTGCCGAAGGCGCCGACCACCGCCCGACGACCGACCCCCGGAGTGTTCGTCCATGGCCGACCAGCCGTTCGCCGTCAGTTCCCACTTCCAGCTGTCCATCGGCACCCACGCCCTCGGCTCGTTCACGGCGTGCGAGGGACTGGGCTGCGCCATGGAGGTCGAGGAGCGGGTGGAGGGCGGGACGAACGGGCACGTGTGGCAACTGCCGACGCGGCTGCGCTACACCAACGTCGTGCTCAGCAGGCCGCTGACACGGGAGACCGTGCTCGTGTGGGCGTGGATGCAGCTGCAGATGATCGAGCCCACGCGGCTTCCCGGGCAGCTCGTGGCGCTCGGCCCGGACCGGAGACCGCTCGTGCGGTGGCTGCTCGACGGGGTGCTTCCGGTGCGCTGGAGCGGTCCGGCGTTCGACGTCGATCAGTCGCAACCGGCCCGCGAGACCCTGGAGATCGCCCACAACGGATTCCTCGGCATCACCGTCTGATCGCCCGTCAGCCCTGCCCGCCCCCGTCGGAGAGGACCGTATGCTGTCCGAGCTGCTGAGCGGCGCGCCCGTGCGCGCCGCCCTCGTGATCTACGATCCCCCGACGGGTGCGGGGACTTCCCCGGGGCCCGAGCGCGGCCGGGTCAAGTTGCAGTTCAACCCGGAGCGGGTGCGGGTCGGCAAGCAGGCCCGCTGGGACCGCAGCCGGGCGCCGTCCAACGGTGAGGCGGCGCGGGCGCAGTTCGTGGGGGCGCAGCCGAGGACGATGACGCTGGAGGTGTTCCTGGACGCCGCCGGCCGGGGGCCGAGTGTGCAGGACCAGGTGGAGAAGCTCCTCGACTGCTGTGCTCCGACCGCGCGGAGCACGGCGTCGAAGCCGGCTTCCGCGCCGTGGGTGCGGCTGGAGTGGGGGCATGCGCGGACGACCGCGTTCCTCGCCCTGGTGACGCGGGTCGACGCGGAGTACACGCGGTTCGGGCACGACGGGACGCCCCTGCGCGCCCAGTGCACCGTTTCCCTGGAGGAGGCCGGTGGGACGGTACCCCGGCAGAATCCGACGTCGGGTGGTGACGGGCCGGTGGGCACTCACCTGGTGGTCGCCGGGGATAGTCTGGCGGGGCTGGCCTGGCAGGAGTACGGCGATCCCGGGCGGTGGCGGGAGATCGCCCGGGCGAACGACGTCGACGATCCGGCGCGGGTGCCCGTGGGCACGGTGCTGGTGCTGCCGGTGCTCGAGGAGCGCGTCGCGGGAGGTGCCGGGTGACGGAGCGGCTGTACGCGGCGGAGCCGGTCGTCGCCTTCGGCTCGGCTCTGCGGGAGGAGTGGGCCGACCAGTTGGTCGAGGCGCGTGTGGAGACGGTGGTGGGGGTGCCGGCCCGGGCGACTCTGCGGTTCCGGGATCCCGCGCACCGGTTGTTGGCCTCGGCGGGGATCGCGGTGGGGGTGCCGATGACGGTGTCGGTGGCCGTGGCGCGGCGCCGGACGCGGGTGGGGATCTTCGATGGTGAGGTCACGGCGCTGGAGACCGAGGTGGACTCGGACGGGACGTTCACGACCGTGCGGGCCATGGACCGGGGGCAGCGGCTGGCGCGGGGGCGGCGGGTGGCCGCGTACGTCGACACCACGGTGGCGGAGGTCGTCGGGCAGGCCGTGGCCCGGCACGGGCTGAAGGCGGGCCGGATCGACGCGGAGCGCACCCGGATCCCGTATCTGGCCCAGCCCAATCTGACCGACTGGGAGTTGCTCCGGCATCTCGCCGATCAGCGGGGGCTGTTGCTGTCGGTCGAGGGGAACGTCGTCCATATGGGCCGGCCGGCGGCGGCGAGCGGTGCGCCCGCGCCGGGCACGGGGGCGGATCGCAGTCCGTTCGTCCTGGAGTGCGGGGAGAATCTGCTGGCGTTGCGTGCCTCGGTGTCGTCCGAGGGGCAGGTGGCCGGGGTGGAGGTGCGCGGGTGGGATCCGGCCGGCAAGGCCGAGGTGTCGGCGCGGGCGGGTGCCGGGGACAGCTCGCGGCTGCGGCTGGGGGTCACGCCCGCGCGGCTGGGCACGGCGTTTCCCGGCCCGGCACCGGATCTGCTCGTCGGCGGCCGGGGGTACACCACCGCCGGGCAGGTGGATGTGGCGGCGCACGCGCTGGCGCAGGAGACGGCTGCCACGATGGCGGCTCTGTCCGCCGAGGTCGCGGGAACGCCCGAGCTCGCCGCGGGGGCGGCGGTGACGCTGGCCGGGGTGGGCGAGCCGTTCGCCGGCAAGTACACGCTCACCTCCTGCTGCCACACCTTCGACGGCGACCACGGTTTCCGGACCGAGGTGGGTGTCGGCCCGTTGCCGCCGCCCGTCGTGCCGTACCCGCCGGCGCTGTGCTCATTGGGTGTCGCGGTGGGGATCGTCACGGACATCAAGGAACCGGGGCAGGGTGAGCGCGGTGCCGTACGGCTTCGTCTGCCGTGGCTGTCGAAGGACTATGTGACCGACTGGGCGCGTACCGTTCAGTGGGGCGGGGCCGGTGGTGGCGGGGTCTTCCCCGTGGAGGCGGGGGACGAGGTGCTCGTCTGTTTCGAGCACGGGCGTCTCGACCGGCCGTACGTCCTCGGCGGCCTGTACAACGGCATCGACTCCCCCACCGACCATGGGCTGCCCCTGGTGGACTCGGGCACCGGTCGCGCCAACCGGCGTTCCCTGGCGTCCCGTTCGGGTGACCTCCTGGAATTCCTCAGCGCCACCGACGGCCCCCAGGGGGTGCGGATGCGGACGGGTGACGGGAAGCTCGCCACCCATCTCAACCGCAAGGACAGCACCATCGTCCTGACAGCGGGCGAAGGCGGAAGAACGCTGCGGATCTCGCTGGACGCCCGCGGCGGGGGCACCGTCACCGTCGACGCGGGCACGGACGGCAGCCTGGTCCTCAAGGCCGGGACCGTCACCGTCACGGCCGACGACGGCAAGGGCGGCGGCGGGCTCACGCTCAAGGGGGCCACCGTGAACGTCACGAGCACCGGGAAGCTTTCGCTGGACGGCGGAGAGACCGGCATCACCGGCAACCCTGTCGACATCAACTGATCTCGTACACCTACGTACACCTCGTATACCGGCACGCGTGGGCGGGAGGACGACCGTGGACATCATCGGCGCGGGGTGGGCGTTCCCCGCCGTCATCACCGGCACGGGGCGGGTGGGGCTGGCGCGGGGCGCCGAGGACGTGGAGCAGGCGATGCGCATCGTGCTCTCCACGGCGCCGGGCGAGCGGCCGATGCGGCCGGAGTTCGGCTGCGGCGTCCACGCACTGGTCTTCGACCCGCTCGACGCCACGACCGTCGCCCGCGCCGATGTGGAGGTCCGCCGCGCCCTCGACCGGTGGGAGCCGCGGATCGAGGTGGACGACCTGGTGTTCAGCATGGACACGACGGACGTCGGAGTGCTCTACATCGACATCCGCTACCGACTGCGCGCCACCAATGAACCCCGCAATCTCGTCTTCCCCTTCTACACCCTGCCCGGCGACTCCCCGGTGGAGTGACCCCTGACATGGCCGACCCGTCCGCTTCCTCCGCGCCGGACCCGTCCGGTGTTCCCGTCCCCGACCTGGACGACCTACGGTTCCAGCCGCTGGTGGACGCCGCCAAGCGCGCCCTCCCGCAGCGGGCGCCCGAGTGGACCGACCACAACGTCTCCGACCCCGGCATCACCCTCATCGAGGCCTGCGCCGAACGGACCGACCAACTGCTGTACCGCGTGAACCGCATGACGGCACGGCAGCGGTCCGCCCTGCTGCGTCTCATGGGCATCACCCCTCTGCCCGCGTCGCCGACGCGGATCGTGGTCGCGTTCACCCGGACCGACGGGTCGACGGCCCGGCGCGAGATCCCGGCGGGCACGGTGGTGCGCACCGGGGGCGAGGAGCCGGTCGTGCTGGCGACCGTCTCGCCGCTCGTCCTTGAGGGCGCGCGGTCCACAGGCACGGTGGCGGCGGAGGAGCGGCTCGTGCGGGTCACCGAGGTGCTGGGCGTCGCCGACGGCCGGTCGGCCGGCCGTTTCCCGACGCGCCACCGTCCCTGGCGGCCCGGTGCCCCGGTGGCGGATCCGCCGTTCGGGCCGCCGGTCGTCGTCCGCGTCGAGGTCGCCGGCGGGGGCGGGGGCGTCGAGTGGCGGGCGGTACCGACGTTCGCCGAGGCTGGTCCGGACGACCGGGTCCACTGGTGGGACGACGCCTCGTCCGAGGTGGTCTTCGGGCCGCTGGTCCCCGCCGAGGACGGGGAGCGGCAGCACGGGAAGGTACCGCCGGAGGGCGCGCGGATCAGCGCGGAGTACGACGTGTTCCGGGGCCGGGAGGGCGCTGTCCAGGCCGGCGCGCCCCTGACGGTGGATCAGCCGGAGCTGACGGCGGTCGTGGACACGGTCGTCGCCGTCCCCGTGGAGGCGGAGGACTGGCGGGTGGCGCTGGAACGCGCGGGCCTCGGTCTGGCGCCACCGCGCCGCGCGGTCACGGCCGCCGACCACGAGCGGATCATCGACGAGCACGTACCGGGGCTGGCCCGGGTCCGCGTCATGGCGCTCACCCGGCCCACCGACTCCCGCGTGCCCATCGCCCTCCAGGTGCCGTCCCGGCCTCCCGACGTCCTCACCAGCGCCGTCGCCGCGCGCGACCCGCTGCGGGCCGTGCACTACTACGACGACAGCGGCACCATCACCCCGCTCGCCGTGCCCCTGGGGCAGCCGGACGGGCCCGCCGCCGACGAGGACACGGTGCCCGGTCCCGTACAGGAGGCGAAGCGTCTCGACGCGGTGATCCGCACGGGCGAGACGGCGCCCAGGCTCTGGTTCTACGGTGACATGTGCCTCTGGGGCGGGAACGACCGGTCGCCACAGCCCATCAAGGACGAGTTCCCCGAACTGCCCGGTGGCACCGAGGACCCGGCGCGCTCGTTCCGGGCGGACCTCGACGCGGTCGCCGTGCTCGCCGGCCCCGAGCGGACCGACGCGTACGAACTGTTCTTCTTCAAGGGTGAGACCTTCTACCACCGCGCCTACACCTACGGCGACCGGTCCTTCGTGCCGCGGGCGGAGAGCCGGGGCGTGACGTCCCTGATCTCCGAGTCCTTCCCCGGCCTCTCGCCGGAGTGCCAGGAGTCCCCGGACGCCGTGGTGGTCGTCGGCGGCGTCTTCTACTTCGTCAAGGGGGCACGGACCGAGCCCGCCGTGTGGCGCCGCGAGGACGACCCGCTCCACGTCCTCCTCGTCCCGCACGTCACCGGCGACCCCTCCCTCCGCCCGCCGGACGGCGCCTTCGACATCCCGCAGCGGACCCTGGCCTCCGTGGTGGGCGTCGTCGAGGCGTCCCGGCTGCTGGGCGAACGGCTGCGCGTCGGCAAACCCCGCTACCACTCCTTCGGGATCGCCGCGACCGTACGCCCGTGGAGCAGCACGCGAACGGATGTCGAACAGGCCCGGGAGGCGGCCGAGGGGGCCCTGCGCCGCTTCTTCCACCCCACGGCCGGCGGGCCGGACGGGCGGGGGTGGCCGTGGGGGCGGCGGGTGCACGCCGGCGACGTCTTCGACGTCTTGGAGAAGGTGCCGCGGCTACGGGGCACGACCGAAGTGATCCTCACCGACGACGGGGGGCGACCGGTGTCGTCCGTCGAGGTGTCGGACGGCGGCCTGGTCCTCCTCGAAGACGTCGGCCTCGACATCGCCCCCGCGGACGGCTGACCCCACGAACCCGACGAACGATCAGGAGGACCGTGACCGTGCCGACTTCCCCCACCCGTCCGCTGCCCCTGCCCGCCGTCTACGGCCGTGACACCGTCGCGCGGGCGTTCGCGGCCGCGATCGGCGAGGCGATGTCGCCCGCCGAGGAACGCCTCGACGGCCTCGACGCGGTGCTCGACCCCTGGCGCGCGCCTCCGGCCTTCCTCGACTGGCTGATCCGGATCACCGGGGCCCGTGTCGAGCCGGGCTGGAGCGAGGTGCGGCGGCGCGAGGCCGTCGACCTGGCGGCCCGGCTGGCGGCGTATCGCGGGACGCCGTACGGGCTGCGGCTGGAGGCCCGGGAGATCCTGCGCTGGGTGCCGCCGGACTTCGCACTCGACGTCGGCGACCCGGGGGTCGTCTTCACCGACACGGGCCAGGCTCCCCCGCCCGGACGCATGCTCACCGTCACCCTGACCGCCCCCGCCGAGGAGGACCAGCGGGCGCTGGAGAGCCGGCTCACGCGCCTGGTCAAGGCGCACTGCCCTGCGCACCTGCCCTTCAGGGCCGTCGTCATCATCGCCGGCTCCCGACGAGAGGTCGCTCCCGGATGAGTCTGCCGACGCCCGAGTACGACGGGCGGACCCGCGAGCAGGTCGTCGCCGCCGCCGTCGGCGGCGTGCGCGGGAGGGTGGATGTCTGGACCGGGCAGGATCTTACGGACCCCGGCCGGGGCCTGATCGAGACATGCGCCGACATGGTCATGGCCGTGCGCGACCGGCTCAATCTGGCCCCCGACCAGCGCCGGCTCCAGGTGCTGAGCCTGCTGGGCGTACGGCCGTACCGGGCCGCGCCCGCGCGGACGGAGGCCGTCCTGCAACTCGCCGCGCCGACACCGGAACCGGTGGTGGTGCCCGCGGGACAGGAGGTGGCGACCCGGCCGGTGGGCGACGAGGAGCCGGTCGTCTTCACCACGCTCACGGACGCGGTGCTCAACCCGTGCGTCCTCGTCGCGGCCGGTGGCTTCGCGGAGGAGCGGGTGGCCGACGGCGCCCTGGAGGGGAGGCTGACCGCGTTCGGCTCCTCGGTGCCGGTGGAGCCCGGCGAGGCCGCCTTCCCGGGGCCCGCCTTCCACCTCAACCTGCCCTACCTCGGCGACTTCCCCCCGCCCGGGGACCTCCCGGCGCACACGGGCCCGGGAGTGATCGACACACGTGGGGGCGGCTCCTCCTACGCCTTGGCCGTCCTCTCGGTGCCGGTGCCGAGTACGCGTGTGACGCTGGACGTCCGGCTGGGCCCGGTTCCGTTCGGCTCCGGGGTCGTCCCGGGCAGTTGGGAGGCCTGGCAGGGCACGCACTGGACCAGTTGCCGGGTGGCCGCCGACACGGTGGCCTCACCCGACCGTCCGGGCCGGGTCTCCCTCGATGTTCCCCCCGCCCACGCGCCCGCGCAGCTCCTGCTCCAACGGCCGGACGGCCAGGGCGGCTTCTTCGTCCAGCGGCTGCGGGACGTCGGGCTGATCCGCTACCGCACCGCTCCCGGACAGAGCGCGCTGACGCACGTCGCCCTCCATCCGGTGCTCGTGGTCTCCGTCCCGGTCGTCCAGGCGCGGCTGGTGCGCAACGAGACGCTGGGGATCGCGACCGGCCTTCCCGGCGAGCGGCTTCGCTTCGCCCACCCGCCGCTCCCGCGCAGCACCGATCCGCTCGTGGTGGAAGCGCTGCTCGACGGCCTGGTGACCCAGTGGAGCCATGTCGCCTCCCTCGCGGGGTCGGGGCCCGACGACCGGCACTTCACGCTGGACCCGCGTACCGGGGAGGCCGTCTTCGCTCCCGTGGTGGCCGGCGCCCGAGGGCCGCGCCGGCACGGGGCGCCGCTCCCGGCGGGAGCGGCCGTACGGATCCGCCGCTATCTGACCGGCGGTGGTGCCCGGGGCAATGTGCCCGCCCGTACCCTCACGGTGCTGCGCACTCCTCTGCCGTATGTCTCCTCCGTGACCAACCCCGCGCCGGCCGTCGGAGGTACGGAGGGCGAGACGGCCGCGGCCTGCGCGACACGGCTGCCCCTGGGCTCCCCGCTGCCGGAACGGGCGGTCGTCCCGGGCGACTACGAGCAGCTCGCGCTGGCCGCGTCGGCGGGCATGGCCCGTATCCACCACCTCCGTGACGTCCCCCATGACGCGCTCGACCCCGCCCGCAACTACGTGCCGTGGGCGCCCGCGGAAACGGACGTCAGCCTCACCCTGGCGGCCGGCACGGAGCTGGTCCCCGCCGGGCTCGAAGTCACGACGGCCGACGGGAAGACAGTCTTCACCACCACGGAGGACGCCGAACGACTTCCTCCGGAAGTCACCGCCGCGGCGCCGCTACGGCTCACCACCGGAGTCACCGCGGCCGTTGGCATGTTCACGGCGGGCGACTACGGGGCGGACGGCACGTTCTCCGGGCCGTTCAAGGACGGTGGCGGGCTGGTCCTCGCCCTGGTGGAGATCAAGAAGACGCACGATCCACGCCACCTCACACTCTGGGTGACGGTGGACGACGAGCGGAAGTCGCAGGACCACATCGCGGTATCGGTGTTCGCACCGAGGAAGGACACGCCCTGGTGGGACACCTCCGCACCGCTCGCGTACGCCTCCGCACCGGCACGGGAGATCGCTGTGGCTGGTGGTGGGGAGATCTCCGCCCACCCTGTTCCCCTGAGCGGATCGGCACGGTGGCAGGCCGCCGTCGAGCGCGGAGCACTGGCCACGACGGCGCGGAACGCCGTGGAGGCGCTGGGGTCCGATTTTCCGACGGAGGAGGCCTCATGCTGGCTCGCCGTCCAGATCCTCGACTCCAAGGGCACGCCCACCACGACGTACACGGTCTACGCCGACTCAGGAAGCGCCAAGAGCGTCACCGCGAAGCAGTACGAGGAACACAGCCAGGACAAAGGGCCGTTCACGTCCACGGGCGAGCCGGGGCAGGTCTTCCCGCTGCTGTACGCCCCGGTGTGCGGGACGCTCCCGAAGGTCCGTGTCGCGTCGGAGGACTGGACGACCGTCACGTCCTTCGATCAGTCCGGCGCGGGCGACGAGCATGTGGTCATCAACGCCAGTACAGGTCAGGTCCACTTCGGCCCCAAGGTGACGGGGAGCTCCTCGGATGCCGGGCAGCACGGTGCCGTTCCGCCCGAGGGTGCCGCCATCACGGCTCACGGCACGTACAACACGACACTCGGGGCGGCCGCCAACGACATCGGACCGGGCGGGATCTGCCGTCTCAGGAACCCGGACGAGCGTGTCGTCGGCGTGCGCAACACCTCCACCTCGCACGACGGCAAGAACGGCTACACCGACACCAGTGGTGGCAGTACCCAGGCCGGTGTGACGCTGATGGTCGTCCCGTTCGTCACCGCGGACGAGCGCGGCTGGTTCCCGTACCACATGCTCACGCCCACCCGGGACGCCTGTGACACCTTGCGCCGGGCGCTGCGGGCGTTCCAGCCCGAGGGGGTCCCTGTGTGGCTGGTGCGGCCCGTCTACCACGGCATCCGTTTCAACGCCCGGGTCGTGCCCGCCGACTACCGCACCGCCGAAGAGCGCGCGGAGCTGCGCGTGGCCGCGGAACGCGCCCTCTACCGGTACTTCAGCCCCGTCGGCGGCGGCCCGGACGGGACCGGGTGGCCGCTGGGACGCCCGGTTTACGTGGGTGAGGCATTCCGCGTCCTGGAAGGCGTCCCGGGGGTGGGCCGGGTCGCCACGGTGGAAATGTTGCCGGTGGATCCGCTGACCGGTGAGGAGTCGTCTCCCGTCGACCGGATCGACTGCGGGCCGCGCGAGACCGTCTATTCCGTCGAACACCGAGTCACCGTCGCGGAGGTGCCCTCGTGAGTGGCCACAACGACGAGAACGGCGGCACGCCGGTGGGGCCGCCCCGGCTGGTGGCTCCGGACTGGGGTGCGGACGCCCTGGTCGTGGCCGGCCTCGCCGTACCGGACCGGCCCGAGATCCGCGCCACGCCGGTGGAGGACAATCCCCGTGCGGTGGCCGTCAGCCCGGACGGCACCCGTGCCTACAGCGCGAACCACGACGCCGGAACGCTGTCCGTCGTGGACCTCGAATCCCAGGACCTCCCGGTGCTCCGGTCCGTTCCCGCCGGTAAGAATCCGTGCGCCGTGGTCGCCGGGCTGGCCGGGGAACAGGTCTGCGTGGCCGACTGGGCGGGCGACCGGGTCACGGTGTTCGACAAGGAAGGGCTGTCGCCCGTCCCCCTGCCGGTGGGCGCCGGTCCATGCGCGCTGGCGGCGGCTCCGGGCGGGCAGGCGGGCCGGGTCTGCGTGGTCAACGGGACGGATGCCACGGTGTCCGTGGTGGACGTGAGCACACCGGGCTCGCCGTCCGTGGCCGCACCCGTCCCCGTGCCGGGGGCGACCGGGGCGATCGCGGTGGCGCGGAGCGGGCGCTTCGCGTACGTCGCGAGCCGGGGCGAGGGCACGGCCGACGGATGGGTGACGGTGCTGGATCTCGACGCCGACGGCCGGGTCGTGGGCGCGCCCGTGCCCGTGGGAGCCGAGCCCCGGGCGCTGGCGCTCGGTCCCGGGGACGACCGGCTCTGCGTGGCGAACTACGGCTCCGCGACGGTGTCCGTCGCCATCGTGGACCCGGACACCGGACGAGTCGAGAGCCCGACGGCTGTCGCGGCCGGCCCTCATCCGGTCGCCGTCGACTTCACCCCGGACGGGGCCTCGGTCCTCGTCGTGGGCCAGACCTCGGGCGCCCTGACCGCCGTCCGGGTGGACACCCCGGCCGCCGTCCACCTGGACGGACCCGTCGGCGCGGTCCCGGCGGGGGTGGTCTGCGGCCCGGAAGGCGCTTTCGCGTACGTCGGCGACCAGGCCACCGGCGCCCTCGTCACCGTACGCACCGCTCCGCGCAGGACGGGCGAGGTCCCCACGGGAACGGGCTCGAAACCCGTGAACGTCGCCGTGTCACCGGACGGCGCGTGGGCCTATGCCGCCGACTCGCTCTCGGACAAGGTGGCGGTGCTCGATCCCGGCACCCTCCAGCCGGGCACTCCCATCCCCCTCGACGCGCCGCACCAGCCGTGGGACGTCGCGATCGCCGCCGACCGGACGTTCGCCTGTGCGACCAGCCCCGGCTCGTCCTCCCTCCTCGTCCTCACCCCGACCGGCGGGGGCGAGCTCACCTTCGACGGCGCGGTCACGGTGACGCCCATCGCCCTGGCGCCCGGCGCGAGTCCGTACGGCGTGGCCATCACCCCGGACGGGCGGTACGCGGTGACCGCCGACTCCGGCACGGCGACGGTCTCCCTCGTCGATCCCAAGGGCGGCCGGTACACGATCGACGCCGAGACCGTGGACTGCCAACAGCCCACCGGGGCCGCGCTGTCCCGGGACGGGAAGACCTTGTACGTCGCCGACTTCGCCAGCACCCTGGAGGGGCAGACGGGCGGCAAGATCGCGGTCCTGTCCCGGACCGGGCCGGGGCGGTGGCAGCGGCTGGACCCCATCGACGCGACGACGGGGCAGCTCTCGGGCCCGCACGAACTGGCCCTGTCGGCCGATGGACTACGGCTGTGCGTCGCCAACTACCAGAACGGGACGGTCTCCGTCCTCCAGCGCGCGACGGTGAACGACGCCTGGACCTTCCACATGGCCGTGACCAAGTCGCCCACGGCCATGAAGCACCCCTACGGGCTGGCTCTGACACCCGACGGCCTCACGCTCTACGTCTCCAACGCCGCCGGGCAGAGGGCCACGGTGGAGGTCTTCGACATCTCCACGAAGCCGGCGCAATTCAGGCGGACCATCACGGTCGAGAGCAACAACCCGATCCCTCCCGGGCTCGCCCTCTCCCCGGACGGGCAGTACTTGTACGCGGCCGTCTCGAAGGTCTGGATGGGCGACGACAACCCCCTGGGCACGGTGTACGGCACCGACCTGAACAAGAACGAACCGTCGATGACCGTCGTGGCGACAGCACTCTCCCAGCCCGTCGACAGGCCCAACGGGCTCGCCTGCCGGGACGACCGGACCCTGTACGTCGTCAGCCAAGGCCGCAAGGACACCCCCATACGCGACGCCTGTCTGGCCGTCCTCACGCTGGACACGACGCGGCTGGCGGTGCGGGAGAGCAAGACCCTGCCCCTCGACAAGAATGACGTGCCCTACTCGATCGCGGCCGCCGGGGACGGCACGGCATACGTCGCCGACTTCGCCGGCAAGACGGTCACCGTTCTCACCTCCGGCGTGACCCCCGTTCCGGTGGGCAGCCCGGAGTCCTCCCGCCCGTGGGACGTCGCCGTCACCTACGACGGCGGCTACGCCTGCGCCAGCGACCGCGAATCGAACTCCGTCCACTGCGTACGCCTGACAGGCGACCACGAGGTGACCTCGCTGACCGTGGGCCGGGACCCCATGGGCGTGGCCTGTGCCCCGCGCGATGCCCGGGCCTTCGTCGCCAACCACAAGGACAACAGCGTCACGGTCATCGCCCTGCCCGGAGCGTCGGGGGTGCCCGAGGTCGTCACCACATGGTGTCATCCGCTGTTCGCCGGCCCCGAATCGGTGTCGGTGTCGGCGGACGGCACCCTGCTCTTCGTCACCTGCGAGAACAACGGAGCGTTGCTCATGCTCGACACCACGACCGGAACCCCCCTCTTCACCGTGCCGGCCGGCCGGGCGCTCGCCGGCAGCGCACCGGACCCGCGCCCCACGACGCCCCGGGTGTGTCTCGCCGACGCCGAGGGCGCGGTCGTGGCCGTGGTCGACACCACGGCGCTCGGCCTCGTCGGCCCGGCCCCGGCGGCGTTCGACCTGCGGCAGGCACGGCGATGATCCAGTTGGTCGACCGCGCGCTGGAGGCGCGCGTCCGGCGGGACATGATCTGCCTGCCGCCCGGTTTCACGGTCACGTTCCAGCCGCCGGGCCGCGAGTCCGGGCTCGGCGAGACAACCGGTTCCGAGGCGGTCGGCGTCTATCTGTACGACATCCGCGAGGACCTGGACCGGCGGCAGACCGGCACGGTCTACCAGTACGCGGGGCTGCCCGCGGACCCGCCGGGGGCGCTGCCCGTCAAGCGGGCGCAGTTCGACCCGCCCCGGTACGCCCGGCTGTCGTACCTGGTGGCCGCGTGGGCGCCGGACGCGCTCATCGCCCACAACATGCTCGGCGACCTCCTCGTGGGCTTCGCCCGCGACCGGGACCTGCCCGTGCCGCTTCCCCCGGAGCTGGCGGAGATGGAGCTGACGACGCTGCTGGACGTGGGGCACCCGCCGACGGAGGACCGGGCCCTGACCGAACTGTGGAGCGCGGTCGGGCACACACTCGTCCCCACCGTCAACACGACCGTGACCATCCCCCTGTTGTCGTTCGCCCCGGAGTCCTACACCCACTGGGTGACCGAACCCCCGGTCGTCGACGAGAACATCAAGCCCGGGCCGGCACCTGGGGGCCGGCGGTGACCGCGCCCACCGCACATCCCTCGCGCATGCCCGTGCCCGTCCCCGGGGACTGGCTCCTCGCGCGGCTGGCGGTCGTCGAGGCCACCGTGCGACGAGCCGTCGCCTGGCGCACGGGCGAGGACCCCACGGCCGCCGAGGGCACTCTCCCCGAACTCGAGGACACGCCCTTCGACCCGTTGCGCGGGCTCTACGTCCCCGACGACATGGCCCCGCACCTCCTCGACATGCCCACCGGTCCCCTGCCGCCCGCATCCTTCGAGGACGCCCTCGCCGCCTCGGTGCGTGCCCGGGAGGACGCGGCGGCGGCCGCAGGGGCGCCGCCGCCCCTGCGCCGTCTCGCCGACGGGTTCGGCCTGGACGAACTCGCCGTCCAGGTCCTGCTGATCGCGCTCGCTCCCGACGTGGACTCCCGGTTCGAGCGCTGCTACGGCTACCTCAACGACGACGTCACCTGCCGGCACGCCACCATCGGCCTCGCCCTGACGCTGTGCGGTGTCCCGGCCGCGTCCGCCACCGCCCGCCGGCTGTTCTCCCCCGACGCGCCCCTGCGCGCCGGGGGGTTGCTGGAGGTCGTCGACGCCTCGCGCCCGTACCCGACGCGGGGCCTGCGCGTCCCCGACCGTGTCACCGCGCATCTGCTGGGCGACGACACGATGCCGCCGCCCACGCCGCCCGCCCTTCCCCCTCTGGGGGACGGCCCCCTGGACGCGGCCGTCCGGCACGTCGCCCGGCTGCTCGCGTGCCCGTGGCCCGTGTATCTGCGCGACAGCGTCGACGGCACCGCCACGGCCATCGCCCGGGCGGCCCTGGCCGCTTCGGGGCGTCAGAGGTTCCCGCTGTCCCTTGAGGACGTCGATCAGGCGGCAGGCCCGGCCGACGCCGCCCGGGCCGCGCTGCTCGAGGCGCGGCTGCGCGGCGACGGACTCGTCATCGGCCCGCTCGGCTCCCACGACGACCAGTGGACCCGTGCACTGCTCGCGCCTCTCGCCGACCCGCCGGTCCCCCTGGTGCTCACCGGAAACCGGCCGTGGGACGCCCGATGGACGCGCACACCTCCCGTCCTGGCCGACTGCCCGCCGCTGACGCGCGCCGAACGCGCCGCGCTGTGGCGGCACGAGCTCCCCGACCCCACCTCCCCGACCGACCGGGCGGCGATCGACGCCGCCGTGACGGCCGGCGCCCGGTACCGGGCGGGACCCGCCCGCATCCACGCCATGGCGACGGCCGCACGCCGGCAGGCCGCCGCGCAGGGCGTGCCCGTGGACGCCGCCGCAGTCCGGGAAGCGGCCCGTTCCTGGAGCGGTGGCGCCCTCGGCCGGCTCGCGCGGCCCGTACGACCCGCCGTCACCTGGGACGACCTGGTGCTGCCCGAACGGCCCCACGAGCAGTTGCGCGACCTCGTCCGGCGCGTCCGCCACCGCGACCGCGTCCTGGGACAGTGGCGGATGCGGCCGGGCGGAGGTCGCGGACGTGGCGTCGGCGCCCTGTTCAGCGGTGGGTCCGGGACCGGCAAGACCCTGGCCGCCGAGGTCGTGGCCGCCGAACTCGGCCTCGACCTCCACGTCGTCGACCTCGCCACCGTCATCGACAAATACATCGGGGAGACCGAGAAACACCTGGAGCGGATCTTCACGGCCGCCGACGCGGACGAGGCCGTCCTCCTCTTCGACGAGGCCGACGCCGTCTTCGGCAAGCGCACACCCGCCCAGGACGCCCACGACCGCTACGCCAACACCGGCACGTCCTACCTGCTCCAGCGTCTGGAGTCCTTCGACGGCCTGGCCCTGCTCACCACCAATATGCACGCCAACATCGACCCGGCGTTCCTGCGCCGCCTCGACCTCGTCGTCCACTTCCCCGCCCCCGACGAGGCCCTGCGCCGGGACCTGTGGGAGCGCTGTCTGGGCCCGGCCGTGCCACGGGCCCGGGACGTCGGCCGGGCCGGGCTCGCGGCCCTCGCCTCGGCCTTCGACCTGTCCGGTGGTGCCATCCGCTGCTGCGCCGTCACCGCCGCCTACCGCGCCGCCGACGACGACCGGCCGCTGGCCATGGCGGACCTGCTGGCGGCCGTCCGCGAGGAGTACGCCAAGCTCGGCCGCTACGTGGACGAGTCCGCCTTCCCCCAGGAGGTACGGCCGTGAGCCCCGGCACGCCGCACGCGCCGACCGCCGCCACCCGCGCGGAGGCGCCCGCGCCGGCATCCGCCGAACCGGTGCCGGACAGGGCCGCGACCCTGACGGAGCGGCTGCGGAACCTCCAGCAGGAGGCCGGCAACGCCGCCGTCGCCCACGCCCTGACCGGCCCCGCCGGACGGCACGCCGGCGGGGCGCCGTTCGGCCATCGCCGGGCGCTGGCCGCACCGGGCTGGCACCAGGCGGCCGAGTTGTACGAGCAGCGGCTGGGCGCGGCGCTGGCCGCCGCGCCGGAGGTGGGCCGTGCCGCCCGGACCGCCGTGCTGCGGCTCCACGAAGTGCTGAGCCGGGGGTTCACCCCGGAGGCCGCCGCGGGCGCGTTCGTCAAGGACGACCCGCAGAGCGCGGGCCAAGTGGGCTCCGAGGGCGATCCCGGGGAGCGGCTCCTTCAGTGGACCGCGCCGGACTCGTCCGCCACCGTCCGTGAACTCGTCACCGCCTTCTACAACGCGGCGTACTACAAACACGGCCCCCAGCCCCGCCCTCATCCCGACGAGCGAGAGGTGTCACTCAAGACCCTGCTCCACCGTGTCGTTCTCGGCGGCGACCGGCGGCTGGCCCGTGAGCTCGGCCTGGACACCGAGGCCCTCGACACCCAGCACGCCTATCTGAGCGGCACCGCCCGCGGCATCCTCAGCCGCCTCCCGCACCAACTGCGGCAGCAGTTCGCCGACGACGTCTTCGCCCTGGGGAACCTCACCTTCCAGCAGGGCCCCGGCACGACCCTGTCGATGGGCCGCAGCCAGCGCCGCCGCACCGAGCGCCCGGGCCCCTCGACGGGCCCCGGCAAGCGCACGCTGCGCGACTACCGCGACCTGGGCGTACCGCTGAGCGAGGCCGAGGCCGCCCACGCCCGCCGCGCCACCACCGATCTGTCCGTCGAGGGTCTGGACGACGACCTCGCTCCCCGGCGGCACACGGTCACTCCCGAGGCGCTCTGGGCCGCGATGACCGTGCCGGGCGAGGAAGGGCCGGAGTTCCCCCTGCCCTGGGCCTCCGGGCAGGCGGTCTTCGCCATGAGCCCCGACGGCGGCTGGTACCGCAAGCACCACGAGCGCGGCGCTCCCCTGGTGGCGGGTATCTCCGGGACGACCACCCGGATGCTCAGCGCCTTCCACTGGCTGCGGGCCGTGCCGGGCGGTGGCACCGGGGGCGCGAGGGCGCCGGAGCTGTCGGAGCGCGGGTTCTTCCTCGCCGTCGCCGCGTGGATGCTGACCGGGCGCGACCATTCGCTGTACGAGATCCTGCGGGGCGCCAAGGCCGCCGGGCTGCCCGCGCTCGCGGGCCTGACGGCCTCGTCGAAGGACGTCGCCCGGATGTACCGGGACTTCGACGCGTTCGTCAGGGACACACTGCCGACGGCCGTGCTGCCCGAGTTGCCGTATGCGGCCGGATACGAGGAGAGGGCGCTCGCCGCCGCCGGGGACGGCGGCATGGTCACCGTGGACGGCCGTACGGTGGCCGGGGCGCGCCGCAAGCGCCGGGCTCTCCTCCGGGGGCATCCGGGCGCCGATCTGACCTCCTGGCTGGCCGGGCAGGGCCTGACGGGGCCGGAAGCGGACGCGGAGCGGGCCCGGCTGGGGTCCGAGCTCCGCCTTCCGTACCTGCTGGCGCTGGCGCAGTACACCGGGAGCAACCACCAGCTCGTCAACCGTGTCCTGTCCACTCCCGGCACCCTGGGCACGGCGGGCGTCCACCGGATGGTCGACGAGATGATCTCCCTGCTGGCCCAGGGGCAGCCGGTCGAGGTGCCGTACGCCACGTGGCGGGACGCGGAGCTCCAGCAACTGATCGACGCCTACCGGGCGCCGGGGCTGTCGGACGCGGAGCGTTCGGTGCGACTGGAGGCCGTACGGGGGCGTATGCACGGTCTTGCGGGCACATTGCGGGCCGAGGGCAAGGCGCATGCCGACATGCTCGTCGAAGCGCTGGGCAGGCTGCCGCCGGTCACGGGCGTGGTGTACCGGGCGGGCTGGGAGCTGGTGCCCCGCGGACGCATGACGTTCAGCGGCTTCACGAGCACCAGCCGCAGCCGGGCGGAGGCGGAGAAGTTCCTGCCGCTCCAGCATCCGCCCGCCGGGGGCCGGCTGGTGCTGTACTGCCTGGAGCTGACCGGGCACAGCGGCAGGGACATCGCCTACTTCTCCAGGGAGCCGGACGAACAGGAGGTGCTGCTCCTGCCGAAGGCGTCCTTCACGGTGAACATGCGCAACCGCGGCGAGGGCACGGTGGTGGGTGGCCGGCACATGCGCTACGACTTCGTCTGGGCCACGGAAGTAGCGGGCTCCCCGGGCTGACGGCCGTCCACGCGGGGTGACCGGTCATAGAAGGGGCCCATGACGAGTCCGTCGGCGTGCAGGAGGCGATCCCCATGAACGTCCAGCCCGTGCTGGTCACCGGTGTCGGCGGCGGAGTCGGAGGGGTCGGCAGAACGGTCGTCGACCGTCTCCACGCCGCGGGAGTGCCGGTCCGGGCGCTGGTGCACCACGACGACGAGCGGGCCGCGCCTCTGCACGCCATGAAGGGCGTGGACGTGGTGGTCGGCGACCTCACCCGGGGCCCGGACGTCGTGAAGGCCCTGGAGGGGTGCCGTCGGGCGTACTTCGGGATGAGCGTGTCGCCCGCGTATCTGGAGGCGACGACGACGGTCGCCGCGGCCGCCCGCCGGGACGGCCGCCTCGATCTCCTGGTGAACATGTCGCAGATGACGGTCTCTCAGATGGATCTGACCAGCGAGGAGGAGTCGCGCCAGCAGCGTATGCACTGGCTCGCCGAGCAGGTCCTCGACTGGTCGGGAGTCCCGGTCGTCCATGTCCGGCCCACGGTCTTCATGGAGAACCCGCTGTTCGCCCGGATTGCCGTCGCCTCGATCCTGCGGGACGGCACGATCCGCCTGCCGTTCGGCTCCGCCCGTACCTCCCCGGTCTCCGCGCGCGACGTGGCGGATGTCGTCGCCTGCCTCCTGCTCGACCCGGTCCCGCGCACGGGCCGGGTCTACGAGTTGACCGGGGAGCGCTCGCGCGACATGACCGCCGTCGCGGCGGAGTTCTCCGCCGCGCTCGGACGCCCGGTGACCTATGTCGACGTGCCGTACGAGGAGTGGCTGGACCGCGACCTCAAGGGGCTGGACCTGCCGCCCCATGTGTTCGACCACATCGCCACGATGGCCCGGCTGCACGGCCGGAACCGGTACGACCGGGTCACCGACGACATCGCCGGTCTGCTCGGGCGGCCCCCTCGGGGATTCGGCGGCTTCGTCGAGGACACCCCCGCCCTGTGGGCCGGGTGACGGCCCGAGCGGAGACGGCCATCCCGAACAGGCCCCATACCACAGGTTGAGCCGACGGACCGGAAGACTTGTCATGCGGGCCCCGGCCTGGTGATCGTTGGATCTCCACGGGGGCGCCCGTCGCGCATCGGCAGGCGGACGCCCCGGAGTTCAGCGAAGAGGGGGATCAGGCATGCCGCAGAATGTTCCGTTGGACATTCCTTTCGAGGTGCGGATCAGTCCGGACGTGGCGGCCGCGAACGCCCGCCATATGAAGTGGCTGAGAGCGGAGGGGTTCGTCACCACCTCGTCCAATGCCGACCGGTATCTGACATGGGCGGTGGGGGAGCTCGCCGGCCGTTTTCACCCCGATGCGTTCGGGGACGATCTGGAGCTGGGAATCCAAGGGCAGACGTTCTATTTCTTCTTCGACGACCTCTTCGACAGTCACCTGGGCAGGGATCCGCTGGCCGCCTACGGGCTCTGCCAGGAGATGGCCGCGCTCGCCCGGCAGAGCCCGGACTCGTCCTTGGTCAAACCCACCTTCCCGCTCGCCCGCCTGTGGCTCGACCACTGGGAGCGGCTGCGGCACGGCATGTCGGTGGCCTGGCGGGAGCGCGCCGCACGCCACTGGGAGCAGTACTTCCTCAGCTATGTCACCGAGGCGGTCAACCGCAGGGCCGGCCTCGTCCTGGACATGAGCCGGTACCTGGCGTTACGCCGGGTGGCGATCGGCGTGGAGGGCGTCCTGGACACCGCCGAACGCTGCGGGGGTTTCGAGGCTCCCCCGGAGGTCCACGAGAGCACTCTCGTCCAGGAGATCCGCGAGATCACCGCGGAGGTGGTCATCCTGACCAACGACCTCCACTCGCTGGAGAAGGACGAGGCCAACGGGGAGCCGGACAACGCGGTCCTGCTCCTCCGCCGCGAGCACGACTGCTCGCAGGAGGACGCCATCGGCCTGTTACGGGGCATGGTCCACCAGCGGATCGACCGCTTCCGGCGACTCACCGACCGGACGCACGAGTTGTGCGCCGCCCTGGGGCTGTCCCCGCGGCAGCGTGAGAGCACGCATCGTTTCCTGGGCGCGAACCGGGCCCTGATGCGCGGGAACTACGACTGGAGCCGGGCCACCGACCGCTACAGCCGGATCGGGGTCGACCACGTCCAGCGGTCCCCGCGCATCGAGGACATCATCACCGCTCACACGGAGGCGTAAGGAACACCCCCGGCGGGTTGTGCTATCCGGCTGTCACGGGATGTAGGCGGACGCAGGTGAGGGTCGCCGTTCCGGGGTATTTGTTCCCCACCGTGTCAGCGCCGGACGTATTGCTCGCCGGGGTGACCACGGTGAGGGTCAGCTCCAGCGGACCGCCGTCGACGACGACTTCTTTCGTACCGTGGCCGGTCCTGGCGTATGTGGCGCGATCCTGGGCGGGAACCTTCAGCTGGACGCTGCCTGTTCCCGCCTGGGGGAAGGCCAACGTGGCGTAGTCGGCGGAAATGACCATGGACTCGATGTCGTCCGGTACGCAGGCGGGGAGCCCCTCGACATGGAAGCCTGCCGTGCCTTGTGGGATGGAGACGACGAGGGACGGCGGGACGAGAGCGGCCGGGGGTGTCAGGGCGAGGGTGACGGTGTCGTCCTGTCTGACCACGGTCTTCTGCATGGGCGGCCTCAGCCGGTCGTGCCGGGCTGTCCGGCGATCTGGGTGATGGTGAAGTGGACGAACTCGGCGGGACGTACCGGCGCGATGCCGATGTCGCAGATCACCTTTCCCTCGTCGATGGTGGCCGAGGTGTTGTTCGTCCGGTCGCAGATCACATAGAACGCCTCGTCCGGCGTCCGCCCCAGCAACGCCCCCTGACGCCACTGATCGGTCAGGAAACTCGCGGCCGAATGCCCCAGGGTCGCCCACAGCCGGTCGTCGTTGGGCTCGAACACCGCCCACGTCGTCGACTGCCGGATGGAATCGGAGAGGAAGGAGACCAGACGACGCACATTGAGATACCGCCAGTCCCGGCTGCTGGACCGGGTCCGCGCACCCCACACGAGCAGCCCTCGGCCGGGGAAGACTCGGAGGCAGTTGACGCCCTTGTCGTTGAGCTCGCCGTTCTGGTCGTCGGTCAGCAGGGTGGGGATGCCGAGGGCGCCGCGGAGGTTCTGGTTGGCGGGGGCCTTGAACACCCCGCGCTCCGCGTCCGTACGCGCCCACACACCCGTCAGATGGCCGGACGGCGGCACCGTACGCCGCACCCCGTCCACCCCCGGAACCTCCACCCACGGGTAGTACAACGCCGTGAACGCCGCGTCGTCCGAGTCGGGTGTGGCGAGGGTACCGACGAAGTTCTTGAGCGGCTCGACGAGTTGGCCGGGGGGCGCGTCGACGACCGCGAGCCGGTTGCGCATCTGGGTGCAGTGGGCGAGCACCTTGTCGATCAGTCCTTTGCCGGTCGGCAGGTCCGGCGTCGGCGGGGTTTCGGTGTCGGTGGCGGCGACGGTCATGTCCCAGAGGCTGGGCACGGCGACCATGGTGACCTCCGGCACGGTCTCCAGCCCGCCCAGGCCCGTGCGTGCCTCGGCGTCCCCGTCGAGGGCGGACCCGGTCACCGGGCCGGCGGGGTCCAGGAAGCCGACGACGCAGCAGGTCGTGCCACCATTGGCGAAGAACCCGTACACCGCCTCGGCCAGGGTGAGGCATCGCTGGAGTACCTGGATCTTCTGGTGGTCCCCGGTGGGCAGGGGCGGGTTGTCCTTCTGTTTCTTCAGGAGGACGGCCAGTTCGTCGCTCAGTTCCTTGATGTTGTAGCGGTCGACGAATTCCTGCCATCCCCGAATGGTTTGGGGGATCTTGCGCTCGTCGGGGGTGAAGGGTGGGGTCGTCCGTTCCGGGGGCGTCACCTCGGGCAGTTTGGTGTAGCCGAGGAAGGCCGGGGTCGAGGTGCCGACTCCCACGATCGTGCGGACGCCGCTGGACTTCTCGGTGACGTAGACGCCTGGGGGCCTGTTCGCCATCGTTGCCGCTCCTCCGGGCTAGTCGACGGTGATGTCCTCGTAGGTGATGGTGACCTGTTCCGTGGCGGTCCCGGAGTTGGCCGCGCCGAGCTGGGGGCCTTCCCAGCGGGAGGCCCAGGCGTTGGTGAGGTGGATGCGGCGCACCGTCTGCTTCTGGGCGTCCTTGAGGGCGATGGTGATGTTCTGCCGGGCGCTGTCGAGGTCGGCGTTGACCAGGGTGGTCTTGATCCAGTCGGTGAACGCGGTGCTCTTGTCCATGCCCCGGGTGATCGTGATCTCGCCGGTCTTCCGGGCGCCCGGCTGTTTGCGCACGATCAGCTCGCCGGTGGCGGACACCTGGCGGGTCTCGACGACGTCCTGTTCCAGGGTCAGCCCGGAGACGTCCTGGACGGTCTCGACCTGGAACTTGCCCAGTTCGATGGCGAAGGTGTTGCTGCTGAAGGTGTCACCGGTCAACACGTGCGTGTGCCTCCCCGCGTTCAGGTGGTGGCGCCGGGCTGTCCGGCGATCTGGGTGATGGTGAAGTGGACGAACTCGGCGGGACGTACCGGCGCGATGCCGATGTCGCAGATGACCAGGCCGGCGTCGATGGTGGCCGAGGTGTTGTTCGTCCGGTCGCAGATCACATAGAACGCCTCGTCCGGCGTCCGCCCCAGTAGCGCGCCCTGACGCCACTGGTCCGTCAGGAAGGTCGCGGCCGAGTTCCCCAGGGTCGCCCACAGCCGGTCGTCATTGGGCTCGAACACCGCCCACGTCGTCGACTGCCGGATCGAGTCGGAGAGGAAGGAGACGAGACGACGCACGTTGAGATACCGCCAGTCCCGGCTGCTGGAGCGGGTGCGCGCACCCCACACGAGCAGTCCCCGGTCGGGGAACGTCCGCAGGCAGTTGACGCCCTTGTCGTTGAGTTCGCCGTGGCGCTGGTCGGTGAGCAGAGTGGGCAGGGAGATCACACCGCGGAGGTTCTGGTTGGCGGGGGCCTTGAACACCCCGCGCTCCGCGTCCGTACGCGCCCACACACCCGCCAGATGGCCGGACGGCGGCACCGTACGCCGCACCCCGTCCACCCCCGGAACCTCCACCCACGGGTAGTACAACGCCGTGAACGCCGCGTCGTCGGTGTCCGGGCCCGCCAGCCGGGTGAGGAACTGCGGTACGGCGTTGGGGGCGGTGTCCGGTGGTGGCTCGCACAGGGCGAGCCGGTTGCGCATGGTGACGCAGTGGCCGATCACGTTGCCGAGGATGGCCGCGGCCGTCTCGGGGGGCTCCTCCCCGCTCCACAGGTCGGGTACCGCGACCATGTTCACATCGGGGACGGTCTTCAGTCCGGCCAGTCCGGTGCGTTTGTCGGGGTCGCCTTCGACCTCGCTCGCGAGGTCCTGGTCGCGGTCGAGGCGGAGGATGTAGCAGGAGCTTCCGCCGTTGGCGAAGAATCCGTAGACGGCTTCGTGGAGGTAGTTCTTGTCGGCCTCCTCGAATACCCGGGCCAGGACGGCGAGTTCGTCCCGGCGGCGGCAGAGGGTCGCCAGGTGGTCGCCTGCCTCGATCCACTGGGCGTAGTCCTCGGGGAACGCGGTCGAGACCTTCTGGGCCACGTCTTCGGCCTGTTGCCGGTCCTCCTCGCCGACGTTCTCGCCCGCCCAGTCGGCCGTCCGCACGGCGACGAGCTTGTCGAACTCGGTCTGGGTGGCGACCGGTTCATCTCCGGTGGTGGCCAGATCCCGGAGCGCCGCCTCTTCGGACCGGAGGCCCGCGGTGGCCTCCTCGATGGCCTCGTGCACGCCGTCCAGCGCCCGCTTGAGCTCGTCACGCCCCATCGCGGGACGGAAGTGGAAGGTGTCCACGAATTCGGACCAGCTGCGGATCAGTGTCGGTGGTGTGGGGGCCTTCGGGCCGCCCACCGTGTAGCCGAGGAACGCGGGGGTGGACGTACCCACCCCGGTGATCGTCCGGACTCCGCTCGAACGTTCCGTGACGAACACTCCGGGTGCCAGGGGACGAGCAACCATGCCCTGTTTGCCCCTCTCTTCGGGAATGCGTGCTCGCAGCGAACCATTCGGCCAGGAGATCACGCATGCGAAGAGGGGAAGCTACGTCAGATTGCGTAGCGCCATAAAGTGCTCACACCATGTGAACAAGCCAACCCGCGCCCGCCCTTCGCCGCCAAGGGTCCGGCGGCGAAGGGCGTGGCGGGGTCAGGAGAGGCGGCCGCCGTAGTCGGGCAGCTTGAAGCCCTTCTCGTAGTAGCCGCCCTCGAAGTCGGTGGGCCGGTTGCCGATGCTGGCGGTGATCGTGTAGCCGTCCCGGGTGAGTTCCTCCCGGCAGCGCTCCTTGCCCTCGCCCTTCTCCTCGCCGTGCTCACGCGTGCATATGGCGTCCACCGGGTAGCCGGCGTCCTCCAGTTGGTGCCGCGCGGACGACGAGGAGCTGCGGGCGGTGACGAACAGCACGGACACGTTGTGCTCGTGCGCCCACTCGGCCACCTTGAGCACCGGCTTGTTGGCCTGTCCCTCGTGGTAGTACGTCTCCAGGGCGGTGTTGTCGATGTCCAGCACGATGGCCGGATTGTCGCCGCCCTTGGCGATACGGTCCCGCAGCCACGGGATCGCGGGGGCGATCGCCTTGTTCACATCGCTCTGCCACGTCTGGTAGCCGGGCACTCCCCGGCTGGAGGCGGCCTCCGCCGTGGTGGCGGTGCCCAGCGCCCCGGCCGGCAGCACGACGGCGGCGAGCGCCGCGAGAGCGGCGAAGCGAGACTTCCCGATGAACACGATCTTGTTCCTTCCGATGACCGAAAATGCGCCGGTCAGAAAGATCAACACCGTTGGAAGGCCATCGGTCGACCACGAGGTTTCGCGGGCGTGAAGAGATCAGGACCCACGTCGTCCGGTTCAGGCCACGCGCTGCGCGCTCTCGATGACCACGTCGTCCTTCGGGACGTCCTGGTGGAAGCCGCGGGTACCGGTCTGGACGCTCTTGATCTTGTCGACGACGTCCTGGCCCTCGACGACCTGGCCGAAAACGGCGTAGCCCCAGCCGTTCGGGGACTTCGACGTGAAGTTCAGGAAGTCGTTGTCGCCGACGTTGATGAAGAACTGCGCGGTCGCCGAGTGCGGGTCGTTCGTACGGGCCATGGCAACGCTGTACATCGTGTTCTTGAGGCCGTTGTCCGCCTCGTTGTCGATGGGCGCGTTCGTCGGCTTCTGGTTCATGCCGGGGGCGAAGCCGCCGCCCTGGATCATGAAGCCGGGGATGACGCGGTGGAAGACCGTGCCGTTGTAGTGGCCGGCGTCGACGTAGGCGAGGAAGTTCTCGACGCTCTTGGGCGCCTTCTCCTCGTTGAGCTCCAGAACGATGTCACCGTGGTTGGTGGTCAGCCGGACCTTGGCCATGATGTGCTCCATATGTTCAGTGCGCTTGTTTACGCGTTTCAAGCAGAAACGATCACAGTCTGTCACACCTGAGCTGCTGTGCCGTTGTGCTTCATACGTTCGCTCGCGTGTCCACTGTTGATGGAGTGACCGTTTCGGCTGCGCGGCCCATCGTGCCCACGGCACCCTGGAGGGCATGGCAGAGCTGGACGGGGAGAATGTCCCCGCGTACCGCAAGATCCGGATCACCGTTCCGGAAGAGCCCGTCGCGTCGCTCGCGGACGTCGAGGCGTGGCGGGCCCGGGAGGCGTATCCGGACATCCTCCTGGACGGACACCCCGTCTTCGGTGTTGCCCAGGAACGGATGGAGGGCGGCTGGGAGCTGGTCTCCTCGCTCTCGTGCCTGGAGCCGCAGGAGGCCCGGGACTCCATGGGCTCGGTGTTCCGGCTGGCGGCGCGAACGGCCCGGGAGGCCGGTGACCCGGCCGGGCACGACGTATATATGAGCGCGGCGGAGCGCATGGACTGGGAGGCGGTCGACGAACTGACCGTTCGGGGCGTCCGCTACCGGGTGGTGCGGGCGGAGCGCTTCCTGCGCGGCGGGCCGCAGGGTCCCGAGCCGCCCCGGCCCACCGACCCGGACCCCATGGAGCCGGGCGATTCCCACCGGGCCCCGGACCCCGCGGACGGGTTCGTCATCGACCCGTTCACCGCGACCGGCATGTCGGAGGGCATCCTCAAGATGGAGTTGCTCTCCCTCGTCCGGAAGGAGGGCACGGTGCCCCGGGCCGTGCGCGAGGACTCCGTGCGCGCCACGGAGACCCACCCGGGAGGGGTGTTGCTGCCCGCGGTCTTCGGGACGGCGGAGTACACGGACGGACGCTGGCGGCCGGATTCCGCGGGCGCGTCGACGATCCCGCAGGGCGCCCGGGACTCCCTGGCGATAAAACTCCGCGTCATCATCCCCTGGCAGCAGGACCTCACCCCCGCGGAACGCGCCCCCTACACGGCCGCGGCGGACCGGCTGGACCGCGAGCGGTGCGACGAGCTGGAGGTCCTCTCCCTGCGGTTCAGGGTCGTGCGGATGGAACGCCTGGTGCGCATCGGGCCGGACGGCCCGGAGGGCCCGCGCCCGTCCGACCTGGACTCGACACCCCCCGTGAAGGTGCAGGACCAGCGGCTCCGCGCGCAGGGGGTCGACATCGACGACGAGGACTCCCCCGTCGAGCTCGACGAGCACGCCCGGCGGCTGGCCGACCTCTTCCACGAGGAGGAGGCCCGCCGCAAGGCCCGGCGCCCCCGCAAGGGCTAGCCGGAGCGGGCCTCATCCGTGCGGGCCGCCCGGATGCGCCCGGCCCAGTTCGAGGGCGAGCACTCCCGCCACCACCAGCGCGATGCCGCCTATTTGGGTCCAGGTGAGCCGGTCGCCGAACCACACCGCGCCGATGACCGACACGAGCGTCACGCCGATCGCCGACCAGATGCCGTAGGCCACGCCCAGCGCGAGGCCCTGGGCGAGCACCCGCGACAGCAGGAAGAACGCGGCGATGTATCCGACGACGACCACGGCGGAGGCGGCGGGGCGGCCGAAGCCGTCCGAGGCGCGCAGGGCGACGGTGGCGGTGACCTCCGCGGCGATGGCTCCGGCGAGGAGCAGCCACACCGTCACCGGACGGCGAAGGTGGTGATGACGGCGGCGTGGTCCGAGGGCCATTCGTTGGCCGCGACGGCGGGGTAAGGGCCCGGGCTGCCGGTGACGTGGGCGGTGGAGTCCAGAACCGTCAGGCCGTCGCCCGCGAACAGGACGTAGTCGATGCGGTCCTGGGGTTCGGCCCGCCCGCTGCCGTCCTCGTGCAGGGGGTGGAGGGGGGACCAGGTGGCGCCCGGCGCGCGTACCGGGTCGGGGTGGGCCACCCGGTAGGAGTCGCGCAGCCCGGCCTCCTCGGCGGCCTTGGTGACGGGCCAGGCGACGGGCCCGTATCCGCCGTGCAGCGGGGCGGCGGCCTCGGTCCAGTCGAGGTGCGAGGGGGCGTTGAAGTCGCCCACGAGGAGGACGGGGGTGGTGTCGCGCGTCGCGAGGCCGGGAGCCATCGCCCGCAGGACGTCCTGGATCTCGGCGACCCGCCCGGAGGCCGTCTCGTGCTCGATGAGCACCGGGACCGGTCGCCGGTCGAGGCACGCGTCATAGGGCCCGTACGGGGTGTAGTTCAGGTGCGCGTTCCAGACGGTGACGTCCTTGGTGCCGTCCAGGCGCACGGTGACGCCGGTGGCTCCGTAGCCGGAGGGCGCGGGCTCGCCGAAGCGGTCGGCGATGGGGTAGCGGCTGATGACGCCGAGGTTGTGGCCCGCCTGGTGGTGGTGCCAGCCGAGGGCCTCGGCCAGCTTCCGCGTGGAGGTTCCGGCGGTCTCCTGGAGGCCCACGATGTCCACGTCGGCGTCCAGCAGGACCTTGAGCTGCTTGTGGCGGTGGTCGTCCACCGGGCCGCCGCCGAGCCACAGGTTCCAGCTCATCACCTTCAGTACGCGCACCAGCGGCTCGTCCGTCCCCACCACGGGGACGCGCGCGGTCACCCGGGAGCCGTCGCCGGTCGTGACGACGACCTCGCAGACGCCCGCCTCCGTCGGCGTTCCGGTGAGCGTCCCGTCGGTGGCGACGTGCGCCCAGTCCGGGCCGGACGCCTTGGTGAACGAGCCCCCGCCGCCCCGCAGCAGGCCGCCGACCGTGGCGCGGAACGGCTCGCCGATCCGGGCGTTCCGGGTGGTGAAGGCGGGGACCACGAAGCGGGTGCCGGCCGCGATCGTCTCGAGCAGGGCGACGTCCGCCTGCTCCAGGCTGCTCAGCACGGTGCGTCCCGGGGCCTCCGGTATCGGGGTGAGGGAGGGGACGGCGAGTACGCGGCACCCCGCGGCCTCGGCGGAGGCGACGCCGGTCGGGGTGTCCTCGACCGCGACGCAGGCGGAGGGCGGCACGCCGAGGGCGCGGGCCGCCGCGAGGTACGGGTCGGGGTCGGGCTTGGTGCGGGGGGTGTCGTCGGCGGTGACGGTGACCGTGAACCGGTCGGGGCCCAGGCCGGCCAGGACGGTGTCGGCCACCGCGCGCGGGGAGGCGGTGACCAGCGCGGTGGCGATGCCCCGTTCGTGGAGCCCGTCGAGCAGTTCGATCGCGCCGGGGCGCGGCACGATCCTGTTCGCGACGCGCGTCGCGAACTCCCGGTGGAGATCCGCGGTGAGCGTGGCGAGCGGGGTGCCGGTGCCGGTGGCCTTCAGCAGGTGGGCGGCGGTGTGCTCGACGGGGCGGCCCAGGATGTCGGGCAGGTCGCCGTCGGTGGGCGCGTACTCCAGCCCGGCCGCCACGTGCTGGACGGCCTGCCACCACAACTCCTCGGTGTCCACGAGGGTTCCGTCCATGTCGAAGAGGACGGCTCGCAGGGCCGGGGCGTCGTCGTTGCTGTCGTGGGACACGGGTTCTCTTCCGTAGGGGTCCGTGAAGAACAATGAGGTCAGGGGCGGGCGGCGGCGAGCACCGGGCGGTCGGGCAGGCTCAGGGTGACCGCGGCGCCCGCGACGAGGGCGGTGGCGTCGTGGGTCGGCAGGTCGGCCTTGACCGTGGTGCCGTCGGGCAGGGTCACGGTCAGGCGGGTGACGGCGCCGAGGAAGGACGTGGCGGTGACGCGGGCCTCGCCGGCCTCGTCGGCGGTCACGCGGACCGCCTCGGGGCGGACCAGGACGTCGACCTCGGGGCCTTCGGGGGCCTCGCCGTCCACCGGCAGCCGGCGGCCCAGCACCTCGACGGTGCCGATGCCCGCGGTGCGGGCGGGGATACGGCTCATCGTGCCGACGAACTCGGCGACGAAGGCGGTGGCCGGGCGCCCGTACAGCTCGGCGGGGGTGGCGCACTGCTCCATGCGGCCGCCGCGCATGACCGCGACCCGGTCCGCCATGGACAGCGCCTCCTCCTGGTCGTGGGTGACGAACACGGTGGTGATGCCCAGTTCCTGCTGGACGCGCCGGATCTCCTCGCGGAGGGTGAGGCGCACCTTGGCGTCCAGCGCGGACAGGGGCTCGTCGAGCAGCAGCACGCGGGGGCGCAGGGCGAGGGCCCGGGCGAGGGCGATGCGCTGCTGCTGGCCGCCGGAGAGCTGGTGGGGGTAGCGGTCGCCCTTGTCGGGCAGGCCCACCAGTTCCAGGAGCTCGGCGGCGCGGGCGCGCCGCCGGTCGGCGGGCACCTTGCGCATGCGCATGCCGAAGGCCACGTTGTCCAGGGCGTTGAGGTGGGGGAAGAGGCTGTAGGACTGGAAGACCATGCCGGCGTCGCGGCGGTGCGCGGGGACGGCGGTGATGTCCTGCCCGTCGACGAGGATCTGTCCGGAGTCGGGGTGTTCGAAGCCGGCCAGCATGCGCAGCGCGGTGGTCTTGCCGCAGCCGGACGGGCCGAGCAGGGCGAGGAGTTCGCCCGGGCGGGCGGTCAGGTCGAGGCCGTCGAGGGCGAGGGTGGTGCCGAACGTCCGGCGCAGGTCGCGGAGTTCGACGGAGGCGGCGGTGGCGGTCGCGGTTGCGCTGTCGGTCGTCGTCGCGGTGGTCGTCGTCACAGTGGTCATCGTCGTGCTCATCGGGCGGAATTCTTCCGGTCGGTGGTGGGTGCGGCGGCGCGGCGCCCGCCGAGGAAGGCCAGGATCAGCAGCAGCGCCCAGGTGATCAGCAGGCTGAGCACGGAGACCGCGACGGTCAGCTGGGCCTGGGAGCCGCTGGCCGCGACGATCCAGACGGCGAACGGCTGGAAGCCGAGCACGCGGGCCACGGTGAACTCGCCCAGGACCAGGGCGAGCGTGAGGAACGTGGCATTGAGGAGCGCCCCGCGCAGATTGGGCAGGACGGCACTGGCGACCGCGCGGGGCCACCCCGCTCCGCAGCTGCGGGCCGCTTCGACGAGCGTGCGGACGTCGACGGCGCGCAGTCCCGCGTCCAGGGCCCGGTGGACGAAGGGCAGGGCCATCACCGCGTAGGCGATGACGAGCACGAGCGGGAAGGAAGGGTTCTGGAGCGCGGTGAACGTCTGGAAGAAGGGGGTGTCGGCGAGGTGCTCCGGTCCCCAGCGCAGCACCGTGCTGATGCCGGCGACGAGCGCGATGGGCGGGACCACGAGCGGCAGGGAGCAGATGATCTCCAGTACCGGGCGCAGCCGGGGCGCGCCGAGCCGGACGGCGAGCGCGGCGGGTACGACCAGCAGGAGGACGAGGGCCACGGTCGCGGCGGCGAGGGCGAGGGAGAGCAGGAGGCTGGGCAGGAAGCCCTCGGCGCCGAGGAGTTGTCCGTAGGCGTCCGTGGTGAATCCCTGGCCGGGGACGTCGACGGTGAAGACCACGGAGGCGGCCATGGGGAGCAGGAAGTACAGGCCGGCTAGGGCGAGTGTCGCCGTGCCTCGGCGTGCCGTCAGACGAACCATCGGGCGCTCCGTCGTTGCAGGGGAAGGTGGACGGCCATCACGAGGCCGGCGACGACGACCATGTCGAGGCTGAGGGCGAGGGCCACGTTCTCCTGGCCGACCAGCACATTTCCGGAGATGGCGTCGGCGATCTGGAGGGTGATCAGCGGGACGGAGCTGCCCACCATGGCGGCGGCGGTGGCGTAGGCGGCGAAGGCGCTGCCGAACAGCAGGACCAGGCCGCCGAGGAGGGAGGGCGCGAGGACGGGGAGGGCGACGTGGCGCCAGTACTGGGCCTTGGTGGCGCCGTTGTTCTGGGCGGCCTCGCGCCACTGGACGCGCAGGCCCTCCAGGGCGGGGGTGATGGTGAGGACCATGAGGGGGATGAGGAAGTACAGGTAGGTGAGGGTCAGGCCCCAGAAGCTGTAGAGGCTCCAGCCGGCGTCGGCGAGGCCGAGGCGGTGGGTGAGGACGCCCGAGTTGCCGAGGGTGGCGACGAAGGCGAACGCGAGGGGGACGCCGCCGAAGTTGGCGAGGACTCCGGAGCCGGTGAGGACCGCTTCGCGCAGGGTGCGGGAGCCGAAGGACACCACGGCCTGGGCGAGCAGCAGGCCCAGGACGGCGGCGATGCCGGCCGAGACGGCGGAGAGCTTGACGCTGCCGAGCAGTGCCGTCAGGTAGGGGCCGTGGAGGGAGGTGGTGAGGTTGGCGGTGGAGAAGGAATCGGCGCCGGTGGCCGGGTCCTTGACGGTGAACGCTCCGGTGAGCATGGCCAGGGCCGGGGTCCCGAAACCGACGGCCGCGAAGGCGAACAGCGGCAGGGCGGCGAGCCAGGCGCGGGAGCGCTTGCGGCGCGCGGGGGCGGCGGGGGCCGCGGGGGCCCGGTCGCGGGCCCCGGTCGTGAGAAGGGTGGAGGTCATGGACGGTGTCACCCGGAGACGGCCTGGCCCCAGCCCTGGGCCAGCGTCTGCTTGGCCTTGGCCTGCTGGGCCTCGCTCGGGAAGGACGGGGTGCCGGAGACCGGCGGGAGCTTGGCGGCGGCGTCCTTGTCGAGGGTGCCGTCCTTGGCCATGGAGGTCATCAGCGCGGGCCGGGCGTGGCCCTTGAGGTAGAGGTTCTGGCCCTCGGCGCTGTAGACGTACTCCTGCCACAGCCGGGCTGCGGCGGGGTGCGGCGCGTCCTTGTTGACCGCCTGCGAGTAGTACTGGGAGAACTTGCCGTCCTCGGGGACGGAGACCTGCCAGTCCACGCCCTTGGACTTGAACTCCTCGGCGTAGCCGGCGTTGAGGTAGTCCCAGTCGACGCTGATGGGCGTCTCGCCCTTCTCGATGGTGGCCGGGGTGGCCTCGACGGGGGTGTAGTTGCCGTTCTTCTTCAGTTCGCCGAAGAAGTCGACGCCCGGCTTGATGTCGTCGAAGGAGCCGCCGTTGGCGAGGGAGGCCGCGTAGACGGCGGCGAAGGCGGCGCCGGCCTTGGTGGGGTTGCCGTTGAGGGCGACCTGGCCCTTGTACTCGGGCTTGCGCAGGTCGGCGAAGGTCTTCGGGCACTCCTTGACGCGCTTGGCGTCGCAGCCGATGGACACGTAGCCGCCGTAGTCGTTGTACCAGCGGGCCTGGGCGTCCTTCTGGGCCTGGGGTACGGCGTCGAAGGAGGCGACCCGGTAGGGGGCGAGCAGGCCCTGCTGGGCGGCGCTCAGGGCGAAGGAGCTGCCGAGGTCGACCACGTCGGGGGCCCGGTCCTGGCCCTTGCGGGAGGTGACGGCGCTGATCTCGTCCTGGCTGGAGCCGTTGGGGTTGTCGACGCTCACCTTGATGCCGTACTTGGCGGTGAAGCCGTCGATCAGGGCGCCGTAGTTGGCCCAGTCGCGCGGCAGGGCGATCGCGTTGAGCGTGCCCTCCTTCTTGGCCGCGGCCACCAGGGCGTCCATGCCGCCCAGGTCCTTGGCGGAGGTCGCGGTCGCCGCGGCCTTGCCGCCGGCGATGTTCGCGGGAGCCGAGCCGCACGCGCTGAGGACGAGCGCGGTGGCGGCGAGGCCACAGGTGACGGCGGCCGCCTTGGGCAGGGCCTTGGCCGCCCACCGGTTCCGGATGGTGATCACGGTGTCTCCTCGACACGAGTCGTCGTGGGGCGGGTCGAGCGACCCGCCCCCAACTTGTCTGGACAAGTTGGCCACAGTAGGCACGGCGCCGATGACCGGAAGGTGAACGGGAGGGGAACCCCGGCAGCCCCGGAATCGACGATTCCAACCACGTGGACCAGGCACTTTCCAGAAAGCGGGGATCCATCCGATCAGTCGCGGACATACCGTGCGGAGCGCGTACGCTGAACTCACAGGACAAGACATTGCGCACACCGGAGGAAAATCGTGGGGGCACGGTACGAGGAGATCGCCGACGAGCTGCGGCACGCGATCGACGCCGAGGAGTATCCGGTGGGGGCACTCCTGCCGTCGGAATCCGAGCTCGCCGCCCGGTACGGGGTCTCGCGCGGCACCGTCCGGCAGGCGGTCGCGACCCTCACCTCGGAGGGGATGATCGGCTCCCGGCAGGGCGCGCGCCGCGTGGTCCTGGCCGGCCGGCGCAGCCAGAGCTTCGCCGAGCTGCGCAGCTTCGCCCAGTGGGCGCGGTCCATGGGGCACACCGCGACCGGCCTGGTGATCTCCGGTGGCCGCCGCCCGGCCACGGCGGAGGACGCCGTCCGGCTGCATCTGGCGGAGGGCTCGGAGGTCCTTGAGGTGCTGCGCGTCCGGGGGCTCAACGGCGAGCGGGTCCTGCTGGAGCGCACCGTCTACGCGGACTGGGTCGCCCCGGACGTCGAACGGATCGAGCCGGACTGCGAATCGGTCACCCAGCGGCTCTACGAGACCACGGGGCTCGTCTTCAGCTACGGGGAGCACCTCATCGACGCCGTGGCCGCCGGTACCGCCGACGCCGAGCACCTGGGCGTCCGGCGCGGCAGCCCGCTGTTGCGGGTCCGGCGTGTCACCACCACTCCCTCGGGCCGCCCGGTGGAGTGGTCCGACGACCGTTACCGCTCCGACGCGGTCAACTTCAGCGTGCACAACTCCGTGGGCTCCAACCCGCTGGCCCGCCAGGCCGGCCCGGGCATCGCCGGGACCTGACGCGGCGTCATCCGGGGTGCCGCCCGAGCCCCGAAGCGCCATGGCGACGACACCTGGTGTTTGCCCGCGCGTAGCCGTCCGGTATCTGGCCCGCGCAGGGTGGTGCCCGCATCAGCACGACCGCCGAAGGGAACCACCGCCCCATGCCCGTCCACCCCGCCAGTCCCGCACCCCGCGTCCTCGTCGTCGGCATCGACGGGGTCCGCTACGACCACCTGCGGGAACTGCCCACCCCGAACCTGGACGCGGTCGCGGCGTCCGGCTTCCTCGTGCCCGTCGAGATCGACCCCGGCACCCCCACGATGTCGGGGCCCTGCTGGGCCACCATCGTCACCGGCGTCAACCCGGCCAAGCACGGCGTCTGGGGCAACAACCTCACGGGCAACCGTCTGGACGTCTTCCCGGACTTCGCCACCCGGCTGGCCCGGCAGGACGGGCGGCGCACCTTCGTGGCGGCGGGCTGGGACCCACTGGTGGTCCAGCGGGACGGCGGGCCGCTGTTCCGGGCCCCGGCCCGGCTGTCCTTCGTGGCGCCCGCCGCGCACACCACCGAGGCCTGGGACGAGTGCGACGAGCAGGTCACGGCCGAGGCCGTGCACGTCCTGGCCGGCTCCGACCCGGAGGTCTCGTTCGTCTACCTCGGCGCGGTGGACGAGACCGGCCACCTGGACGGCTGCGGCGGGACGTACCGCGAGGCGGTGACCCGGGCCGACGAGCGCCTCGGCAGGCTGCTCGCCGCGGTCCGCGGCCGCGCGTCGTACGCCGAGGAGGCGTGGACGGTCATGGTGGTCACCGACCACGGCCACGTCGACGCGGGCGGCCACGGGGGCGACAGCCCCGAGGAGCGCACGGCCTGGCTCGCGGGCTCCGGCCCGCTCTTCCCGCCGGGTACGCCCGTCGGCACCGTCCGCCACCCGGACGTCGCCGCCCAGGTCTACGCCTCGCTCGGCCGGACCATCGACCCGCACTGGACCCTGGACGGCCGCCCGTTCGGGCAGCCGGCCCCGGTGCCGGCCGGGGTGTAGCCGGGGCCTCGGCGGGTGCGGCGGGCCGGCGTCACCGGGTGCCCCGCCCCTGCCGGAAGCGCTCCCCCACGACCCCCTGGTCGGTCTCCCACCAGGGGCGGGTGACCTCGGGGACGGGTACGGGCCCGGGTGCCGGCGCCTCCGCCGGCGTCGCCTCCCGTGGCGGGGCGGCGAGGGCCGCCTCCGCATCGAGGCGCCGGTCGAGCTCGGCGGTCCTGACGCGGTCGGCGCGCACCCATTCGGCGAACACCGCGATCAGGAACGGCAGCCCCACGAGCTCGGCGATGCCGAGCATCAGCCCGCCGCCCAGCACCTGGTCCCGGTCCGGCCCGGGCCCCCAGCCCGGCTGCCGGGCCGCGTACCAGCCAGCCGCGATCCGGGTGCCGCTGGTCATCACGAGGATGCCGGGGATCGCGTCCACGAGGCCGTCGACGAAGACGAACAGGGCCCGCAGCGGGTGGGTGCACCAGGCGGGCAGCAGCTCCTCGCGGCTGAGCATGGGCAGCACGAACAGGCACCCGGTCAGCAGCAGCTGGAGGTACAGCAGGGAGTGCACCGCCCCGGAGCGCAGCGCCGTCTCGAAGTACGGGGTGAAGTAGACCGACAGCTCCGACGCGAGCACGAGGACCGTGCTGATCACGGGGAACGTCAGGACGCGGAGCACCCGGCCGCGCAGGACCCGGCCCAGGCGGTCCGCGGCCCGCCCGGGCAGCGCCAGCCGCGCCAGCGCGAGCGGGTCGCCGAGCGCGAGGCCGAGCGGGGCGACGAGGTCGAGGAGGATGTTCTGCACGGCGGCGGGCCAGAACAGCACCCGGCCGTAGACCGCGAGCGAGGACATCGTCGCCACGGCGATCGTCCCCAGGCCGAGCACCGCGAAGGCGCCGGCGCGGACGGCCGGCCAGCGGTGACCGCGCCGTCCCGCCCGGAGCACGCCCCACCCGTAGAGCCCGCCCAGCAGCACGACGGCGGCGATCCCGAACGGGTCGGCCTGCCAGGTGCCGGCCATCCGGCCGGGGGTCGGTGCCGGCAGCGCGAGGACCGCGGGACCGCTTGCGAGGAGACTGCTTGCCATTGCCACGAGGGGTCAGCGTAGGACCGGCCCGTAACCGATCTTCGGGCGGGTTCGGGGCATTTACTCCTCTTTGCGATCGACGGAGGAGCGCTTTGCCTGCCCTTCGCCGGTTCGAGACACAGGGCCGCCGAACGCTTCAGGTCAAACCCTTCGTCATCCCGCCTCACTTGCTGCGCGCCCGGGGACCGCCGGTCTACGCTCGTCGGGTTGCTCGGCGAGGGAGGCCGTACCGCTGTTCCGGGTGCGGCGGCTCCGTGATCGGCGCGCGTTCTTCGTAGCGGTTCGTGGAGCTCGGTCGCGAGCCGGGTGACCAATGCCCAGCAGTCCACGAGTCGTACGAGGAGTGCAGAATGGCTGAGGTAAAGCTGGCCGCGGAGCCGCGGACCGCCTTCGGTAAGGGCGCCGCCCGCCGGATCCGTCGCGAGAACAAGGTCCCGGGCGTCGTCTACGGTCACGGCGCGGAACCCAAGCACGTGACGGTCGACGGTCACGGGCTGATGATGGCCCTGAAAACCCCTAACGTCCTGATAAACCTGGAAATCGACGGAAAGCGCGAACTGGTCATTCCCAAGGCGGTCGACCGGGATCCCCTCAAGGGATTCCTCGTGCACATCGACCTGCTGGCCGTCCGCAGGGGCGAGCGGGTCACCGTCGAGCTGCCGATCCACACCGAGGGCGCTCTGGCCCCGGGCGGCAATCTGCTCGAGCACTTGCTGAACGCCCTGCCGGTGGAGGCCGAGGCCACCCACATACCCGAGTCGGTCACGGTGTCCGTGGCGGGCCTGGAAGCGGGGCACACCGTTCACGCCCGTGACATCACGCTTCCGGCGGGCGTGTCGCTGGCGATCGACGAGGACGCGGCGGTGCTCCAGGTCGTGGCGACGCAGGTGGAGGAGACCGGCGAGGACGACGAGGACGCGGAGCTGTAGGGCGTCCCGGCTTCCGGCCGTCGTCCCGTTCCCTCCCGGAACGGGACGACGGCCGCGGTCAGGCCTGCTGACCGAGCTCGTACCACCGCTGGAACCGACCGCCGGCCGTCACCAGCTCGCCGAAGGTCCCCTGCTCGACGATGCGGCCCTGGTCCATGACGACGATCAGGTCCGCGACCCGGGCGTTGGCCGGGCGGTGCGTCACCACGACCGTGATCCGGTCCGGGGCGATGGTCCGTACGAGCCGGAACATGTCGTGCTCGCCCTGGGCGTCCATCTGCGAGGTCGGCTCGTCCAGCACGACGACGTCGGGCTCGCGGTAGAGCACCCGGCCGCAGGCGACCCGCTGCCACTGGCCGCCCGAGAGGGAGACGCCGCCCCACAGCTCGCGGGCCAGCAGGGTGTCGAGGCCGTCGGGCAGTTCCTCGGCCGCTTCGCGCATGCCGACCTCGTCGACGACCTTCCACACCCGTTCGTCGCCGGACGTGACCGGCTGGCCGAGGGTGATGTTCTCCCGTGCGGACAGCGGCCAGTACCCGAACTGCTGGGTGACCACGCCCGTGTGCTCCCAGACCCGGCGCAGGTCCATCTCCGCCAGGTCCGCCCCGTCCCAGAGCACCCGGCCCTTGTCGGCGGTGTACAGGCCGCACAGCAGCCGGGTGAGCGTCGACTTGCCCGAGCCGTTCTCCCCGAGGACGGCCACGACCTGCCCCCGGCGCAGGGTCAGCGATACTCCGTCGACCGCGGGCCGGGTCTTGTTGGGGTAGGTGAACGACACGTCCTCGACCCGGACGGTCTCCGGCCGGTCGGGCACCACGACCGTGCCGTGGGCCGGGTAGTGGGCGCGGCTGGAGGTGATGAACCGTTTCCAGTCGCCGAGGAAGAGGCTGGAGTGGAAGAGGGACGCGGCGTAGTGCACGGCGTTGGTGAGATTGCCCAGCGCCGCGCGCACGGCGAGGACGGCCGTCGCGGCGATCGCGAGCGACATCCGCCCGGTGACCGTGAGCCAGGCCAGCGTGGCCCACGCCAGGGTCAGGCACACACCGCCGGCGCACGCCGAGACCAGGTTGATCCGCAGCGCGCTGGCGGCACCGGCCAGCGACCGCGCGTCCATCCGGCCGGTGATCGCGCGGTACCAGAACATCAGGTACGGGGCCATGCTGTTGCCGCGCACCTCGTCGGCCAGCTGAGTGGTGGTCAGGTGCCAGCGCATCATGCCCTTGACGTTGCGGCCCGAGCTGTTGGCGTGATGCGTCCGGTGCTCGATCCTCGCCTCGGCCATCGCCCCCGTGCCCGACGGGGCCACGGCGAGCACGAGGACCGGCAGCATCAGCGGATGCAGGACCGTGAGCACGCCGAAGGCGGCCACGAGCTTGATCAGCGCCGACATGAACGACTGCACGTCGTAGATCAGCCGGTCGCAGCGCAGCGATCCCGCCTCCGCCGCCTCGTGCTCCTCGGCGAATCCCGGCTCGTTGAACGCGGCGAGCTCCACGGACACCATCGCGTCGACGACGGCGATGTCGGCGGCGGTCATGAGCCGTGGTCTGAGACGGCCCACCGACCAGGACGCCAGCCCGTGGGCGACGCGGCCGATGCCGGCGGCGACCGCGATGGCCAGCAGCGCGGGCAGCGCGGCGTGGACACGGTAGGCGACCGTGCCCGTGCCGAGGATGTGCACCATCGCCCGGGACGTGGCCGTCAGGGCCACGGCCGAGCAAATGCCGTAGGTGAGCTGCGCGCCCACCATGACCGTCACGTCGCGGCGGTCGATGCGCCAGGCCATGCGGAACACCTGCGCGAGGACCGCCGGGATGGACGCCGACAGCCGCCATACGCTGGAGTGGTCGAACGCCGATGTCGTCCACTGCGCCTTGCGTCGGGGTTCCACCGGCTCGGGGAACGGTAGCCTGTGAGCCTGAGCCTGTTTATGGTCTCCCGGACTCTCCATGAGGGTTTCCCTCCCTTGGTTGGTAAAGGGCACCGGGTTCAAGGCACCCGGTGCTCAACCGGCGTGCCGGGGAAGGAGTTCGGCCCGCTTCGCCCGTGAACGGTGGAAGTCAGGGGCGCCCGGATGGCCGGAAGAGCGCGTGGAGTGCGCGACAGGCGCCTCGTTACCGGCTGGTCGCCCGCCGGTCGGCGCTGTCAGACTGACTCATGGTTCGCGGTGACCGGACGACCGACCGTTCGCTGGGGAGGCTGCCGTGCGCAGTGTCAGGGTGTCCGCCGGTGTCATCGAGTACGAGGACGCCGGGGCGGGGCCGCCGGTCGTCCTGCTGCACGGGCTGCTGATGGACCACACGCTGTGGGACCGGGTCATGCCGCTGCTGCCCGAGGGGTTCAGATATCTGCGCCCCGTCCTGCCGTTGGGGTCCCATCGCCGGCCGATGGACGAGGGCGCCGATCTCACGCTGCGCGGACAGGTCCGGCTGCTCGCGGACTTCCTGGACTCGCTCGATCTCGACGCGGTCACGCTGGTGCACACCGACTGGGGCGGCGCGCTGTTCCTCACCGCCTATGGCCTGGACCGGCGCGTGGCACGACAGGTGATCCTCCCGTGCGAGGCCTTCGACAACTTCCCGCCCGGGCTGCCCGGCAAGGTGCTCACGCTCGCCGCGCGCCTGCCCGGCGGGCTGAGGCTGGGGGCCCGTCAGCTGCGGATCGGCCCGCTGCGCCGGTTGCCGATGTTCCTCGGGCAGATGGCCCGACGGCCGCTGCCGGACGCTCTCGTCCGTCGCTGGACCGAGCCGATCCTCGGCGACCCGGCCATCGAGCGCGACCTGCTCGCGTACTGCCGCGGCCCGTTCGACAAGGAGGAACTCGTCCGGGACACCGAGGCGTTGCGCCGTTTCACCGGCGACGTGCTCGTCCTGTGGTCGCCCGACAACCGCATGATGCCGGCCGAGCACGGCCGCCGTCTCACGGAGTTGCTGCCCTCGGCGCACTACGCCGAGGTGCCGGGCGCGTATGTGCTGTCCATGCTGGACGAGCCGGAGACGGTGGCGCGCGAGATCGGCCGCTTCCTCAAGCCCCCCGCCGGCTGGTAGCGCGGCCGGCGGTCAGTGCCGCGCAGGCCACCGCCGTCACCGCCCCGGCGGCCAGGAGGCCCCGGTGGGACCGCGAGGACATCACGGACCACCGTGACCGCGAGGACAGCAGGGAGCCGGTGCTCAGCCAGGAGCCGACCGAGGCGACCGACAGGGCGCTGCCGACCGAGCCGACGGACAGGATCGACCCCGCCGAGCCGATCGAGAGCACCGAGCCCACCGAACCGATTGACAGTACCGAGTCCCGTGACCACAGGGACCACCGCGAGTCTGCGTCATGCTTGGACATGCACCGATGGTAAGGGGCCCGTGGTAAGGCGCCCGCCCCGACCGGCGTTACGCGTCCGGGCCGTTGGGGTTGGCGGGCAGCGGGGGCGTGAAGGCCACCTTGCCGTCCTTGAAGGCAGCCCGGATCTCGCGCTTGCCGCCCGACGGGCAGCACAGGGGATCCGTGGTCGTGAAGACGGGGTAGGAGAGGGTGACCGTCCTCCCGTCCTGCTTCACGATCGTGGACTCGGTGACTCCGGGAGTGTCGTACCCCACGTAGTCGTTGCCCTGGAAGAAGAACACGCTGACGCAATGGCCGTCGACGCTTCCCGTGCAGGTACCGTGAATGGCGCGGAAGGGGCCACGGAGGTTCTTCAGCGCGGCGGGCTCGTCATCGGCCGTGTAGCCCAGGCGCTTGATGCGCAGCGTAGCGGCGTCCACGTCGAACGGTCCGTCGGCCGCTGCCGACGGCGAGGGACGCCCGGCCGAGGGGGCCCACAGGGCGACCGACCGGCTCGGGCCCGGCGAGCCGGCCGGATTCCCCGACGACGAGCACGACGTGGACGTGGCCGCCAGGAGGAGGCACATGGCCGCCACTGCGCCTACCCGCGAGCGCATGCCGTCACCCCCAGCAGGTTGCGCTCCAGGAAGCCGTAGCGCACCGTTCCCATGTCGCCGTGCGTGATGTCGCGCGTAACGCGCGAGCACAGGCCCGCGGCCCAGGCGTCCGGGGACGCCTGTTCGAGGCGAAATCTCACGTCGAGGTCCTTGCCGGTGGTCAGGAGCATCCGCTCGCCGTCGGGTGAGGGGACGACCGCCCGTACCTGGGCGGCCGCCGGGGTACGGGTCCGGGCGATCAGGCCCTCGGGGCCCCACACTTCGAAGGCCCCTTTCCGCATGCTGACCACCCGGGTGGAACGGTCCAGGAAGGCCGTGTAGCGGGAGGGCGCGGCGGGGATGCCGATCAGTTTCCGCCCCGTCCCCACGTCACGGATCTCCGTCTCCCCGTCCTGGCTGACCAGCATCAGCCGCGTGCCGTCGGCGCTGTACCGCACGGCCCGGTACCAGTCGAGCAGCGGCGCCGTGAAGTCGGGGACGATCACTTTGACGCGGCGCCGGTTCTCGAGGTCCCAGATCTCGACGCCGCGGCGGTCGGGCGTGGTCACGGCGGCCTGCCCGGAGCGGGGACGCACGGCCATGGTCGTCGAGTAGTCGCGCTGTTCGACGGAGGCGTCGCCCGTGAAGAGCATCGGTCGCCCGCTCTCCTCACCCGTGGTGATGTCCCAGCGTGAGACCGCGCCGCCCGCCAGCGCCGTCAGGTGACCCCGCGCGTCGAACCCCATGCCCGCGACCGCGCCCGCGCGCGGTGGCGTTCCGGTGGGCAGATCGAGGCGCAGCCGACGGAGCGCGTGGAGCCCGGGCAGGCTGTAGAGCGTGACCGTGGGGTCCGTGGTGTCGCTCACGGCGAGGATCTTCTCGGCGGGGTCGAAGACCGCGTGCCCCGGAACCCCGCCGTCCTTCGCCGCGCCGTCGGTGGCGACGCGGCGCCCTGTCGCCGGGTCCCACAGCGTGACCGTGCTGTCGACGCGCACCGTGGCCAGATAGCGGCCCGACGGGGAGAACTGGGCTGTTTCCGCGTCACCGTTCCTGCCCTCCGGGGACGAGCCGCCGATCCAGCCGACCGTGCCGAGGGAGTCCGGCGCCGGTGCGGTCATGGCCAGGATCTCCGTGCCCCGTGCGCGGACGATTCTCCGGCTGCCGTTGGACAGGACGTACCGGGTGTAGCGGCCGCCCGAGGCCTCCTCCTCGTCGAACTGCGACAGTTGCCGGCCGGTGTGCGCGTCGTGGACCGTGACCGTGCCGTTCCGCCGTGCGAGCACCACCTGGTCGGACACACCGGCCAGTTCGGCGGTGGCATCGCACGGGATGGTGCGGGCGAGGCGCGGGTCGGTCGTGCCGTCGGCCGGGTCCGTCAGATGCCATCGGCCATCCACGCACTGGGCGACGACCGGGTGGGGGCCGCTGAGGAAGGACACCACGGGGAGACCCGGCCCCTCGGCCGGACCCTTCTTCGGCACGGGAAGGCCGCCGCGCGCGTCCCACACGTGGTAGTCGTCCCCGATGTGGGAGGCCACGACGTGCTCACCGCTCGCGTCGAAGGCGAACTCCGTGGCCTCCCCATAGGTCCCGGTGGGCGCCCGCAGCGTCACCGCGGGGGCCGTGGGCCGGTCGAGGTCCCACACCTGGGCCGTGTCGTCCGCCGGTGGGTGCGACACGAGCCGGTGCCCCGTGCGGTCGAAGCGCAGCTGGTCGGGCCGTTGGTCCGCGCTGGCGGTGCTCGCCGCGCCGCGCAGGGTCGACAGCACCTTGCGGCCGGGGACGTCCCACACCCCGATGCTGTTGCCGTCGCCTCCGAGCGCCAGCCGTGTGCCGTCGGGACTCACCGCCACGGCCGAGACGTTGTCCATGTCCACCAGCCGCGAGATGCCGCCCGACGCCGCCACGCGCCAGACGGTGAGCCGGCCGGCGCCGGTGCGGACGGCGATGACCTGCCCGGAGTCGTCGAGCGCCGTCTCGGCGACCGTCCCGGTCGCGGGCAGCACCGCGTCGTAGCGGGCGTCGGACAGATAGCGGTCGAAGAGGTTGTCGCGGGCCTGCTGGGTGGAGGCCGTGCGCCAGGCGGCGACGGACAGCAGGGCCGAGGTCTCGAGCCGGGAACCGGCCTGGCGTTGTGCCTCCTGCACGAGCCCGGCCGAGAGTTCGGCCGCTTTGCCGTCCCGTACGGAGACGAGTCCGGCGCCGGCGAGGCCCGTCATCGCCGTGAGAACGGCCGTCCCCGCGAGGGCCGCGCGCAGTCGGCGGCGGCGCCGCCATTCCGCGCTCGCCCGGATGTACGCGCGCTCGGCCTCGGGGATGTCGTCCTGCCGGTCGCGCAGGCGCCGTTGGGCCTCGCTGAGCTCCGAGCCACGCATCAGCAGCGCCCGGTCGCGGTCGCTGAGCTCCCAGCGGCTCATCCGCGCCCGGAGGTGCTCCTGCCAGGCGCGGAACTCTCGGTCGGCGTCGACCCAGGACCGGAGCGTGGGCCAGTGCTCCAGCACCGCCTCGTGGGCGAGGGCGACCGTCTCCACGCCGTCGGAGGCGTGGTCGAGGTGGACGATCCGCTGGGTGGCCAGGAGCTGGGCGGCTTCCCAGCAGTCGGGGTGGAGTTCGGGGCGGCGCGCGGTGCGTCCGGTGTCGACGGGGTTGTCGGCGGCGCCGTCGCCCGGGCGGACGAGCTGGACGAACAGCCTTCGCACCTCGTCCCGCCTGTCGCCCAGCCGCTCCTTGACGGCCCGTTCCGCGTGCGTCGCGAGGGCCCCGGCGACCCGGCCGGTCTCCTCGTAGGCCGCGTGGGTCAGCACCCCCTTGACCTGGCGCTCCCACAGGAGGGTGAGGGCGAATTCCAGGAGGGGCAGGGCCCCGGGGCTGCTTCCGGCGTCCGCCAGCAGGCGCTCCGCCAGCCGGTCCTCGAACCGCACGGCGCCGTGGAAGGAGTCGACCGGTGCCAGCACCACCTCGCGCAACTGCTCGCCGGCCAGCTTGTTGACGAAGAAGGCCGATGTGTCGCACGCGCGCTCCAGCGCCGGGAACCGGCGCATCGCCTTGAGGAAGTCCAGCCGCAGGGTGAACACCAGGCGGACGAGCGGACCGCCGTCCCCGGTACGCCACTCGGTCATCCGCAGGGCGTGTTCGACCAGCGCGTCCGCCTCGTCCGGAGGGCAGCGGAAGAGCACCTCGAACTGATCGACGAAGAGGAGGAGCTGGGAGGTTCCCGAGCGGCTGACCGCCTCCGTGACGAGGGGGGCCGCCGCTCCGTCCCGTAATCGCCGCGCCAGCCGGTCCAGGCGCTCCCCCATGTCGCCCGGGGCGTCCTCCTCGCCGGGGAGGGCGTCGAGCAGCGGCAGCAGGGCCGAGGCCAGCATGTGCTCGGCGCGCACGGCCGGTTCGGGGACGAGCGTCACCGCGCTGTAGTCGCCGCGCCGGCGCAGCGCGGGCAGGAGCCCCGCCCGGACGAGGGAGGACTTGCCGACCCCGGACGCCCCGACCACCGGGACCACACCGGATGTGGTGACCGCCTCGGTCAGTTCGGCGATCTGGGCGGAGCGCCCGAAGTA
This sequence comes from Streptomyces hesseae, assembly GCF_031845785.1. Classification (NCBI taxonomy): domain Bacteria; kingdom Bacillati; phylum Actinomycetota; class Actinomycetes; order Kitasatosporales; family Streptomycetaceae; genus Streptomyces; species Streptomyces hesseae. Next base: position 248,809 of record NZ_JAVRFI010000005.1, read on the forward strand.
GTGGGCGGCGTCCTGCTCCCGGAAGGGCAGGAGCCCCCGGAAGGGAGAGTCCGGCGAGGCGTGCCGGGCGAGCTCCGGGTGGGCGTCGAGGAGCGTGTCGAGGGTGAGGGCGTAGGCGGCCCGGCCCACGAACCGCCGGTCGGTGGCGACGACCATGCCGACCACGCCCTTGAGCCGGTCGTCCCACAGGGGCGTGCCGCTGAAGCCCTGGAGGATCTCGCAGGCGCCGGTGCTCTCGATCTGCACCCAGCCCCGGCCGCGCTCGTCGACGATCGTGCCGAGCGACCACACCCCTTCGTCGTCACCGGCGGGAAAGCCGAACGCCGTGAACGGGTGGTCCCGCACCGAGTCCACGTCCAGCAGCCGTACGGGCGCCACGCCGGCGGGCGGGTCCTCGGTGAGCGACAGGACGGCGATGTCACCGGTGCCGTCGGCGGCGACGGGGATGTGGCGTACCAGGGACGCGGTGCGTCGGCGGGCGGGCCGGCCGGCGAGCGGGAAGTCCAGCTCGACGGGGAGCCCCGGGGGCAGAGGTTCGGACTCGGGCTTCCCCGCGCTCGACGATATGACGTGTCCGCAGGTCAGCACGGTGCGCGGGGCGGCCAGGAAGCCCGCGCCCAGGGGAGCGCCGTGCGACCACAGCCGGGCGATGCCGGGGTTCGGCACGGGTCCGGGCATGGGGTGGTTCTCTTTCTCCTCGCTCCGGTCAGCCGACCACGGCCGCTGTGCCGTTCGCGGTCGTGCCATTGGCGCTCGTGCCATTGGCAGTCGTACCGTTCGCGGCCGTGCCGTTGGCGGTGACCGCCCTGGTGACCGGCAGCGCGTCGGGGCGTTGTCCGTCCCACTCCAGGGTGAGCGTCAACGAGGCCTCACCGGCGGTCTTGGCGAGGAAGACGCCGGTCTCCCCCGAGAGCTTCAGCCCCAGCTCAAGGGTGATCTTGTTCGGCTGGCGGGGGAAGTCGGTGAGCCTGCCGACGACGGCGTGCGCGGCCTCCCGCACACTGTCCAGCCCCCGTTCCAGGGTCTCCGTGGCCTGCGCGACGGCCCCGCCGCGGGCGACCCTGACGACCGCCTGGGGGTCCTCGTCGATCTCGACGAGCACGGATCCGCCGCTCTCCAGTGGCACTCTCAGTAAGTTGGGCACCGGCCGCTCCCCCTCCATCGCTCCGCCGATCGGAACGTGCGGGCACTCTAGCGAGCGGCGGTGCGCGGGGGTTGACGTTCGCGAAAGCCTCACTCGTCGGGGTGCTGTGAGTGGTAGGAGGTGGCGCGCGGCTCGCGCGTGCGGGCGAGGAAGATGCCGAGAAGGACGACGAGGAGGCCGATTCCCAGTTTGACCGCCATGCTCCACAGCGTCTCGCGCATGTGCGCGTCGTGCCGGTTCGCGTAGATGTACCAGGCGGCGGCGCCGAGGAGGACGAGCGTGACGGCGGCCAGCCTCAGGCCCAGCCGCCGCGCGTCCCGGGTCAGCAGCGCGGCCGCCGACCAGCCCGCCAGCAGGAGGAACACCCCGGCGAGGGCGAAGGCCACGGGGAGGCCGGGGACGAACAGGGACACGGCCAGCAGGACGCCGCCGGTGACCACCGCGAGGTCCACCGCGCGGCGGCCGAACCTGCCCGGACGGGTGAGGAAGCGGACCATGGCCCACACCGCGAGGGTGTAGCCGCGCAGGGCGCCGAGCACCGTGCCGACGGCCTTGAGGCGGGGCGCGCCGACGGCGCCGGCCGCGACGGCGGCGCTGTGCGCGGCGGTCTCGGCGAAGAGGTCGCCGCCCGCCTCCTGGGTGATCCGCTGGCCCCCGATGGCTCGCGCACTCTCCCACAGCCGCCACAGCGTCTCCGCCCGCATCGCCCGGTCGGCCGCGCCGGCCGTCTCCGCGTCGTACTGGGCGAGCCATCGCGTGCTGTCCTCGGGACGGCCGTCGCCTTCCGTGCGGACCGCGTCCGCCAGCAGGTGGAGTTCCTGTCTGAGGATGCCCGTCTGGAGGGCATGGGCGACCGCCTCCACGCAGAGGCCGAGCCGGGGGTCGTCGTCGGGGCCGCGGCCGGCGGGTGTCGGTGCGGGACGGATGGGAACGATCTGTTCCGTCACCAGGCCCCGGCACGCGGGGGCGTAGCGCTCCTGCCAGGTCTGCTCCAGCCACGCCCGGTCGGCCGGTTCGCGCGCGTCGACGGCGCAGTCGTGCAGCGCGTCCATGAGCCGGTCGGCCGCGTCGGCGGCGTCGGTGTCCGTCGCCCAGACCTGCCGCAGCCGCTCCGCCGACATCAGCGTGCGCGTCAGATGGGCGGCGCCGTCCATGCGTCCGTGGATCCAGTCATTGACGCGCCAGGAGGCGCGGTAGAAGGCGCCGAAGTGGTGCAGTTGCCTGCCGGTGAGCAGGCCGGGGTCGCGGGAGGAGACCTGGATCAGTTCGACTTCCTGTTCCACTCCGCGTTGGGTGTCGCCGTACGCCTGCTGGACGACTTCCAGGCGGAGCATGCGGCCCAGGACGTCCTGGGTGGGGTGGAGCAGGTAGTCGGTGAGCGCCTTGAGCTGGGTGCGTCCGGTTCCGTCGGGGTCGACGACGGACTCCTCGGATCCGGCCCCGGCGATGCGGGAGAGGGCGTCCTTGCAGCTCAGGAGGGACTCGGCGAGGGCGGTCGCCTGGCCGTACCGCCGCGCGTGCCGGGCCGCGTAGTCCTCCGCGTCGGCGTCCGGCGGTCCGTCCCAGTCGGTGAGGGCCCGGCGCAGCCAGTCCTCCAGGTGGCGGGTGGCGGGCGCCGTCGCCTTGCCGAGTCCGTCGTGCGTGCCGGGTGGCAGGTCGGCGCCGGCGCCGGTCCAGTGGTCCGCCAGGGTGCGCCAGTCCGCCTCGATCTCCTCGCAGACGGTGCTCGCCCGGCGGCGTGCCTCGATGACGGCGTGCCGTTCGCGCGAGCCCATGGGTGCCAGCCAGACGGCCCGTTTGAGGACGTCGACGACGATGTCGCGCAGTCCCTGGACGGTGGTCTGCCCCCAGTCCCAGTCGGCGCCGGTGCGGCCGATGGCCTCGTCGACGGAGTTCCCCCGGGGGATGAACGACTCCGGTCGCGCGCGCTGGTCGCGCAGGACCGTGCGAAGGCGGTCGGCGATCTCCCGTTCGCTCCACCGGCCGGCCGTCTCGGCGGGCTGCCCGGCGGCCAGCCATCGGCCGATGGTGTCGGCGGCGTACCGGATCCGGGTCTCGAGGTAGCCCTCCCATGCCGCTTCCGAGAGCTGTCGCGCCGCGCCGGTCAGGGCGTACGCGAACCGGGCCCGGGCCCGGCGCCGGTGCCGGGTGTCCTCGTTGCGGGTCTGGATCTCGGCCAGTTCGCGGGAGACCGAGTCGGTCGAGCGCAGCCGTGTCAGGACGCCGAGGAGGACGTCGGCGGCGTGCGGGGGCGGCATCGCGGCGGGCGCCGGGGCGGGGGTCGGCGGTGGTGCTTCCGACGGGTCGGGCACGACGTAGGTGAGGAGCCGGCGGACCTGCGCCTGCGCGGTCTGCCGGTAGACGGCCTCAAGGGCGGGGCGGATGGGTTTGTTGAGCAGGATCCCTCCGTCGACGACGTATTGCGGGACGCGGAAGTTCGCGCGTCCGGCCGTCGAGGGCCAGGGGCCCTCGGCCGCGTCCCCGTCGACGTCCACCCACTGCGGGGCGAACGCGGCGGGGAAGGAGGAGGTGCAGCGTGCCGCGACGGCGAGCCGGTCGACGACCCCGTCGTCCTGGAGGCCGGCGACGGGGTCCGTGGCTCCGGCTCCGGCTCCGGCTCCGGCCCGCGAGGTGAACAGGAAGCGGGCATCGTGGTCGATTTCGGTGATGCGGACGCCCGTGTCGTCGCAGAAGGTGCTCTGCCGGCCGCGCCAGAGAGTGCCGGTGAGGATGAGTTCGATGGGCTGCCGCCCGGTCCTGCCGTCGTCGGCGCCGGCCTTGGCGGGAGAGGTGGCGACGTCGCGGAGGGCGCCCCGGAGCTCGTCGAGGAAGTAGTCCCCTCTGAGGAGGGAGACGGGCCGCTGCCGGAGCGGGTTCTGCAGCAGTTTGCCGAGCGCGCCCTTGTCCCGCCACAGGCCGCACAGGGGCGTGATGTCCTTCTCACGGGCGAGGCCGAGTGCGAGGAAGGCGCCGTTGAGCCCGCCGGCGGAGGTTCCGGCGATGACGTCCACGCGCGCGTCGGCGCGCAGCAGGTCGAGCAGCGGCCGGTAGACGGGCTCGTCCCAGCGGCGGGCCATCGCGAGGTGGTGCAGCTCGACAGCGACCCCGCCGATCCAGACGGCCAGGCTCACCCCGCCGTTCATGACCACGGCCAGCCGGATGTCCTGCCGGTCGATGTCGTCGGTCTCCGCCACTTCCGTTCCGCTCCCTGCCGCTCGGCCGGCCGCCGCCTCCTTCAGCTGAACACGGCGCCTCGCCGATCGCCCGCACGTCGGCCGTGTCGCACCGGCACCGCACCCGCACGGCTGGTCGTCATACGGTTTCCGGCGTCCCCGCAGTGGGTGCCGTCAGCGCCTGGGCCTCCGCGTAGGACAAGGAGGTGAGGTCCGTGGGCCGTCCGTCGCGGATCGCGGTGGCGGTGGCCACGGCGGCCGTCAGGGCCCGGCGGTAGAGGAGCGAGCCCAGGCTGACCCTGCGCACGCCCAGCCCGGCCAGGTCGGCGAGCGTGGGGCCGGTGGGCGTGTAGAGGATGTTCAGCGGGACGGTCAGGGTCGCCGTCAGGGCGCCGATGCCGTCAGGGTCCGACAGCCCCGGTACGAACACGCCGTCGGCTCCGGCCTGTTCGTAGACCGCGAGGCGTGCCGCGGTCTCGTCCTCCTGGCGTCCGAGCCAGTGGGTGTCGGTGCGGGCGTTCACGAACAGCGCGGGTGCGGCGGCCTTGACGGCGGCGATCTTCGCGGCGTGCAGCTCGGCGGGGGCGAGGGTGCCGTCCGGGCGGCCGTCCTCCAGGTTGATGCCCGCGGCTCCCGCGGCGTGCAGGGTCCGGGCCAGCTCGGCCACGTCCCGCGGGTCGTCGCTGAAGCCCCCTTCGGCGTCCACGGAGAACAGGAAGGAGCCCTGTCCGAGCCGGCGGGCCAGCGCCAGAGTCGCCTCGGCGGTGGCGGCCTCCCCGTCCGGCAGGCCGGCGGCCGCCGCCACGCCGAGGCTCGTGGTGCCGATCGCCGGGAAGCCCTGCGCCACCAGAGCGGCCGCGGAGGCGTGGTCCCAGGCGTTGGGCAACAGCAGCGGTGCCGGCTGGTGGTGCAGACGGGCGAAGGCGGTCGGCCGGCGCCCGCGCAGGCCGTCCGCCAGGGCGAGGGCGTGTGCCCGGCCGGGGCAGATCCGTGGTGGCGCGCCGAAGGTGAGGGGGACGGGGTGGGTGCGGTGGGCGGCCACGAGGTCCAGCACCACCGCGTCGCCCTCGGCGATCCGCCGGCCGGCGACCTGGGTGGCGTGTGCGGCGACCCGGCGCGTGGTCCGCAGCGGCGGGTTCTCCCGGAGGACCCGGGCGAGGGGTACGTCGCCGGTGCCCGCGGCCTCCGCCAGGGCGGCCGTCGCGTCGCACGCCTGCACCAGCAGCCCGATGCGGTTGGCGGCGGCTTCCAGGCCTGCTTCGTCTGCTTTGTTCGTCGCGCCCGGCGCCGTTCGCTCCACCAGCCAGGCCACCGCCTCGTCGGCTGCCTCGTCCGCGGGCGCGCCGAAGTAGGGCCCGGACACCACGGTCACCGCCTTCGCGACCGCCTCGGGCTCCGGCATTCCCATGGCTTCGGCGAGGGTGCGCACCACCCGTGTCCGGAGGTCGCCGCCGGGCTCCGCCGCCACCGCCCGCTGTAGTGCGGCGGGTTCCAGCCGGGCCAGTTCGGCCTCCACCAGGGCCCGGCGCCGGCGGTGCGGCTCACCGGAGGCGAACCGGGCCACAGTGGCGCGCAGCCAGGCGACGCTCGCCCCGGCCGGCCCGGTGTGCGCGGCCGGCGGCTCCGGGACCAGCGCCGGGTCGGCGAGGGCCGCCCGGATGTCGGCGTAGCGGTCGAATTCATGCGTCGTACGGGTCGGCCCCGTCGTGTCCGTCGCCGTGTCTGTCGCGTCCGTCGTGTCTGTCGTTTCCGTCATGGCCCAGACGCTAGGGCCGGAACAGTTCGGCGCCGCCCGAACCGTTCCTGCGGCATCCTGACGTCATGATCCCGCTCGCCGAAACCGCCGCTCTGTTCGCCGACCGCACCCGGGCCGCCTTCTGCCAGGCCCTTCTCGACGGACGTGCCTGGACGGCGGGCGAACTCGCCACGTACGCGGGGGTGCGCCCCTCCACCGCCAGCGAGCAGCTCTCCCGCCTCATCGCGGGCGGTGTGCTGACCGAGGAACGTCAGGGCCGGCATCGCTACGTCCGACTGGCCGGCCCGGAGGTGGCCGGGCTGATCGAAGCCCTCAGCTCGTACGCCCCGGACGGCGGGGCCGCCCCGGACGCCACCGGCCCGCGGAACCTGCGGGAGTCGGTGCGGCTGAGCGCCGAGGCCCGGGCCCGCACCTGTTACGACCATCTGGCGGGGCGGCTCGGAGTGGCCCTGGCGGACGCGATGGTCGCCCGGGGCCTGGTCGCGGCCGGCTCCGGGGTCTCCGTCACCCCGGAGGGCCGGGCCTGGCTCGCCGAAGCCCTGCGCTTCGAGCAGCCTCCGGGCACCCGGCGGCCCCTCGTACGCGGTTGCCTGGACTGGACGGAGCGGCGCCCCCACCTCGCCGGAGCGCTGGGCGCGGCCCTGTGCACCACCTCGCTGGAACGGCGGTGGGTGCGGCGGGTCGGCTCGGGGCGCGCCGTGAAGGTGACGCCGGAAGGGGCGTATGCCTTCCGGGAGTTGCTGGGGGCGAGCGTCTAAGCAGGCCAGGTGAAGTCCACTGCGGTTCGGCAGCGCCCGAAGGGGCGCGGGGAACTGCGCGACCAGCCACGACGGCGCCTCCCGCGGAGCGCTCAGCCGCGTCACCGGGGCGGGGCGCACACTCTTCCGGTCACTGCCCGTCGGCGTGGCCGGCGCCGACTCGCCCGGCGACGATCGCGACCGTGGTGTAGCTCGTGGTGAACCCGCCGCCCATCGCGTCGATGGCGACCCCCACGGACTCCAGCACCTCGGCCATTTTGTCCGAGGGGAGCCGGGTGAAAGCACCCTGAGTGGGCATCACATCGAGCCATGCGTCGCGGGTGTAGGTCCACTCCCAGGTGAATCGCCACCGCTCCGCGTCGCCGAACGCGCCCGTGTCCCGGATCGCGGCGGCCACCTTGGCCAGAATCGCCTGATACCCGTCCTGGTTGCTTCGCGCTACCGGGCGGAATTCGAAGGGCACGTCGGGCGCGGCCCGTCGGGCGGCTCCCGCGATCGCTTCGGCCACGGCGGGCGGGAGCCGGGGAACGTTCCAGAACAGTGCCAGCCGGCCGCCGGGCCGCAGGACACGCGCGGCCTTGACCGCTCCCGCGACCGGGTCGATCCAGTGCCAGGCCTGACCGGCGACGACCGCGTCGAACTCCCGGCCGACGGGGTCCCAGTCCTCGAACGTCGCCACGTCGACCGCTCCCCCGAGCCGCCGTGCCACGTCGGCCATGCGCGCGTCGGGTTCGACACCGAGCACCGTGCAGCCGGCCGCCTGGAACTGCCGGGCGACGATTCCCGTGCCGCACCCGACGTCGAGGATGTCAGGGGCGTCGGGGCCGGGACTTTCGGTGGCGATCCGCTCCACCAGGGCCTGGGGATAGCGCGGCCGGGCGCGGTCGTAGCGTTCGGCGTCCATGCCGAACGACTCGGCCAGTTCCCGGTGTTGATGAGGTTCGCTGCCGGAAGGACGTAGAGTGGGCATGCGCCCACTATGGTGGGCGCATGCCCACTCGTCAACGGGCGGAGGAGGACACACGGCATGCCGACAGGGGTGGCCCTACGCGACGCGCGACAGCAGCTGTTCGACGCGGCCGAGCGCATCCTGCTGCGGGACGGGCCGAACTCGCTGACCAGCCGGGCGGTCACCGCCGAGGCCGACTGCGCCAAGGGGGTCCTGCACCGGCACTTCGACGACTTCGACGACTTCCTCGCGGAGCTCGTGCTGGACCGCATCGCCCGGGTGGACAGTCGGGCCGACGTCCTGCGCGCGTCCGCCGGGACGGGCACGGTCACCGGCAACCTCGCCGACGTGCTGACGGAGCTGTTCGAGTCGGTCGCGGTGGCGATCGTCGCCCTGGTCACCTTCCGGGACGAGCTGCGCGCCCGGCTGCGCCGGGCCGGATCGGCCGGTGTCCCGCTGCTCACGGAAGCCACGGCCATGGTCGCCTCGTATCTGGCGGCCGAGCGCGAAGCGGGACGCGTCGCGGCCGACGCCGACGTCCGCACGCTCGCTCCCACGCTGATCGGCGCCGCGCACCTGCTGTTCGCGGACCGGGGCAGCGCGCCGCCGGATCCGGAAGCCGTCCGCAGGACCGTGGCCGCGGTCGTGGCAGGCGTCGTACGGGAACCTCGATGACGAACGGCCCGGCAGCGGGTGCCTGCCGGGCCGTTCGTCCCACGGTAGGACGGCGCGTCAGATCGCGGTGCGGGCGGCCGCCGAGCCGAAGCCGAGCCAAGTGTGCCGGTTGCCCGCCCAGCACCAGCCGGCCTTCGGCGCGTCGCGCCGCTCCCGGCCGTCCCGCCCGGTCCCGTTGCTGATCCACAGGGCAGGGGTGCGCGCGTCCAGCCGCCCGTCGGCCTTCCGCAGCCGGGAGCCGATGGTCATGAAGCAGCGACCCCGTTCCAGTGCCGCCGGCTGCTGGATCACCCAGTGGACGCCCTCCGCGAAGAGCAGAGGGGTGCGGTGTTCCTCGACGATGGCGGGCAGCGCCTCGTCGGGGCTCCAGTTCGCCATGTGATCGCCTCGGTCGAGGCCCTCCAGTACGTAGACCGGCGCGTCGGGTACGTGAACGCCCTCGACGGTCGAGAAGAGATCGATGTCGGGCATGTCCTCCACGACGAAGCCGGGCTTCTCCTTGTGCCGGAGGAACGGCACAAGAGCCGATGCCGGGACCCGGTCCGGGTGAATCACGAGCAGGCCTTCGCGGGCCGCCGACGCGGCAACTGTGGAGCGCAGCTCGTCGGCGTGGAATCCGGCGAGTCGGTGCACTCCGAGTTCGATCAGGCGCTCCGCCTGATCGTCGATCGAGGGCAGAGCGAGCAGAGCGGCTGTCATACGACTCCCTGGGACAGTGAGAATCGGCGAGGTGTCGGCCCGGCAACGTGGCGGATCGCGGGAAAATTCCCGGATCCGGGCAGGGTAGGCGCGCCGCACGGTGCGGATGGTGCGCGAGCCGCCACGGCCACAGGACGGCCAACGGGGCGGGGCTGCGGGTCAGCCATCCGACGGACCGTCATGAGCGCGCCGTTCCGGAGCGCCAGCCGCTCCGGAGCGCGGCGCGCGGGCGTGGTCGCTCCTACTCGTCCGCCCTACTCGTCCGGCCGGTCCGCCGTGACGAGGTAGTAGTCGAGGATCCGCTGCTCGTAGGCCCGCAGGAAGTTCCGTGGCCAGGTCCCCGTGGCCCAGTCCCGGCCCAGCCACAGATCCCAGCCGGGCCAGACGTGCGGCCCGATCGACCGGGCGCGTACCCCCGTGAGCCCGGCCGTCGTGAACGCCTCCGTGAGGGCGGTCACCGGCCGCGCGATGTCCAGGCCGTTGGCGTAGGTGTCGAGGAGCCCCGCCAGTTCCCCGGGCCGTCCCGGCGCGTCGTCCACGGTGAAGAAGCTCGCCACGGCCACCCGGCCGCCCGGCCGCAGCACCCGTGCCGTCTCGGCCGCGAAGGCGGTGATATCCGGGAAGTGCTGCGCGGCCTCCACGCTGACGAGCGTGCCGAACTCGCCGTCCCCGAAGGGCATCCGCTCCGCGGCCCCCTGTACGAACCGCAGCCGTCCCGGCTCCCGTCGCAGCAGGCCGGAGTGCGCGCCGTGCGCCCGTTCCAGCTGCTGCGGGTGGATGTCCATGCCGGTGACGGCGGCCGGTCCGTACTCGCGCAGGGCCAGCGCGCACCCCATCCCCAGCCCGCAGCCCACTTCAAGGACGTTGAGGTCGCCCAGCGGGCCGGCGGAGTCCAGGACGTGCCGGTAGAGGTCCTCCTGGCTGCGGATCCGTTCCGTCACGCCGAGGGGGACGGCCAGGTCGATGGCCCGCCAGTAACCGAAGTTGATGAACCCTCCGGCGAAGATCGTCTCCTTGCCGAGATCCGCGGGACCGTACGTCTCCCGCACCACGGAACGCATCATCGGACCGGACTGCCGAGAACCGTCTGCCACGAAGTGACACCTCCTGGAACCGCACGCCGTCATGCCAGCACACCATGGTGGCATTCCCGAGGGCGCCGGATCAGGCACATGGCTCCCCCCTCCTCCCCCGCACCCGCGCGGAAAATCACGATGCGTACGACGGCTTCCGTTGGTACGGTCACCGGCATGATCCCCAGCACCTGCCAGAACTGGTTCCTCAAGCCCCGCAACGCCGCCTAGCGGCAGGCTGCGACCCACATTCCGACAGCTTCGCCGCACTCCGGTTTCCCGCCGGTGCGGTGCTCGACGCTGCCCGGCTCCGACGACGACTCACACCGCGGAGCACGATTCATGAACGACCGGAACGACCGAAACCCCAAGGGCGACCACGGCCATCACGGCCATCACCAGGATCTGCGCGATCTCCTCCCCCCGGCCGAGCCGACCCTGACGGCCGCCCCCGCCGAACTGACCCGGTGGGTCACCCGGCACGCCGCCCGGCTGGCCGGCCTCGGCCCCGGTGCGGACCCGGGGGCACCGCTCGACGACCTGGAGCCGCTGCGCGAACTCGTCGGCGGCGCCCGGGTGGTCGCCCTCGGCGAGAGCTCCCACCAGATCCGCGAGTTCGGCCTGCTGCGCCACCGCGTCCTGCGCTTCCTCATCGAGGAACTGGGCTTCACCGCCTACGCCATGGAGTACGGCGCCGCCGAGGGCCGCGCCGTGGACGCCTGGGTCCAGGGCGGACCGGGCGACATCGACGACCTCCTGGCCCCCGGGGCCGGCGAGTCCCAGGGCCCCGGCTCCGGAGGCGACGGCACGCGCGTCAGGGGCCTGGGCCTGCCCGTCGAGTGCCGCGACACCCTGCGGTGGCTGCGCCGCCACAACGCCGGTGCCGCGCGGCCGGTCCGCTTCGTCGGCTGCGACATCCCGACAGCGGGCGGTTCGCTCGCGCCCGTACTGGAACCGGTGGCCGCCTACCTGGCCACCGTGGACCCCGGTGCGCTGCGCTTCCTGCGCACCGCGCTGGAGATCTCCGAACCGATCGCGGGCGGCACGGTCATGGTACCCGCCTACGCCAGGCTCGACCTGGCCCCGGCGGAGCAGGACCGGCTCACCACCGCGCTCGCCCGGCTGCTGGGCCGCTTCAGGGACCTGCGCGAGATCTACACCGAGCGCGGCGGCCGCGCGGCGTACGAGACCGCGCTGTCGGACGTCCGCGCGGCGGTGACGACCGACATGGCCCAGCGCGCCATGGCCGAGGCGCTCGCGGGCACGCCCGACGGCCCGGCCTTCGCCGCCCGGGAACGCTATCTGGCCGACACGCTGCTCGAGTTCCTGGCCCGGTCGGGGCCCGACACCCGTGTCGTCCTCGTCGGGCACAACGCGCACATCCAGCGTTCGGCCAACAGGGCCGACGGCCCCCTGGCGGTGACGACCATGGGCCACCTGCTCTCCAGGGCGCTCGGCGCCGACTACGTCCCCGTCGCGCTGACCGGCAACGGCGGTGACACGGTGGAGAACGTGCCGGACCGCGACCACCCGCTCGGGATGCGCTGGGGCCGGGCCGCGACCCCGGAGGCCGCGCCGGACAGCGTCGAGGCGCTGTTCGCGGGCGTGCCCGGGGAACCGGCCCTGGTGGACGCCCGGGCCCTGCGTGCGTACGCGCGTCGCCACGGGTTGCCCGAGCCGGTCCGTACCCGGTTGGACACCGCGTACTTGGAGATGCCCGTGCTGGAGGCGTTCGACGGGATCGTCTGCGTCCCGGACACCGGGCTGAGCGCCGACACCCCGCAGTAGCAGCAGTAGCCGTAGCAGCAGAGGAAGAGGAGGAGGACGACGGGCGGGCGGGTACCACCCCCGTGGGCACCCGCCCGCCGCAGGGCGCACGTATACCGGTTCGCGCGCCTCACACGGATCACACGGATGCCGGGAGCGCGAACCGTACGTCGGTCAGCCGCTCCGACAGCTCCCACAGCCGACGGCCGGTCCCGGGATCGGCCGCGGCGGAGGACAGCCGTACGCACGTCGGTGCGCCGCGCAGCTCGGCCGGGCCGTCGGGGCCGATGAACTGCCCGCCCTCCACGCTCGTGTCGGTCGCGGCGTACAGCTGCGGCAACGCGCCGCGGGCGGGTCTCTGGGCGAGGAGCGGGTTGCCGATACGGCCGAACACCACCCGCCACAGGCCGACGGGCGCGCTCATCTGGAGGTTGGTGGCCGTGTATCCGGGGTGCGCGAGCACACTGCGCACCGGGCTGCCGGCGGCGGTGAGCCGCCGGTGGAGCTCCCACCCGAAGACGGCGTTGGCGAACTTCGACTGGTTGTAGAAGCCCATGGGCGAGTAGCGGCGCTCGCCCGTGAGGTCGTCGAAGTACATACGGCCCTTGCGGTGGTTGACCGAGCTCACCGTGACCACACGGGGTGCGTCCCCGGCGGCCAGCAGGTCGAGAAGCAGGCCGGTGAGGGCGAAGTGGCCGAGGTGGTTGCAGGCGAACTGGAGCTCGTGCCCCTGCGCGCTCAGGGTCCGGGGCGGTGCCATCACACCGGCGTTGTTGATGAGGACGTCGAGTTTCTGGTGGTCGGCGTGCATCCGGTCGGCGAAGGCCCGGACGGAGTCGAGGTCGGCCAGGTCGAGGTGGCGTACTTCCAGGCTGGCGTCCGGCTGTCCGGCCACGATGTCCTCGGCCGCGCGGCGGCCTTTGACCTCGTCGCGGACGGCGAGGACGACGTGCGCGCCCTGGCGGGCGAGCGCCCGGGTGGTGGCCAGGCCGAGGCCGCTGTTGGCCCCGGTGACGACGAACACCCGCTGAGGGCGGTCCGGGGTCCGTTCGGTGGTCCAGTGCTGTAGCCCTGTCATGCGGCACACACTGCCCTTCGTGTCACCGAGTGTCAAGCAAGGCCTCTAGTGTCACCCATGACATGGCGCTACGATGACTCCGTGAGCTCCCGCCCCGAAGTCACCATGGCCCAGCGCAAACGCCAGCTCGTCGCCGATGAACTGACCGAAGCGGCGCTCCAACTGCTCGCCCTCAAGGGTTTCGACACCGTCACCATCGACGAGATCGCGGCGGCGGCCGGCGTCTCCAAGCGGACCTTCTTCCGGTACTTCGCCTCCAAGGAAGACGTCGTCGTCCAGTTCCTCGCCGGCATGGGCGCGGACATGCGCACGGAGCTGGCAGCCCGCCCTGCCGAGGAACCCCCGTCCGTGGCGCTGCGGCACGCCGTCTGGGTCGCCATGGCGGCCTGCGCCGACGACGCCGACCACTCCGGCAGAGCACTGCGCGTGGTCCAGCTGATCCTGCGCACCCCCGCCCTGTACGCACGCTTCCTGGAACGCCAGGCCCAGTGGCGCACCGACCTCGCCACGGAGCTGACCCACCGCCGGCGCCCCTCCCCCGCGACCGACCTCTACCCGCTCATGGCCGCTGGGATGGCGCTCACCGCCTTCGACGCCGTGCTGCACCGATGGAGCGACAGCGATGGGGCCGAGGACCCGGCAGGACTGATCGACGAGGCCTTCGCCGTGGTGGCCCCGGCGCTGGACGCGGGCGGTTCGTAGCCCTGTTCGCGGCGCGATCCGCGGGACCCGCGCACGTCCGCCGATCTCGGCAAGCGGCACCCCTACGGCACCGGGACGTACTACTTGCAGAAGGCCTAGCCGTACCGCCCGTTCATGGGCAGGGCGCCAAAACCGCAAAGAGTCAAGGAGGTCATGATTCCGGAGGCGGCCGAACGGGCTCTGGTGCCACTGGAGCGGGCCGCCGGCCTGGCCGGTACGACCGAACGGCCGGGTCACCGCGCCGGCATGGGCCGGCATTCCCCTGGGCGGCCCCGTCGCCGGCGCGGCGCGACATGGACCGCCCGCGAGGGCGGGACATCTCGAAGACTTGAGCCCCTCCCCCTCGCTCCTTACGCTCGTATACGGGAGCACTCGTCGGCAGCCCAGGTCCCACCCGGCGCACGATGCCGCCCGACTGGCGCCTCCGTCGCTCGTCGATGCCTCTGACGTGGGAGCCTTCCATGACCACACCCCGGGACTTGTTGATCACCGCCATGGAGGTGGCGCCCAGCCGCCCCGTGGAGCGGGGCGAGATGTCGCTCGCGCTGGCGGGAGCCGAGTTGATCGACTTTCTGGCCGCCGGGGTCATCACCCTGGACGACGACCGGATCGTCCCCGGCGATGGGGCGGTCGTGGCCGATCGCCTTCTGGACCAGGCCGTGGCGTCGCTCGTCCGCGAGGCGCCGTACGAAGCGGTGAGCGACTGGCTGTGGCGCCGTGGCCGAGAGCTGGCCCCGGCCTATCTGGCCGCCCTGGAGACGGACGGAGTGCTCACGCGGCAGCGAAGCCACTGGAAACCCTTCCAGGGCGGCCAGAGGGTTCTGGCCGATTCACCCGACCGCCGCCTGGCAAGGGACCGCTGGGAGTCGAACGACCCGGTCCTCGCCGCCCTCGCGACAGCCGTCGGGATCCGCGGCCAGGAGACCGAAGACACCCCGGATACCACTGCCTCCCCGGGCGCGCCCGACGAGGCAGTGGAGACCGTGCTCGCCGCGGTCAACGACGCGTTGATCGAGCTGGAGGCCGTCAGACAGCGGCGAGCCATTGAGCAGGCCGCTTTCGACAACATCTGGCGCGGCCAGTAGCGGCCTCGGGCCAGCTGGTGCTGTGACCGCTCGGCATCCCGCCCGACCACCGAGGTCCTGCTGGGCCGGGCGATGAACGGCACGGAGCCACTGCCTCGGCGACAGGCCATCGTCCACGCGGCGGCCTCGGCTTCGGCGAGCGTCCGACGTGCCCGCGTTCGTCCCGACCTTGATGGTGAGCTTCTTTGTGATCTCCTGGACGGGGCCGCCCTTGCCCTTGAGGGCGACGGCGAAGGTGGGCCCTCGGGGAGTATCCGAACGGAAATCAATCGAGCTCCGCTGATGCCTGCACGAAGCTCCCGACAGCGCGAGTGAACTTGACTGTAGACCCGTTTACCAGAAGCCGCAGCACATCCCACTCCAGGGCCCAGCCTCCACCACCCGCCGACTCACATCAGGTCGGCAAAGGCTCGCTGACCACCCGTAGATTCAGTGCAGGAGTCGGGTCACGGTCCCCGTGCCGGCGGCGCGACCGTGGTGCCGGAAAGCGAAGGACTGGCCTTCCTCCATGGCGACGGGCCGGTCGAGCGTGACCGTCACCGCGCCCCCGTGAAGCGGCTGCAATGAGTCCGATTCCCGGCTGAGCGCCACAACGCCCGGCACCACCGCGGCACGGACATGGAACTGGAGGCGCTCGCCCGTGCGTACCTCGGCAGAGCCATCCTCCTCGGCCAGCAGTGCAATGTCCGCTTCGAAGCCCGCATGCGCGGTGACCGAGCCGGGCGCCGCGAGGACCTGCCCCCGCTCAGCCGTGCCGGCCTCCACGCCCGGTAGCGACAGACCCACGTTCATCCCCGCACTCGCCTCGCCGACAAGCCGGCCGCGAGCGGCCTCTATGCCTTCGACAGGAACGATCGCGCCGCCACCGAAGCCGACGATCTCCACGTCGTCACCCTTACGAACCCACCCTCGCTCGATCCGGCCCGTCAGCATGACCACCCGGCCCTGGTTCCGGGAGAAGACATCCTCGACACCCATCAGGAACGACTCGCCCGCCGCATTCACCCAGGACTCCCTTACAACCACCAGCCGTCATCAGATGGCCAAGGCTAGCGGTGGTCGCTGACCATGCCTTCCGCGCTCCCCTTGTGAGAAGACCGCGGCGTCTACCTGGCCGGACTCGACGCCGCCGGCGTCTTTCTCACGAAAGGCCTGGCTCATGGGCACCCACGTACCCGCGATCGGCGTCGAAGACGGCTCAGCTGGCGCGCAGCGTCGGGTGCACGAGCAGGCTTGCGAGGTAGCCGGATCATCGGCCGCAAGATAACGGATACGGCTGACCGGCGACGATGCGGCGCTGCGGGCGCGGGTGGCGATGAGGTCTTGGATCGAGCGGCCGAGCCGGTCGAGGGATGGGACGACGAGGGTGCCGGACTTCTCGTCGGCGAAGATGCGGATGCACGCGGCTTGACAGGGTGCCGAAAAATGCGGTGCCTGACTTCTTGAGCACCGCCGCTTTTTGACACCGCTTCTCGGACACGTTCCGGGCCCACCGGGGCCCGGAACGGCCGGTTATCGATCTTGTTCAGGAATCGGTCGACAGAAAGCTTGACCGGTGCCGCGGCCGCACCAGCCTTCCCTCTCCCCCCGTAGAAGGAGCCGCTTTACCTTTGGGGGAGCCATTCCTGGAGTCCGTCGAGATGCCCGAGTTCCGACTCGATGTGCTGCCTGTCGTCGGCGGTGAGCTCCAGACCTCGCAGTTCGGCGAGCCAGGGATCGGTGGGCTCATCGATGGTCATGGCCAGGTCGGCGAGGTGGCACAGGGCGATGGCTCGCTCGGCCACCGAGGCGTCCGTGCCGTGCCTGCGCACCGCGGACTTGAGCGCGCGGAAGGCCTGTAGGTCATCGTTTTTGAACTCGCGCAGGATCCGGGCGTTGTCGAGCGCCTTGGCCAGGCCTGTCAGCTTCTTCGAGCCGCCGTATTCCAGTTCGAGGGGCTCGTCGCGCTGGATGAATATGACCGAATTCCCGGACGGATCGATCAGCGTGAACCGGGAGGCACCAGGCCGGTAGCGGGTGATCCGCGGAAGGCCGGAGGTGAGCACTTTCCCGTAGACCCGCCGCATCGCCGCGACGAACTCCGCGTGATACGGCGCCACGGTGTCGACCATGACCAGGCAGCATCCGGACTCCTCCCGGGTCGGGTCCAGGTCCTTGGGTGCCGGGCCGAAGCACAGCTGGAATCCGCTCCACCGCAGTATCAGGGACACATAGGGCTTGCTCTGTTTGTAGATCGCCTCGAACCCCAGCGCCTCATAGAACGTCAGGGTCTCCTCCACTGAGGCACACGGCATCAACGGCACCGTTGTCTCGTTCGGCCGAACCGCAGGCTCGCTCAAGTCGCTCTCCTTCCACGTGGCTCAGCGATGCTCGCACCCTTGGGCGGGATCCGCACATGAGTCGTTCCGCGTAGGGGCTGGACCTGAGGCCAGAACCACGGGGTCAGGCCGCGCCGGTCGACGGGCGTGAGAGGACGGCACCCCCGGCCGCATTACCCCGGCACGACGCCAGGTGCTGGCGCCGAGGCCGCCTGAATGACGCATTGGCCACCTGACGCCTGCGGGCCGCCCGACTGGACTGTCCCGTCCAAGTTCCCGGCACCCTGGCGGCCGCTGGACCGCTCCTGGTTCGTCCTCACCGACGGGGACCCGAGCGCAACCGAAGTGTTCGGCACGACCGCCTTGATTGCCGAACCAGCCGCACGGTGACGGCTTGGTCGCGTCCTGTTCCAGCAGGTCTTCCTCCGCCGCGCCGACGCAACTCTCACATCGCGACGTCGAGAATCGCCCCCAGGACCCCGCTGCCGAGCGCGCACCAGAAGCCGCCCTTGAGGAGCCGCCCCTGGACACGGGTACGTCGCGCGTTCATCGGGCCGCCGTAAATCAATGCCGGGGCGCCCACGCACAGGAAGGTCAGCCCGAGGCACGTTCCCGCGAGCCAGCCGAATGCATACGCGGGGTGGACCACGTAGTAGGACCATGAGGCCTTGGCCACCTCGACCCGGTGCCCCATCGCGTAGTCCGGCTCAACCCTTGCGTGGTGATCCACAATGCGGCCGTCCGACGAACGGAAAGTTCCCTGAGACGTCACATTGACCCCGCCGCGGCTGCTGGTCGTGTATTCGTGCGTCTCCACCGTGAACGTGCCGCGGGTGCCCGCGATGCCGGCCGCGAACGGGAGGCCGCACGCGCTGAAGCCGCCGACGAGGCAAGCGAGCAGCAGCGCGACGACGCCGCCGAACCGGACCTTGGCGGGTGATGCATTCCTTCTTGCCGGGTACCTCATCGCGTTCTCGTTCTCGGGGCGGCCTCCCCGTGTGCCCCTCCCGTACTCGGCTGACCGGATCGCGGTTCACCGTAGACAGCGGTCACGGCGCCGCAGCCGCCCAATTCGTCACAAGTGGACGGCTGTATAGGCAATCCATATGCAGCCTTGGCCGCATGCCGGTCGTCGATTGACCACTCATTTACCCGGGCCGGCGGTGGGCAAGGGGAAAGACCATGAGGGGGCTCATTCCCTCGCGGCCTTGTCTCGGCCGTCCCGGGCCCTCAACGGATGGTGCCGACGAACGTGCCTGGGTCGCCGAATTCGCGCCGCTCGGCCACCCGCGCCACGGCGGCTGGATGGTCCCCGGCGGGCACCTCGGACGCGGAGAACCCCCGGAGCGGGCCGCGCTGCGCGAGGACCAGCGGGCCAACCGCCGGCACGCGGCAGCGCGGGCGACCGGCCCACCGGCTTCGACATGGCACCGGGGCACCGGCCTGATCATCTGGGAGCGTCGCGGTGCCGGCCGCAGTCGCGGGCCGCCGCGCCTCAGCGGAAGGCAGCGGCGTGCTCCGCCGCCCACTGCCGGAAGGGCCTGGCCGCGGAGCCGGTGACCCGCGAGACCGTGTCGCGCACCTGAAGCAGGGCGTCGTTGACGTCGCCGCCGGTCACATCGAGTACCGCGTCCGCGGCCTCGTCCCCGAAGATCGCGGCCATCCGGGCGTGGGCCTCTTCTCGGCTGATCTCGGCGAAGGGCACGTCCCGCCCCAGCACTTCGGCGATGGAGGCCACCTGCTGACGGGCCGTCACCCGTTCCGGGCCGGTCAGGGCGTACGTCCGGCCCTGATGGCCGGGCCGGGTCAGCGCCACGCGCGCCACCGACGCGATGTCCGCGGGGTGGATCGTGGGCAGGCCGACGTCCGCGTACGGCATGCGGACCGTCTGCCCGTCGCGGATCGACGCCGCCCACATCATCGCGTTCGAGGCGAACTGCGTCGGCCGCAGGATCGTCCAGGCCATACCGCTGTCCTTGAGCAGCTGCTCGACGGCGAGGTTCTCGCCTGCGGGGCCGAGATGCGGATGCGTCTGGACGGTGATGGACGACACGAGCACCACGTGCTCCACACCCGCCTGCCGGGCCGCGTCGAGGATCTCGGCGTCCGAGCCCAGACGCGAGACGAGGAACAGTGACCGCACGCCCTCCAGCGCGGGCTTCAGCGAAGCCGTGTCGGCGAAGTCGCCTTCGACCGCCTCGACCCCGGCGGGGAACGCCGCCCGCGAGGCGTCGCGGGTGAGCCCTCGCAACGGACCGGCACCGCATGCGTGCAGCTCCGCCAGCAGGGCACTTCCTATGTTTCCGGTGGCTCCTGTCACGAGGATCACGAGCGCCCTCCCTTTCGTCCCGTCGGATGATCAATGTGAGCGGACTCCGCGTCGCCCTGCCCGGCCAGGCCGCCAGGAGGCCGGAGAGGCCGGTCTCGAACAGCACCGCGCCGGCATTCGAGCCGGACCGCCGCAGCGCCTTGAGCTGCCGGCATTCGGGGGGCGTCGCACCACCGGCGGGCGGCTGCGAGATCGGGGAACTCGCCCCTTCGGCGTGGCAAGATTGTCCTGTTCGGGACTGTCCCGAATTTACTACCGATCGGGACTATCCCGCAAGCGAGTGATGTGAGTGATGTGATGGACGAGCTGTTCGACGACCCGCGCTGGGAGGCCTACGGGATGCTCCGCGAGGCGTACCTGGCCGTGACCACGCATATCGACGCCGAGGTCAGCCCGCAGGGCGACACGGACGCATCGATCTCGGACGTACTGTTCCGCCTGGCCCGCACCCCCGGCCACGCGCTGCGCACCGTGGACGTCACCCGGGCCCTCGCCACGAGCACAACCCGCACCACCCGGCTGCTCGACACGATGGAGCAGCGCGGCCTCGTGACCCGCGGCACGCATCCGACCGACCGGCGCGTCACCCTCGTGTCACTCACCGACGACGGGCTCGCGGAGGGGCGACGGCGCGGCGCCCTGGCGCTGACCGCGAGTCAGCGCCACATCCAGGACGTCCTGGCACCCGACGACGTGGCCGTGATGACCGCAATCCTGCGCCGCCTCCGCGACGCCAACCAGAAGGCCCGCCAGGCCCGCTAGCGCTCCAGCAGGGCTTCGGCGATCTCGTCGGGCTTGCCGATGCCGCGTCGTGCCGGCGCCCACCGTCGGCGCATGGGTACGGCGCCGTCGAACTCGCCGACGGAGCCGAGCCGGACGGCTGCCCAGTGGTAGCGGCGCGGCCCCTTGGCGCCGCTACCACAGGAGCGGTCTTCCCATTCCGGGTGGCACTCGAGGGACCCGTGCGGTCACCGGCATGTCATGGCATCGTCGCGATCGCCAACAGCCGTCAGCGTCGTGTGGCGTCCCAGATCTCGCTGGTCCCGAAGTAGGAGTCGTACAGTTCCTGGACTTCGAGGAGGCTCTCCGGCGGCACTTTGCCGTAGCGGATGCGCTCAAGATGGCGGAAGTACTCGAAGCGCTCCACCCCGGGCGTGATGATGACAAGCATGTCCGCGATCTCGCCGGGCGCGGCGGCGAAGGCGTGCTGCGTGCCGGGCGGTACGACGACCACGTCCCCGCGCTCCGCCGTGACCACTTGATCGCCGGACAGCAGCTGGGCGGTGCCGTCGAGGACGTAGAACATCTCGGCGGACTTGCCGTGATGGTGCGGACGGGCGCCGTTCGCACCCTTGCCGAGGGTGACACGCATGCTGGAGAGCGCTCCACCGGTGGCGGGGCTGTCGACGAGCAGCTGGTTGGTCACCGGACCGCCCGCGCCTGTCAATTCGGCGTCAGCAGCGCGTACGACGACGGTTTCATCGAAGTCGGGTATGAAGAGGGACACCATTTGCTCCTGAAATGTTGATCACGCCGAAACGTACGCCATGCACCAGGTCGAAGGCCACAGCGAGTGCTGCCGGATGGAGATCACCCCCCAGCACTACAGCCGGAGCTCTTGAGGGTCGATGACGGGTGGGATCGGCTTGTCGCGTGCTCCGTCGCGCAATCGGGTGGTAGAGGGGCTTTGCGGCGCCGGTGGTGGATGACGGTGTGGCCCGTATGCGTCCGCTGTGCCTCGCCGAAGACGGGTGCGTCAGCTGGGAGGCGTACCGATCGCACAAGGATGTCGCGCGTTTCGTCCTGGTCGAGCGCTGGGCGAGTCGGGACCATTGCGGCACCCACGACTCCGGTGCGGCTATCCAGGACATCTACATTCCCGAGATCATGCCGCGTATCGAACGTGAAGTGCACCCGAGCGCCCCTGTCGTACCGGTGTGAGATCTGACAAGGCACGGACCGACGTCGGCCCCGGCGCCGCGCGTGGGACGAGCATGGTCTTGCCCGTGCCCGGGGGGCCACTCACAACGGCGAGTGCCGACGGGGTCATCAGCGTGGCGGTCTCGTGGAACCGGGGCGAGAAGCACAAGCGCCAGGCGCCCGTCGGGGTGGCTCAGGCCGCTCCGGACCAGGCAGGGGAAGCTCCTTCCGCCCTGTCCCAGGGCCACGGGCCAGGGCCTGCCGGCCCTTTCCTCCTCCAGCCCGCCGGTTACATGCCACCGAGGCGTCGGCATGTACCGGATCGAGGGGTTTGCGAGCGCCGTTCTCCCATGGATCTCCCGAGGGACGGATGCTCGTTCCATGAAGTCACGCAGGAAGACGTCCCGGATCCTCCTGACCGTCTGCGCCGCGTTCGCACTGGCAGCCGCCGCCTCCGCCAATACCCAAGCCGCCAGCGGCAGGTTCGACTACGACGCCACGGACGGAACCCACAACGTGATCGCCAACCCGCCGGACGGCGTGTGCATCGATCTCTCCAAGACAGCGGTCGGCGTGGACAACCAGACGGACACGCAAGTCACGCTGTACACCGGCAAGGGCCAGACCGCCCGCTGCACCGGCACCAGGGAAGTCGTACCGAAGCGCACGGGAATCACCTGGGGAAACTACCGTCCCAACAGCATGTGGTTCGGGCCCGGGGCGCCGTAGCGGGAGGGCGCCCTGTCGGGCACGCGGCAGTCCTGCGTCCGGTCCGGCCGCGGCTCCATGAGGGAAAGCCGTCGGCCGGGTTCCCGGCCGACGGCTTTGAAGGGGCCCCTGGGCACAAGGCCGGTAAGGGCCTGGCCCGGGGCTGTCCGCTACTTGAACAGGCGGTCGCTGCTGGTGGCCATGCGGTGGGTGCTGCCATGGCGGTTCACCCAGTCGCGGACGAGCTTGATGGCGTTGGCGCACTGCCAGCTGTTGTCGTACTCGCGCACTCCGGTGAAGGCGCCGTAGCCCGCGATGATGCCGTCCACACGGGCGTCGCCCAGCAGTTTGTCGACGTACCACGGGTCGTTGTAGGTGGTCGTCCAGGACAGCGTCGCCGCCAGCCGTCCGGCGGCGCGGTCCTTGGCGCCCTTCTTCAGCTCCGCGCACGTGTTGCGGCCGGCCTCGGTGCAGTTTCCGAATCCCTTGGTGATATCGGAGTCGCCGTAGTCCATCACCCGGCGGCCGGCCGGGAACCCGGAACCGGACCGGTTGAAGGCGCCCACCACCTGGTCGCGGGTGCCGGTGGTCGTGATGCCCTCCAAGCGGCCGAGCTTGCCTTCCAGGCTCTTCCAGCCCCTGCCGCCGACGTCCGGGGTGTTACCGCCGTGGTACTCGTAGAAACCGTAGAGCACCTGGATCCCGGCAGCCGTCAGCCGCTGCGCCTTGTCGCGCAGGCCGGCGACGCTGCACGTACGGTTCGGCGCCTCCCCGCAGTAGTTCGGGTCCTTGATGTCCAGCCAGACCAGCGCCAGTCGGCGCCCCGCCTTGGCGTTGGAGACGATACGGTCGATCATGCTGTCGAAGCTGGGGCCCCGCCGGTTCTCACCGGCCGAGGAACAGTCGTGGTAGGCGCGCCATTCGTTCGGATTCCACCAGGCGCAGACGTCGATCTCGATGGCGTTGGCGCCATGGCTGAGCGCGGCGTCCACGCCGTCCAGGGTGTCGACCCGGTGCGCGATGGCGTAGATCGCCTGACGCTGATCGGCCGCTGCCGCCGGGGTCGTACTGAGCGCGGTGGCACCGATGATCCCGCACAGTGCCGCCAGTAACGCCAGCACCATCCGAGGGCCGGCGCGGTGTCCGCGGTGTCGAAGACGAGTGGTCAAGAGACGAGTGGTCAAGAAAGGTACTCCTTCATGTCGGTGTCCTGAACGCTCGGACCACCTGAGCTTGTGGGGCAGGGCGTCCCGGCCGCCACGAATGCCGGGCACTCCGGGACGCGGGAACGCGAAAGCGGGCTTTGACCGGGGGAGACGTAAGCCGCCTGGAACGTCCGAATGGAATGCTCCGGGCCACACCGGGACGGGGAGCGGGGGGCCTCCCCGCGCGGAGTTCTCGGTCACGGAGCCCCGGGACCCACCGACGGCAGGTAGCGCGGTGCTCGCCAGGCCTTCAGCCGGTGCTCCACCGCGGCCCCCAGAGCGAGCAGCTCGGCGTCCTGATGGGCACCGGCCGTCAGCAGCAGTCCGACGGGCAGCTTGTTCACGAATCCGGCGGG
The DNA here is from genome assembly GCF_031845785.1 of Streptomyces hesseae. NCBI lineage: Bacteria > Bacillati > Actinomycetota > Actinomycetes > Kitasatosporales > Streptomycetaceae > Streptomyces > Streptomyces hesseae. The sequence goes on from NZ_JAVRFI010000005.1 coordinate 272,504, forward strand.
CACCGACAGCGAGGGGTAGCCGGCCACGGCCGCGGGGGTGGAGGACGGGATGACGTCGTTGTCGCCCCGTGCGCAGTCGGTGGTCCAGGCGGGCGGGTTCGTCGGGGCGGCGATGGCGTCCAGCCGGTGGGCGGCCATCGTCTCGTCCACGGAACGCCGGGACAGGTTCTTCAGCTCGGCGCGCTTCGCCCGGTACGCCGGGTCGATGGTGGCGGGCGCGGTGAGGGCCTGCTCGAAGAGTTCCTGGCCGGCGAAGCAGGTGCGCTCCGCCGGGTGGGTCCGGTTGAACTCGATCAGTGCGGCGAGGTCCCGCGGACCGTCGCGCGTGGCGAGGTAGGCGTTGATGTCCCGGCGGAACTCGCTCAACAGCGCCGGGAATTCGAGCTCGGCGAGCCGCTGCTGGTACGGCGGCGTCACCTCGACGACCTCGGCTCCCGCGCCGCGGAGCTCGTCCGCCGTACGGGCCATCACGGCGTCCACCTCCGGTCCGAGCGAGGGCAGTCGCCACAGGCCGATGCGTTTGCCGCGCAGTCCGCCGGCACGTGTCGCCTCGTCCGGGAGGCCGAGAAGGGTGGCGTCGCCGCCGCTGAGGACGGCGAGGGTCAGTGCCGCGTCCGTCACGTTGCGGGCCATGGGCCCCGCGGTGTCCTGTTCGGCCGAGATCGGGACCACGCCCGCCTGGCTGACCAGTCCGAGGGTGGGCTTGTGGCCCACCACCCCGTTCATCCCGGCGGGGCAGACGATGGAGCCGTCGGTCTCGGTGCCGATGGCCACCTGCGCCAACGAGGCGGCGAGCGCGGCGGCCGAGCCGGAGGACGATCCGCACGGGTTGCGGTCCAGGACATACGGGTTGTGGGTCTGTCCGCCCACCGCCGACCATCCTGATGTCGGTTTCGTCGCACGGAAGTTCGCCCACTCGGACAGATTGGTCTTGCCGAGGATCACCGCCCCCGCGTCCCGCAGCCTGGTCACCAGGGCGGCGTCGGTGCGCGGCGGTCGTCCGGCCAGCGCCAGGGAGCCGGCCGTGGTCGGCATGTCGCGGGTGTTCACATTGTCCTTGAGGAGGACGGGGATGCCGTCGAGCGGGCCGCGGGTGTCGCCCCGCCGGTGTCTGGCGTCGCTGGCGGCCGCCTGCCGGAGGGCCTCCGGGCCGGTGCGCAGCACCGCGTTGATCATGGGGTTGATGGCTTCGATGCGCCGGAGGTAGGCGGCGGTCAGTGCCGATGAGGTCAGCGAACCGTTCGCCATGCGGGCCTGAAGCTCCGGGATGGTCACCGTGTCGAGGTCGACGCCCGGCAGCCCCGGTAAGCCCGGCGGAGACGCGCTGCCCCCACCGGGTTCAGCGGCGTCCGCACGCGGATCCGGCACGCCCGTCAGGAGGAATCCCCCGATCAGAGCGGCGATCAGAGCTGTGGTGCTCCTTTTCGTCATGTGCGACAGCCGACTACATACGGAGATCCCGGCGCAAGGGTGCCGCGACACCCCCGGGCGTGACGAGCCCACGCGCCTCCGGATCGGGCCCGTCACACGATCAGGGGGTACGGAGTGGTGCGGGCGCCCTGCCGGGTCCGTCGGTCCGCGTGCAGACTGGACGGGAGGGCAGGGATACCGTCGTGGCAAGGCCACCCGCGGCGGCATCCCCCGGTCCGGGCCACGGGCCGCCAACTCCTCCGAGGGGAGCCGTACATGAGCGAAGGCCGTGCCGCACCGTTCGTCTGCTATCCCACGGCGATCCTCGACGTGCTGTCACGCGCCCCGGACCGGACCGCCCTGGTGGCGGCCGACGGGCGGCGCGTCACCGCCGGGGCGCTGCGCGACAGCACGTACCGGCTGGCGCGGGAGCTGGCCGGGCGGGGCGTCGGCCGTGGCGCGACCGTGTCCCTGCTCACCGGCAACACTCCGGAAGCCCTCGTCGCGCGCTACGCCGCGCATCTGGCGGGCGCCCGGGTGGTCCACCTCTACGAGGGCATGGCCCCCACGATGCTCGCCCGTATCGCGAGCACCGTCGACACCACTCTGCTGCTCGTCGACGCCACCCGGCACACGGCGGCGAAGGAGCTGCTGTCCCTCGCCGGGCCGGACGGGATCCCCACCGTGCTCGGCCTGGGCGCCGACCCCTTCGGCGAGGACGTCCTGGCGGCCGCCTCCCGGCACGCGCCGACGCCCTTCCCGTCCGGGGTCGTCCCCGAGGACGACATGTCCATCACGTTCACCGGCGGCACCACCGGCATCCCCAAGGGCATCCGCTCCACGCACGGCCCGTACCGCCTGGGGCTGGAGCGACCGGTTCCGGACGCCGGCGACCCGCCCCGCTATCTCGCCGCCACCCCGCTGGCCCGGCTCTCCGGTCCGCTCAGCGACAGCGCCCTGCTCCACGGCGGTTCCATCGTCCTACTGCGTGCCTTCGACCCCGGTGACGTCCTCGCGACGATCGAACGCGAGCGGGTCACCCACATGTGGCTGCTGCCACCGCTGCTGCATCGGCTGCTCGACCACCCCGCCCTGGCCGGAACGGATCTGTCGAGTCTCACCCGGATCACATACGGCGGCTCGCCCGCCTCGGCCGTCCGGCTGCGCCGGGCCATCGACGTCTTCGGGCCGATCCTGTACGGCTGGTACGGCCAGACGGAGGTACCCGCCATCGCCGAGGCACGCCCGCGCGACCACACGGTGACCGGGCGCGGCGGCCGGATCACCACCGGCCGGCCGCTGCCCTGGGTCGAGGTGGCCATCCGCGACGGCGACGGCCGGACCCTCCCGGCAGGCGAGGAGGGCGAGGTCCAGGTGCGGTCCCCGGGGATCATGCCCGGCTACTGGAAGCAGCCCGAGCTCACCGCCGAGGTCCTGCGGGACGGCTGGTTGCGCACCGGGGACATCGGCTATCTCGACGAGGACGGCTATCTGTTCGTCGTCGACCGCCTCAAGGACCTGATCATCGTCGTCGGCGGCCACATCTACCCCACCGAGCTGGAGGAGCTGCTCCTGTCCCACCCCGCCGTCGCCCGCTGTGCGGTCTTCGGCACCCGGGACGCCGACGCCGCCGAGCACGTTCACGCCGCCGTCGTCCCCGCGGCCGGGCACTCCCCCGGCCTGGACGAGATCCGCGCCTTCGTGACCGGCCGCAAGGGCCCCATGTACGCGCCCGAGGCCCTCCACCTGCTGCCCGACATCCCGCTCACATCAGCGGGCAAACCCGACAAAGTGCTGCTGCGCGCGACGCTGGGCGTCTGACGGTCGGGCGGGCGATCTCCCCGGCCGGGGCCGGGGGAAGCGTGCCGCTCCCCCCGGCTCCCGTCAGGGTTTACGGGGCCATCTCGTACGCGCCCGACAGCGCTTCGACGCGCTCCCAGACGCGTGCCGAGCGGGCCGCGTCGACGACCGGGCGGCGGACCGCGCCGAGGGCCCAGTTCTGCTGCTCCTCGGTGGCGGAGTCCTTGCCGTGCAGCTCGACGGCGTGGGCGGAGTAGTCGCGGACGAGGACGGCGAACAGCTCGTCCAGGACGTCCTCCTCGGCCCCCTTGAGGGCGGCCTGCTCAAGGATCAGCTGGCCGTGGACGACCAGGGCGAAGAGCTGGCCGACTGCCAGGAGCAGGTCGAGGTCGCGGCTCTGCTCCTTGTCGGGGGCGGCGGTGGTGACGAACGCGCACAGGGCGTCGGCCTGCTCGCGGAAGCGGGCCACGTTCGGCAGGTGGGCGTAGGCGTCGAAGGCGGCGCGCCAGTCGTGAAAACGGATGGCACCGAGGCCGCGGGCCGGGCCCTGCCGGAAGAGGAACGCGTCGTCGGCCGCGTCGAGGCGGGTCGGGACGGCCGGGTAGTCGGCCGGGTCCAGCAGGTGGTTGCGCATGAACTTGAGGATCAGCGCGAGGTTGACGTGGACCGTGCCCTCGAGCTTCGGCAGGCCGCGGATCTCGCTGGCGGCCTGGGCGAAGTAGGTGTCCTTCTCGAAGCCCTTGGCGGCGATGACGTCCCACATGAGGTCGATGACCTTCTCGCCCTCGGTCGTCACCTTCATCTTCGTCATGGGGTTGAAGAGGAGGTAGCGGCGGTCGTCGGGGCCGGCGGTGCGGAAGTAGTCGACGGCGCGGTCGCTGAAGAGCTTCATGCCGACGAGGCGGACATAGGCGTCGGTCAGCTCGCGGCGCACGTGCGGGAAGGCGGTGACGGGGCGGCCGTAGAGGATGCGGTTGTGCGCGTGGGTGACGGCCTCGTACATCGCGTGCTCGCAGATGCCGATGGAGGCGGTGCACAGGTTGAACTTGCCGACGTTGACGGTGTTCAGCGCGGCGTCGAAGGCGGCCTGTCCGGTGTGCAGGACGTCCTCGGCGGCGACGGGGTAGTTCTCGAGGCGGAATTCGCTGACGTACTTCGAGGAGTCGACCACGTTCTTGACGAGGTGGTACGCCTCGTGGCGGCTGTCGGCGGCGAAGAAGACGTAGCCGTCGGGGCCCTCGACGTCGGTGCGGCGGCCGAAGACGGAGACGAGGCCGGCGGCGTTGCCGTTGCCGATGTAGTACTTGGACCCGGTGGCCCGGAAGCCGCCCTCGCCGTCGGGCTCGAGGAGCATGTCGGTCGAGTAGATGTCGGCGCCGTGGGTCTTCTCCGACAGGCCGAAGGCGAACACCTCGCCCTGGTCGAGCAGCTCGGCGGCGCGGGTGCGGGCGGCGGTGTTGTCGCTCTGCCAGACGGGGCCGAGGCCGAGGATGGTGACCTGCCAGGCGTACCAGTAGTCGAGCCCGTAAAAGCCGAATATCTCGTTGAGGGCGGCGATGCGGGCGGTGTCCCAGCGCTTGTCCGCCGCGTCGTCGGCGGCCGCGGCGGGGGTGAGGAAGGTCGCGAACAGGCCTTCCTTGGTGGAGAATTCGAGGAAGTCGGCCAGCCAGGCGCGGGAGCGGTAGTCCTCGATGAGCCTGCGCTTGCCGCGGGTCTCGAACCAGTCGACGGTGGCGCGCAGCAGTCTGCGGGTCTCGGGGTCGAAGTGCGCGGGGTCGTAGGTGCGCGGGTTGAAGAGAAGCGGGTCGGCCATGGTTGTGTCCGCCTTTCCGGCTCGAGTCGGGGGGTGAACGGTTCGGTGTCGCTGTCGGGGGGTGCCCCGGGACTCCGGGGCCCGGACGCGGGGGTCGGGGCCGGGGCCGGGGACCGGGGGTCAGGCGCCGGGGCGTTCGCCGGTCCGCGTTCCGGTGGCGTGGGCCGCCTGGATGCGCTGGAGGGTGGCGAGGACGTCGTCGAGCCAGGCGAGGGTCATCCGCTCGTACGCGATGCCGCCGCGCAGTACGACGTGCTGGAGCTCCCGCATCGCGTCCGGGCCGGATTCGGTGGGCGCGTCGGGCCCGGTGAAATCGCGCAGTTCGCCCGCGAGGTAGTGCGTCAGCCGTTCGGAGTGCACCCGGTGGTACCGCTCGACCTGGCGGATCAGGGCGGTCGGGTCGTCGAAGGCGGCGCCCCGGATCTTCACGGCGAGGTCGTGCCGGACGCTCTCGGGTTCGATGGGCTCGTGGAGCCAGTCGGAGAGGACGGCCTGCCCGGCAGGGGCGACCGAATAATGCTTCTTGTCCGGCTTTCCCTGCTGTGGCACCTCATGAACGTCGACCCAGCCGTCGCTCTCCATCCGCTTCAGGACGCGGTAGATCTGCTGGTGGGTGGCGGTCCAGAAATAGCCGATGGACCGGTCGAATCGCCGGGCGAGCTCATAGCCGGAGCCCGGCTTCTCCAGCAAAGAGACGAGGATCGCGTGCTCGAGCGCCATACGCCGGATCTTCTATGCAACTCGTTTCATAGGCAAGTGGCCCGAGCGCGGTGAGACACGGCTCACGCCGCCACCGGGCGGCGCGAGGGAACGGCCCGGGCCCCGGGCCGGAGACGGCAGAGGCCAGGCGCCCGACGGCCGGCAGCCGGCAGCCGCTCATGGCGCGACGGGCTCCTGCGATGGCCTGCGAGGCCGGGAGGCCAGGCCGATCGCCTCGTCCAGAACATCACGGGCACGGATCAGATCCATGATCAGCCGGTCTGTCCGTTCGCGCTCCTTGGCGAGTTCGGCGACAAGCCGTTCGGTCGCCCGCGTGGACGGGCCGCCGTCCACGTCACGCATACAGGGAAGCAGCTCGGCGATCTTCGCGCTGTTCAGGCCCGCGGCGAAGAGGGCCTGAACGCGGATGACCCGATCGACGGCCCACTCGCCGAACTCGCGATGGCCGCCGGGCGTGCGCTCGGCAGTGAGCAGCCCCTGCTTCTCGTAATAGCGCAGCGAGCGTTCGCTCACGCCCGTGCGCTCGGCCAGCTCCCCTATCCGCATGTCTTCCCCCCGCCCCATGGCGTCCGGGCGCACACCCGCCCGGACTTGAACCTGACACCGATGTCAGTTCCTACCGTACGGGCATGACGCAGACGACCGTACGCCCCGCCCTCTTCCAGCCCACCCGTCTCGGCCCGCTCCAGCTGCCCAACCGCCTGGTCATGGCCCCCCTCACCAGGAACCGGGCCGGAGCCGACGGCGTCCCCGGAGCCCTGATGGCCACCTACTACGCCCAGCGGGCCTCGGCGGGCCTGATCATCGCCGAGGGCACCACTCCGAACGCCGTGGGCCGGACGTACCCCAACATCCCCGCGATCCACAGCGAGGCCCACGTGGCCGGATGGCGACGTGTGACCGATGCCGTGCGCTCGGCCGGCGGAACGATGTTTCTCCAGCTCCAGCACGGAGGCCGGGTCGGCCATCCGCTCAACAGCGGGCTGATGCCGCTCGCCCCCTCCCCCGTCCCACTGCCTGAGACGATCCACACCCCCGACGGTCGCCGGCCCTCCGTCGTGCCGCGCGAGATGACCGTTCAGGACATCCGGTCCACGGTGGCCGACTTCGCCCAGGCCGCCCGCAACGCCGTGGCGGCGGGCTTCGCCGGTGTGGAAGTGCACGCGGCCAACGGTCAGCTCCTCCACCAGTTCATGGCGCGCAACACCAACCACCGCACGGACGCCTACGGCGGCCCGGCGGAGAACCGCGTCCGCTTCGCGGTGGAGGTGACCCGCGCCGTGGCCGACGCGATAGGCCCCGACAGGGTGGGCCTGCGCATCTCTCCGGCCAACACCGTCAACGGCATCGAGGAAGGCGACACCGAGCGGCTCTACCCCGCGCTCATCGACGCCCTGGCGGACACCGGTCTGGCCTATCTGCACATCGAGTTCGCCGACCCCACCGACGCCCTGTTCACGACTCTCCGCGACGCGTGGCCCGGCACCCTCATGGCCAACCCCGATCTGGGATGGCCGGGCCCCCTCCCCGCCGACGGCGGACAGGCCGCCGGGGAGCGCCTGCTGGCCGCGGGAGCCGACCTGATCTCGCTGGGCCGCGGGTTCATCGCCAACCCCGACCTCGTCGCCCGCCTGCGCACCGGAGCGCCCCTCAACCCGGTGCGCGAGAAGTACACGATGTACGTGGGAGGGGCCACCGGGTACACCGACTACCCCGCGTTGACCGCCTGACCGGCCGAAGGCGACGGCGGAGTCGAAGGCGACGGCGACGCCGGCTTGGTGACCGCGTTCGCTATGCGCAGCACCATTCCCATCTGGGACTTGTCCCGGTGCGTGGGAGTCCAGGAGTACACCACCTTGCGCTGGAGGTCCCGTGTCGCGACGACCGCCGAGTTGTAGCCGTACCGCTCCCCCGTCTTGCCCCACAGGGTCACGCCGTTCACCGTCACCGACTGAAGGCCCATGCTGTAGGAGGCCGGGGAGCCGTCCACCATTCGCACGTCGGCGCCCGGCAGCGTGAACATCTTGTCCAGCGTCGCCTTGGGCAGCAGCTTGCCGGGGGTGAACAGGGCCGTGACGAAGCGGTCCAGGTCACCCGTCGTGGAGATCATTTCTCCCTCGCCCCAGGCCTCGGACTGGTCGAAGTCCGTCGCGTCCTTCAGCGTGCCGTCCGCCATCGCCAGGTATCCGTGGACGTGGGGGCCGTGGATCTTCGGGTCGTTGCCCGGGAAGGAGGTGTGGCGGAGGCCCAGCGGGCGCAGGACGCGCTCACCGATCGCCTTCGCGTACGGCTTGCCCGTCACCTTTTCGATCAGCATGGCCGCCAGGACGTAGTTCATGCCCCGGTACTCCTGCTTCGTGCCCGGCGTGAACTTCATCGGGCCGTCGGGCAGGGTGGCCACGATCTTCTTGGGCGTCCACTGGTCGTAGCGGTGCTCGAGGATCTGCTCCGGGGTGTCCCGCTGCGGAATGCCGGCGTCGCTCTCGTTCGGCAGGCCGCTGGTGTGGTTGAGGAGCTGCGAGACCTTGATGGGCGCGTAGCTCTTGGGGAGCAGGCCGGGCAGGTAGTCCTGGATCGGCTTGTCCAGGTCCACCCGGCCCTCGGCCGACAGCTGGAGCACCGCCGTGGCGACGAAGACCTTCGTGATGCTGCCCGCCCGGAAGGTGTCGTCCGCCCGGACCGGCGCGCCCGTCCTGATGTCCGCCACGCCCGCCGTGCCGTACCACTGGCCGGCCGTGCCGCTGACTCTCAGCTGGGCGGCCGTCGCCTGGGGGTGGGCCAGGTCGGAGATGGCCGCGCGCAGGGCCGCCGTGTCGAGGGGCGGCACGGCGGGCGTCGTCTGCTCGGCCGCCGCGGAGGCCTTGGGCGGCCGCGTGGCCGCGAACGCCGCGGGGGCGGTGGCGCCGGCGAGGAGAGCGGCGGTCAGCGCGGCGCCCACGACGGCCTGGGTGGTGCCCACGAGGGCCCGGCGGGAGAGGAAGGTCGAAGTCATGAAGATCATGATTCCGGCACCCGCCCGGGCCCGGCATCCGGTAACGCCCCCTACCCACCCCTGACGCGTCCCTGACCCGAGGCCGGGGCCCGACCCTGACGTCCTCTCAGGGGGACCTCGACGGTTCTCATGGACGTCAGTTCACACAGGGGATACCGCCCTCCTTCACCGACTCACCCGCGAAGCCGCCGGCCGGCGCCGACGACTCCGGTCCCGGCGAGGACGACCCTCCGCCGCTCCCACCCTGCGACGGGGACGGGGACGGGGAAGAAGGCGAGGAAGGTGACGGCGACGAGGACGAGGCAGGCCGGCCGATCTTCGACTGTACGAGCGCCCGGATCTTGTCCTGGTCGACGAGTTCCACTTCCTCGCGGTTGCGCGTGGCGGATCCCTCGGTCGGCAGGGTGTTGAACTCGACGTTGCCGCCGGTGAGGTTGCCGGCCTGCCGGGCGAAGTCGATCACGTCGAGTTTGCTGTCGACGACCAGGTCCTTCTTCACCACCCCGAACAGGCCCCGCAGCTTGCCCAGGTCGTCGAAGACGCCCTGGGTCTTGAGCTTGTGGGTGACGGAGGAGAGGAACGCCTGCTGCCGGTGGGTCCGGTCCAGGTCGCCGCCGTCCAGCCCGTGCCGCTGGCGGACGAAGGCCAGCGCCTGTCTGGGGTTGAGCTCCTGGAGGCCGGCGGGGAAGTCGGCGCCGGAGTAGCGGTCGCGCACCGGGTGTTTCAGGCAGACCTGGATCGGCTGGAGCACCTTGGCGATGTCGTAGAAGCCCAGCAGGTTGACCTCGGCGAAGTGGTCGATCGGCACCCCGAGGAAGCTCTGCACGGTGGCCAGGGTCGCCTCCCGGCCGGCTTCCCGGCTCCCCGCCTCCAGATCGCTGCCGCGTACGCCGTCGCGGTAGAGCCGCTCCCGGGCGCCGGTGTAGGCGTTGGAGTACGCCTCCTTGATCTTGAAGTGTCCCTGGGACGAGCCGTCGCCGTTGAAGGTCTGGACATAGTCGTCGCGGGGGATGGAGAACGCCTGGACCTTTCCGCCGTCGGCGGGGATGTGCATCAGGATCAGGGTGTTGGTGTTGTAGTAGCCGATGTCGCTCGACCCCGCGTGCAACTGGTCCTGGACGAACTCCTTCGGCAGGTCGTTGCCGTTCATGTCCTTGCGGGAGTCGAGGCCTATCAGCAGCAGGTTGACCGAGTTGTCGAGGTGTCTCGGCGCGTTCCGCCCGACCCTGTCGAGGGCGTCGGAGGTGTTCAGGCCGTTGGTGATCCAGCGGTACGCGGCCCAGGAGACGCCGCTGGTCGCCAGGACGGCGGCGGAGGCGAGGCCGACGACGACCCGCGCGGTGACGACCATGCGGGGAGTGCGCCTGCCGCCCCGATGCCGCGGCGCCCCGCCCCGGGCGGGGCCACCGGCCGGGTACATCTCGCCTGCCCTGTCGACGCCGTGCCGTGCGGCGGCGCCCTGGTCCTCACGCACTGTTCCTCCTCGTGCTCCGCCGGAATCGGATCCACCGCGCGGCCAGCACGACGAGGAGGGCGGCCTCGGCCGCCGCCATCGCCGGGAAGGCTTCGACGGCCCAGTGCACCGCCGCGGTCGCGATCCCCTTGCCGTGGCCGTTCGCCGTGCCGCCACCCAGTCCCTCGGCGACCGCCGTGATCGGCGCGACCACCAGCGGTGGGGCGTACGCCACCCACCACGCGCCCGCCCGTGAGCAGGTCATGGCCGCCAGAACCGCGGCGACGACCGCCGCGGCCACGAAGGCCCGGCCGGGCGCGGAACCGGTCAGCCCGTCCACGGCGATCCCGGCCACCGGCAGCGCCAGGGCGGCCAGGGGGATCAGGGCAGCCCCGCGGGACCGCGCCCGCGCTCTGCCGTGTCTCCTCCCGCGCGCGGCCGCCGCCCGGCCCCGGGGGGCCGGCACCCGCCGCGCCCCCTTGATGTGGGGGCGCGGCGCGGCCGGGTCGTGCGAGGGCCTCGCGCTGCCGCGCGACGGGGTGGCCCGTTGGTCTGCCGTGGGCATTCCGGATTGCATAGTTGCGCAATATAGCAAGCATGAGTGCTGCGGGAGCTCATCGGTTCCTGGTGGAAGCGATCCCCCCGCCGCGTCCCCTCGTCCCGCGCCCGCGTCACATGGGGCTGATGTCCGGGGCGGCCGCCTCCAGGTCGTCGACGCTCCCCGACATGATCGTCCGCACATGCTCGGTGATGTGCTCCGCGGGCCAGTCCCACCAGGCCACCGCCAGCAGGCGGGCGACATCCTCGGCGCTGTAGCGGGTGCGGATGAGGCGGGCCGGGTTGCCGCCGACGATCCCGTAGTCGGGAACGTCCGCGGTGACCACGGCACCGGATCCGATGATCGCGCCGTGCCCGATCCGTACGCCGGGCATCACCGTCGAGCCGTACCCGAACCACACGTCGTTGCCCACGACCGTATCCCCTCGATTCGGTAGCCCGGTGAGCAGATCGGAGTGCTCGGCCCAGGAGCCGCCCATGGTCGGGAAGGGGAAGGTGGAGGGGCCGTCCATGCGGTGGTTGGCGCCGTTCATGATGAACCGCACGCCCGTGCCCAGCGCGCAGAACTTACCGATGACCAGCTTCTCCGGCCCGTAGTGGTAGAGCACGTTGCGCGTCTCGAACGCGGTCGCGTCGTCCGGGTCGTCGTAGTAGGAGTACTCCCCCACCTCGATCAGCGGGGACTTCACCAGCGGCTTGAGCAGCACCACCCGGGGCTGACCAGGCATCGGATGGAGCACGGTCGGATCTGCGGCGACAGGCATGGCAGGCGGTTCCTCAAGAGTTGCGGGACGGTGATTCCATTTCATGATCGCAAACACTTCGCCGCCCGGGACAGCGGTTTACCGTCCGCCCGGCATACTCACAGTATGGCGGCCCGTCCCATGGCCGCCGGGCGGACGCATCCGACGTCGGGGGGCTCGGAGATGGACGGTCACATACCGGAACGGCGAGGGCAGCGCTGGAGCCCGGAGGAGTACGAAAAGCTCGTGGCCGGCATCGGCGAGGGGCTGACCGCCGAGGAGTTGGCCGCCCGGCATCAGCGGAGCGTGGCCTCCATCGGGTGGGCCGCCCGGTCGCTGGTTCCGGCCGAGGAGGCGGTGGACGGGGAAACGGCTCTCGCCCGGCTGACCGAGCGGCTCACCGGCGGCGGGGCGGACGGCACCTACAGCAGCGGGCACGACAGCGGGTACGACTGGCGGGCCCGGCTCGCGGACGTCCTGCGCACGCGGGCGACCGCCCGGAAGGTCCGGGAGGCACGCGGCCGGCGTGAACGCCCGCGGCAGTGCGAGCCCGACGCGATAGCGGCGTTGTGGCAGGAGGTGACCGCGCACCGCCTGTCGCCGGAGCGGCTGACCGAGTTCCTGGCCCGTCAGCCCGTCAAGGCACTGACGACGTTCACGGAGGACGCGCTACGCCCCGTCGCCGCGCGATTATGGCGCGCCCACGGGCAGCTCCTCCTCGAGGAGTGGCTCCTGGAGGCCAAATGCCCCGGCCACACGGCGGCCGACCTGTCCTGGGAGGCGGTCTCCGAGGGTGACACCGATGCGACGACCGTGCTCCACGACCTCTCGGCAGCGGCTGTCGACGAGTTGCGCGATGTGCGCGCCCACGCGGTCCTGTGCCGCCGGCTGGGGCTCGACGGCCACGACCCCCGTACTCAGTCGGCGATAGGGCAGGAGTTCTCCCTCACGGCACAGCGCATCAGCCAGCTCCAGGCGCGGGGCTTCGCCAGGTTGCTCGGCAGTCGGGATCCGGCCACCGTCGCCCTCCGCAACGCTTTGCGCCTCCTGCTGCACGACGGGGCACCACACAGCGGGGCACCGGGAGAAGCGGAGAGCGCCGAACGCCTCCGGGCCGTGGCCGACGTGGCCTTCCCCGGGGCGCCGCTCAACCCCGCCGGCCTGCTGCTCGCCCGCCTCTCCGGCAAGAGCGACGACGAGGCCAAACGGATGCTCGGCGTGATCGCCACCCTGGCCTCCCAGCGCCGCAAGGAGGAGCGGAAGCGGCACCACCTGGAGGCACGCGTCGCACGCGCCTCCGCGCGCTGGGCCGGCCTGGCCGCGGCGACCGACTGGTCTGGCGCCCCGGGCCCGGCCCCCGCACCGGAGGAGTTGTCGGCCCTGCGCGACGTCAACCCGCGCGAGCATGCCGGGTCCTGGTTCAGCGCCAAGCTGGGGCGCGAGGTGCAGTACGAGTCGACGACCGAACTGCAAGTCCTGCAACTCCTCGACCACGCACGCCAGATCGCCTACTACCAGGAGCAGCCACTGGCCATCGCCTACGCCTACAAGGGCCGCCCGCGCACCTACTATCCCGACTTCCTCGCCGTCACCGCCCAGGGCCATGCCGTGCTGATCGAGGCCAAGCCGCAGTACGACATCCCGTTGGCGATCAATGAGGCCAAGTACCGTGCCGCCGCCGGGTACTGCGCGGGCCGTGGCTGGGGTCTCCTGGTCACCGACGGCTCACGCACCCGGGCCGGCCTCGCTCGGCACACGGTCGATCCCGAGCTGGAGCGGCGGTTGCTGGCCGCCGTGGCGGAGAGGGAGCTGACCTGGCCGGACATCCGCGAGATCGGGCACGGCATCCCCTTCACCTCGCTCGATGTCGCGGCGCTGGTGCTGCGGCACCGGTGGACATGGGAGCTGGGCCCCTACCGGCTGCGTTCCACCTGAGGCGAGCCGGGCTCCGCCGGCTCCGCACCAGCCTGCTCCCCGCGCGTCGCGCGATACCAGCGCCCCCAGGCGTCGAGCTGGTTCGCGATGGCGTCCAGGCTCCGGCCCGTCTCGGTGAGCGTGTAGTCCACGCGCGGCGGCACCTCACGGTGGACGGTCCGCGTGACCAGCCCGTCCGCCTCCAGCTCCCGCAACTGGCGCGTGAGCATGCGCTGGGTGATCCGCGGCAACGCGCGCTTGAGCTCGCTGAACCTCTTGGTGCCGTCCAGCAGTTTCTTGAGGATCGCCAGTTTCCAGCGGCCGCCGAGCACTTCCATCGCCGCCTCGACGTCGCAGTACTCCGGTGTGTCCTCGATGTCGCCCCGCACGGAGCCCACCTCCCCAACTCGGTATACAGAATGGCACTATGGCACATTCATGACCGTACTTGTCCTGTGCGTCAGTAGCGGCCCATAGTGCCGTCATGCCCCGAAGCGAGACGCCGACACGTACGAATCCCCCCACGGCCAAGGATCAGCCCTTCCCGCCCGCACGGCGCTGGACGGTCCTGGCCGTGCTCTCCACCAGCCTGCTGCTCTGCGGCATCGACCTGACCGTGCTCCATGTGTCCGTGCCGAGCATGACGAGGGACCTGCACCCCAGCGCGGTGGAACTGCTGTGGATCGTCGACGTGTACTCGCTGACGCTGGCCTCCCTGCTCGTGACGTGCGGGACGCTGGGCGACCGCATCGGCCGCAAGCGCATGGTGCTGAGCGGGTTCGCGGTCTTCGGTCTGGCGTCCGCCTGTGCCGCGTTCTCCGCGACCACGCCCCAGCTCATCGCCGCGCGCGTGGGGCTCGGGGCCGGCGCCGCGATGATCATGGCGTCCACCGTCGCCGTGATCCGCGTCGTCTTCACCGACGACCGGGAGCGGGCCGTCGCCATCGGCGTCTGGACCGCGGCGCACAGCGTGGGAGCGACCGTGGGGCCGCTCGTGGGCGGGCTCGTGACCGAACGATGGGGGTGGGGAGCCGTCTTCCTCGTCAACGTCCCCATCGTGCTGGTCATCCTCGTCATCGGCGCGCGTGTCATCCCCGAGTCGAGGAACCCCGCGCCACGCCGCTGGGACCTGGCCAGCGTGGCCCTGTCGGTCGTGGGCCTGGCGGGGGTCGTGTACGCGCTGAAGCGCGCCGGCGAGCATCTGACGGTCGACGTCTCCGTCGTCGTCACCGCCGCGGTCGGCGCCGGCCTGCTGGTGCTCTTCGTACGGCGTCAACGGCGCCTGGCCGAACCGCTCCTGGACGTCGCCCTGTTCAACGACCGCCGCTTCTCCACCTCGACCGTCTGCGTGATCAGCTGCTTCGGCTCCTATGTCGCCCTGCTGTTCTTCCTCACCCAGTGGCTCCAGCAGGTCGGGGGCTACTCGCCGCTGAGCGCCGGGCTCGCCCTCGTGCCCCTGGCCGCCACCAACGCGGTGGGAGCCGCGACCGCGCCCTGGCTCTCGGCGCGCTGGGGCAACCGCTGGTCGCTCACCGGCGCCCTCACCGCCTGCGCCGCCGCCTTCGCCCTGCTCGCCCTGATCGGTGACGCCGCCCACTACGCCACCCTCGTCGGCACGATGCTCGTCGCCGGTTACGGGGCCGGTGTCGTGATGACGCTCGGCGCCGACTCCATCATGGGGGCGGCCTCCCCCGAACGGTCGGGTGAGGCCGCCGCGATCCAGGAGACATCCTTCGAGCTCGGCGCCGGCCTGGGCGTGGCCGTACTCGGCACCGTCCTCGCCGCCGCCTACCGCACGGGCCTCCCCGGCCTCCCCACGCTGGGCCCGGACGACCGGTCCGCTGTCGAGCAGTCCTTCGGCGGGGCCGAGGACGTCGCCGACCGTGTCGACACGGCGGCCGCCCGGCAGGTCATGACGGCCGCCCGGCACGCCTACGACCACGGGTTCACGGCCGTGGCCGCGGTCGCCGCCGCGGGTCTCGCCCTCACCGCTCTGCTCGCGGCCCTCGTACTGCGCCCGCGCGGGACGGACCGTTAGGCGGGACGGACCACCAGGAGCGCGCCGAGGCCGGCACGCACCCCGCCTGAGCGCTCCGCGGGAGGCGTCACGGCGGGGCGTCGATCGGCTGCGGCGCCGTCGTGGCTGGTCGCGCAGTTCCCCGCGCCCCTTCGGGCGCGGCCGGGCCCACCGGCCCCTCAGTCCTCTGCGGACCGGGCCGGTGGAAAGGCCTGCCGCATGCGCGCGAGGAGGGCCCTGGCCGCCGGTGCGGCCGGGCCGTCCGCCGGCCAGGCGAGAGCGACCCGGCCACGGAGGCGGGGGCCGGTGATGGGGAGGGTGCGCAGGCCCAGCGCCGCGGCACCCTCGGGCGGCAGCTCGGGGAGGATGGCCACCCCGAGGCCACGGGCGGCGAGCCGGGCCAGCAGCTTCGGCGCGGCACTCTCGAAGGCTATGCGAGGCTTGAACCCGGCCTGCTCACAGGCGTGTTCGAGCACCGCGCGCAGGCCCGTGCCGCGCGGCAGGCTGATCAGCGAACGGCCGGCGAGCGCGCTCAGCGGGAGCGCGGCACGGCCGGCAGGTGCGAGCAGCGGATCGTCCGGGGCCATGGCGGCGACCAGCGGGGTGTCGACGACGACCTGGAGGTCGATGCCCGGCAGGGGGTCCTCGCCGGCGAGGCCGACGACGGCGAGGTCGAGTTCGCCGAGGCGCAGGGCCGCGAGCATTCGCTCGGACGTGTCCTCGGTGAGCGCTATCTCGACCCGTGGGTGGTCCTCGTGGAAGTCGGCCAGCACGGTGGCCACGTCGAATCCGTCGGCGACCGCGCCGGAGACGAGCCCGATGGTGACCTGCCCCCGTATGAGCCCGGTGAACTCGTCCACCGTCTGCCGCAGCCCCTCGACGGCCGCGAGTGCCGCCCGGGCATAGGGCAGGACCGCCTCGCCCACGGCGGTCGTGGTGACAGTGCCGCCGGAGCGGTCCAGCAACGCCTGCCCGAGCTCTCGTTCCAGTTGCCGGATCTGAGCACTCACTCCCGGTTGGGCGAGGTGGAGACGGGCGGCGGCGCGGGTGAAGTTGGCCTCCTCGACGACGGTGAGGAAGTACTTCAGCTGGCGGAGCTCCATAAGCAGGGATTCTAGCGACGAGAAATACCGGCTCTTGGACTTCTCACAGGCTCTCGATCAGGCTGGTGGCCATGGAGAGTACGACGGTGGATGTTCGTGCGGCGGTAGCGTCGGAACGGCGTGAACTCGCCGATGTCCTCGACGGCTTGACCGAGGCCCAGTGGGACGCGCCGTCCCTGTGCGCGGGATGGCGGGTACGGGAGGTCGCCGCCCACATGAGCCAGGGATTCCGGTACTCGTTCGGCAGGACGGCACTGGAACTCGCCCGGTCGGGCGGCAACCTCCACAGGATGACGGACCGGCTCGCACGCCGTGACGCCGCGGCCCTGTCCCGGCTCGAGATCGCCCAGGCGCTGCGGGACAACGCCCATCACCCCTGGAAGCCGCCGGTGGGCGGGCTGCCGGCGGCGCTCGGGCACGACGTGGTCCACGGCCTGGACATCACCGTCCCCCTCGGCCTCGGGCGCCGGGTCCCCGAGGAACGCCTGCGGATCGTGTTCCGGACCGTCCAGCCGAGCACGCTCCGGTTCTTCAAGGCGAAGCTCGAAGGCGTCGAGCTTCGCGCCACCGATCTGGAGTGGTCGTACGGCTCGGGCAGGACGCTGACGGGACCCGCCCAGGAGCTCCTGCTGCTCGCGTACGGGCGTGAACTCCCGGCCGGCCACGCGACGGCGACCCTGAGCTGAACCGCCTTGCCCGAGCGCCTACATGGCCACACCCTCCGGATGACAGGCTGTCACTTTCCGTTGCCATTCGGGGTGATGGAAGCCCTCAAGGAGGGTGGGTGAATGCCGTAAAGGTGACGCATCATATTTAACCCGTCACCCTTCCCCCGGTCGGCAGTTAACCCGAAGTGAAAGTACGCCGGTCATACGTGCGCCGGCGTCGACTGGAGGGGAATCCTGTGGGCATCATCCAGCGGGTCGCCGCGGCCGTCACGCTCGCCATCACCACCATCGGAGTGGGTTGCGGGACCGCCTCGGCCGCTTCGGCGGATTCAGGGCACGGCGAGGGTTACACGAACATCTACTGCAACAACCCGTACAACGCCAGCCTGGTCGACGCCTCCGGAGGAACCGCGGTGGTGCGGCAGGCGCAGGATCTCCTGGGTGTCGGTGTGGGTGGTGACGGGACGGGCGGCTCCGGCGCCGGTGGCACCGGCTCGGGCGGCAACGCCTCCAGCGGTGACGCCAGCGGCGGGTCGGCCGGGGCCGGCGGTGGCGGCAGCGTCTTCGGCGGCGGCAGCCCGGACGCCACGGGCGGCAGCGGCACCAGCGGCCCCGCCTCGGGCGGACCCGGCACGGGCGGCCTCGGCACCGGCGGCCCGGGCAGCGGCGGCTCCGGCTCGACCAACGGCGCTCAGCACCAGGGGGCGACGGCCAACGGCGGCAAGGGCGGCACGGCGGACCTCTCCAACGTCCAGCAGGCCAACCACAACCGTTGCGGGCAGATCTCGGAGTCCCAGGTCAGCACCACGGTCGACAAGAGCACCACGATCGACAACAGCACGTCGGTCGACAAGTCCGTCAGGACGAACAACCAGCGCTACGACCGTGTCGGCCGGCACCCGCAGCACTGATGCGCGCTGAGACACAGCCGGCCGAGCCGACGGACCGGTAGCGAGCCCTCGGGGGTGTTCCGCCGTGACGAACACGGCGGAACACCCCCGCTCTCACGGTCAGGCGAGGTCGGAACGCCACCACTGCTGGGACTGGAAGTTCTTGGCCCACAGCTGCGCGCGGGCACCGTTGCCGGGCACGTTGGTGTCCCGGTCCAGGACGGTGTTGCCGCCGTTGTAGAACAGGTCGTTGTAGATCGCGAGGTCGTTCCGGAACGTGAACCACCGCTGTTGTGCCGTTCCGTTGCACTGCCACAGCTGCACCTTGGTGCCGTTGCGGCCGCCGCCGTTGGTGTCGGCGTCGAGGCACATGCCCCGGAACCGGACGCTCTCCAGCGCCCCGTTGTCCCAGGAGATCCACGCCTGCTGGTCACTGCCGTTGCATGCCCAGACCTGCACCTTGGTGCCGTTGCCGCCCGCGTTGGCGTCCGCGTCCAGGCACTGGCCGGGGGTCCGGCTGTAGAGGCTGGCGATCCTGACGACCCCCGACTGGACCCGCTCCCCGAGGGTACGGGCACCCTGGTGGGCCCTCTGGAGCGAGGTAGCGGCAGCGGTGCCGGCGTTCGCCGGTCTTGCGTCACGGGGTGTGGCCGAGGCCGTGGCGAGGCCCGTTCCGGTGAGCAGCGCCGTCGTCAGTGCAAGACCGATCGTGACGTGTCGAGGTGACATGGACGATCCCCTTCCTGATTCCGTCATGAGCGCGCTTCATGTCGTGGTCATGACTAGCCCTGCCGACAGCGGTCGTCCATATACAGAACCGGCCACCCCTACTACCCCGCCAGCACCGTCGACGCCCCGGCCAGAGCAGCGGCCGCGGCGAGGGTGAGAACGGGGAGCGGAGGCAGGACCGATCCCGCGCCGCGGCCGTCGCCCAGTTCGAGGGTGAGGGTGACGACGGCGATTCCGAGGGCGGTGCCCAGGGCCCGGGCCGTGTTGACCATGCCGCCACCCGTGCCGGACAGCCGGCGTGGCACGGCCCGCATCAGGGTTTCGTTGTTGGACGGGGTGAACAGGCCGAGCCCCAGGCCCAGCACGGCGAGCCAGCAGATCAGCCACCGGTCCGCCGGGCAGGCGAACGCCAGTCCCATCAGCCCCGCCATGGACAGCGCGGCCCCGGTCAGGGCGCGGCGGCGGCCGTTCCACCGCCGGGGAAGCAGGTGCTCCTGAAGGTTGGAGGCGAGCGCGAACGCGGCGGGCAGGGCGCCGAGCAGCAGGCCGGCCCGCATCTCGCTCTCCCCGTGCCGCGTCAGCACCAGGGGGACGAGCACCAGCGGCCCGAACAGGACGAGGTACCCGGCCAGGGCTCCCACCAGCCCCCATCCGATCCGCCGGTCCCCCAGCAGCGACAGCGGCACCAAGGGCTCGGGGGCGTGCGCCTCGCGCCGTGCGAAACCCCAGGAAGCCGCCGCCGACACCGCGAGCAGCACCATGCCGGACCAGCCCGGCAGCGGCGTGCCGGAGAACACCGAGACCCCGCCGAGCAACGCGGCCGACGCCACCGCGAGCCAGGCCGTCCCCCGCAGATCGAAGCGGGTGCCGCCGGCCCGTTCGACCGTACGGGGCAGCAGGTAACGGCCGAGCAGTGTCGCCAGGACGCCGACCGGCACATTGATCCAGAACACCCAGCGCCAGCCCACCGTCGACACCAGCACCCCGCCCAGCGTCGGCCCGGCCGCCAGGCCCAGCGCCTGCCCTCCCGCCTGCATGCCCAGCGCGGTGCGCAGCTTCTCGCGCGGGGCCACCAGGCTGACCAGGGCCACGCTGTTGCCCGCTAGCATCGCCGCCCCCAGCGCCTGTACGGCGCGGAAGCACACCAGCGCCGTCAGGTCCGGGGCCAGGGAGCAGGCGGCGGAGGAGAGCGCGAACAGGCCGAAGCCGTGGAGGTAGACCAGTTTGCGGCCCACCACGTCCGACACATGGCCGACCGCGACCAGTACCGCCGCCGTGACCAGCATGTACACCAGTGACACCCACTGCACGGCGGCCAGCCGTTCGCCGAACTCCCGCTCAAGGCTCGGGTAGGTGAGGGTGACGATGCTCGCGTCCAGCTGGCTCATGAAGCCGCCGAAGCAGACCGTCAGCACCGCCAACCGCCAGGAGACGGGCGACTCCCGCACCCATCGCGGCCGCGCGCGCTCACGCGGTACCCGCGTTCTCCATCCCGTGGGCCGGTCGTCCATGGAGAACACTGTCGGCGCGGGCGGACGAGAACACACGGCCGGGCGCACACACGGGTGCCGGGTTCACCGGATCGGCGCAGATGTCGGCCGTGGCGGGCAGGGGTGGCGGGCTCAGTCCTCGCGGCCCGCGCGGAAGGCGGTGGCCCGGGCGAGGCGGGCACGGGCCTCGAGGTCGTAGGGGCACTGGGGGCGGAGGCCGGCGCGTTCGCTCAGCAGGGTGCGGGCCAGGTCGTGACGTCCGGCGCGCAGGGCCGCTTCGACCAGGGTCTTCTGGAGGACGTCGCGCTGGGCGTGGCTGCCGCCGAAGAACTGGAAGCGGCGCCGTAGCGGAAGCAGCTCGTCGACGACGTCGCCGTAGCGTCGCTGCCCGTACGCCACGAGGGCGCGGCAGGCCGGGAGCCCGATCCCGGCGGTCATCGCGACGTTGGACACGCCCGCTCCGGTGCCGGCCCCCTCCAGCCAGGTCCGCCGGTCGTGGATGAGGCGTTCGGCGTCGGGCAGGCGGTCGGCGCCAACGTAGGCCATGACGGCGTGGACGTCGTTGAAGGCGTAGTACGGGCCGTCGTGCCGCGCTGCCCAGGCGTCGGCCAGTACGGGCCAGCGGTCGCCCGTGTCGGTGTCCGCCAGGTACAGCCGCCAGAGCAGCGCGGCGGCGTCCAGGAGTTCCATCGCGCTCCCGGCGGAGCCGTCGTGGTGGACGGCGGCGTCGTAGACGGCCAGGACGTCGTCGGTGCGGCCGGTCTCAAGGATGTAGAGGGCGTAGTGCCACCAGTTGTGCACGGTGAGGTAGTTGCCGGTCGACCAGTCGTCCGTACGGTTGTCGAGGAAGCGAATGCCGTCCTCGTGCCGGCCCTGCATCTCGTAGGAGTGCACCACGGCGTGGATGCCCCATACGTCGCGCGGGTTGCGTTCGACGGCTTCCAGGCCCACGTGTTCGGCGCGGGTGTAGTGGCCCGCCTCCTCCAGGCCGAACGCGTACATGCCCTGGAGGAGTCCGTAGTGGGGATCGTGCTCGTCCCAGGCGGACAGCGCGCCGCCGATCCGGTCGCGCAGCAGCGCGGCGTTGCCGGTGAAGAAGTCTGTCTGGTGCCCGACCGCCAGGGCGAGGGCGTCCTTCGGGTACGCCACGACGAGCTCGGCGAGGAGGCGGCCGGCCTTGTGGAAGTCGCCGCCCAGCCAGGAGGAGGCCGCCTCGACGTGGATGCGTTCGCGCGGGGTCAGCTCGGCGACCGGTACGTCCTTCCGGTAGGCCGCGAACGCCGTGGCCGCCTCGGCCGCGTCCTTCTCCTCCGTACCCAGCAGTCCCAGATACGCCCTGAGGACGTTGCCCATGGCGGAGCGGGGCGAGGCGTCGAGCGTCGCCCCGGCCTCCGCGGCCGTCTCCTCGCGGAAGAAGAGGAGGTTGTCCAGCGCCTTCTCGTAGTGCCGCACCGCTTCGGCGCCGGTGTGCGTCATCGCGTGGGCGTGCCGGTCCGTGGCCACTCGTCGTCCTTCCGCCGGGTCACCTCATCCGGTCGGGATCCCTGCCCCGCCCGGGAGCGGTGGACACAAGCGCCCTTCCTCCCTTGGGGGGTTCCTGGAACCCGCAGGCCACGACCACCCCAACTCTTGCTACATTGCGCAACTATATAACCGACGAGTGGGGCGAGCCGGCCGTTCCCCGGTAGCCACGCGGACGAAAGCGCACATATGACAGGCACATCGGTGGCTCCTCGGCGTCAGAGCCGGCAGGCCATCCGCATCCGGGAGCGCCGTCGCGGCCGGGTGCGGCTCATCACCGCCATATCGGCGTCCACGGCCGTGCTGATGGTGGCCGCCGGGGGCTGGCTCTACTACGAGTTCAACGGCAACATCGACAGCTTCGGCGCGGAGGGCCTGTCGAAGAACCGGCCCGCCGCCGGATTCGGTGGCCAGAACGTCCTGGTCATCGGATCGGACTCGCGTTCCGGGGACAACGCGCGGATGGGCGGCGGAGGCGACGACTTCGGCCGCTCGGACACCGCCTTCCTCCTGCACGTCTACGGCGACCAGAAACACGCCGTCGCGGTGTCCATCCCCCGTGACACCCTGGTCGACATCCCCTCGTGCCGGCTCCCCGACGGCACATGGACGGCTCCCCAGAGCAATGAAATGTTCAACTCGGCCTTCTCGGTCGGGCGCACCGCGAAGGGCAACCCCGCCTGTACGCAGAACACGGTGGAGAAGCTGACCGGTCTGCGCGTCGACCACACGGTCGTCGTGGACTTCGTGGGCTTCTCGAAGATGACGTCCGCCGTCGGCGGTGTGAACGTCTGCCTGCCCAACGACGTCTACCAGGGCGACCTCAACCCCAACCTCGGCTCGAAGGGCCGGCTGATCTTCCCCAAGGGCCCCCGGACGGTCTCCGGCCAGGAGGCGCTGGACTATGTGCGGTTGCGGCACGGCATAGGGGACGGTTCCGACATCGGCCGCATCAAGCGGCAGCAGGCGTTCGTCGCGAGCCTCATCAAGAAGGTGAAGGGTCAGGGTTTCAACCCCACCACCCTGCTGCCGCTGGCGGACGCGGCCACCAAGTCCATGACGGTCGACCCCGGCCTCGACTCGGCCCGCAAACTGCTCTCCTTCGCGATGTCGCTCAAGGACGTCGACCTCCACAACACCAAGTTCGTCACGCTCCCCTGGCAGTACCAGGGCAACCGGGTCGCGATCGTCCACCCCGACGCGGACGCCCTCTGGGAAGCGATCAGGAACGACCGCACCATCGACGGCCAGAACGCGCGCGGTAAGCAGGACGACAAACCGCCCGCGCCGAGCACCGCCGCCCCCTCCCCCGTGTCCGGTTCGGGCATCGACGTGGCCGTGCACAACGGCACCACGACACCGGGCCTGGCCGCCCGCGCCGCCGAGACGCTGAAAGGCAGCGGATTCACCGTCACCGGAACCGCGAACAGCCGCTCCCACCAGGGGACGGCCACGGTCATCGGCTACGGCCCCGGGCAGCACGACCACGCACAGACCGTCGCCCGCCTGTTCCCCGGAGCCGAACTGCGCCCCTCCGGCACACCGGGCATCATCGTCACCCTGGGCCGGACGTACGCGACCGCCCCGACCCCGGCCGAGCCGACGACGCCGGCCCAGGCGCCCACCGCGGTGCCCACCCAGGTGGCCGGCACCGCCCGGTCGGCGGACGACGACGTGTGCTCCAACCTGTCCTACGGGTGACCGGGCGGCCGGAGCCGAACACCCCGAAAGGATTGCGAAGTTGCGCAACTGGGCAAGTGTTGTGCGCCGGGCACGCGAACGCACGAAGGGGGCGGCAATTGGCGCAGGGCAGGACGACATCGACAGGTGGTACCGACTTGCGCCTCGGGGCGGTCGTGTCCGAGATCGAGGGCCTGTACACCGCCCTCCGCGCCACGCCCGGCGGGCCGCGCCGGGACCGGATCCTCGCCGACCTGGCCCAGGCGGGCCGGCGCCTCACCGCCCTCGCCCTCGATCCGGGGCGCGGCCGGGGCGGCGTACCGCCCCGCTCCCGCTGGGAGCGGCGGCGTCATCTCGCCGCGCGCGGAGCCGAATTGATCTCGGCGTTCCTCACGGGCTGGGCCGAGGGAAGGCGGTCCGGCGAACAGGAGGCGACGCGCACGCCGGGGAGCCGCCACGGGTAGGGCCGGTACGGTCCCCGACGCCGTCGCTCACACGCCGTCGTCCGGGCGGATGTGCCGGGCGATGAGATCCAGAAGACGCCGTACGGCCGCGTCCGCGTCGGGCCGGTGTACGGCGGCGACGGTCGTGCGGAGGTACGGCGAGGGGTCCCGGAGCGGCACGAAGGCGATGCCCGGGACGGGGAAGTCCCGCAGGTCCTCCGGCAGGAGGCTGACGCACAGCCCGGCGGCGACGTAGCCGAGCAGGCCGCTGAGGTCGTCCGCCTCGGCCCGGCGGCGCGGCGTGAACCCCGCGTCCTGGCAGGCGCGTTGGGCCTGGAGGGCGAGCCCGGGCAGGGCCGTCGCGCTGGGGAGGACGAAGTCGTCGTCGCACAGCTCCGAGAGGGCGATCGACGCGGCCCCGGCCAGGCGGTGGTCGTCCGGCACGGCGGCGACGACGCGTTCGACGGCGAAGGCGTGGGCCTCCAGGTCGTCCGGTATGGGTGACGGGTCGCGGAGGAAGGCGAGGTCCAGGGTCCCGGCGCCGAGCATCTCCACGAGCGCGGCCGTGGAGTCCTGGCGCAGGTGGACGCGCAGGCCGGGAAGCTCGTCCGCCGCGGCGCGCAGCAGCCGGGGCAGGTGGCGGTGGCTGAGGATGCTCACGTACCCCACGCGCACATCTCCCTCCAGGCCGTGCGCTACGCGCCGCACCCGCTCGACGGCGGCGGCCTGCGCGTCGAGCAGTCGCCGGGCCTCGACGGTGAAGGCGGCTCCCGCCGGGGTGAGGCGGACGCCGCCCGGCCCCCGGTCCAGCAGCGTCACCCCGAGCCCCCGCTCAAGGCGCTGCATCGCCTGGCTGAGCGGGGGCTGGCTCATCGACAGCCGCTCCGCGGCACGGCCGAAGTGCCTCTCCTCGGCCAGCACCAGGAACTGCTCCAGCAGGCGCTTGGTGAACTCCATATGGTTGAGCATATCGAATCTGCCAGAAACATATATTGGACAGAATCAGTGCGGGAGGAGTGAGGTGGTTCCAGGCGCTGAAAGGAAGCCCCCATGCAGATGCACGACGTCGCCCGGCTGTTCACCACTCCGCTGGACGCACCCGCTTTCGCCCCCACCCGGTACCGGTTCACCGACCGCGAGTACCTCAACATCACCTACCGCACCGACCCCGAGGCCCTGCGCCGGGTCGTCCCCGAACCGCTGAAGGTTCCCGAGCCGCTGGTGCGCTTCGAGATCATGCGGATGCCGGACGTGACGGGCCTGGGCGACTACACCGAGGCCGGCCAGGTCGTCCCCGTCGAGTACGAGGGTGAGCGCGGCGAGTACAACCTGGCCATGTACCTCGACAGCGTTCCGGCGATCTCCAGCGGCCGGGAGCTGAGCGCCTACCCGAAGAAGGCCGGGTCGCCCAGGCTCTACACCGACTCCGACACCCTCGTCGGCACGCTCGACTACGGCTCGCTGCGAGTGGCCACCGCCACCATGGGCTACAAGCACCACCCGATGGACCTCGACGAGGCCCGCGCCGAGATCTGCGTCCCCACCTTCATGGTCAAGGCGCTGCCCGGCTACGACGGCCGGCCTCGCATCTGCGAACTGGTCCGCACCCAGATCACCGACATCACGGTCAAGAGCGCGTTCCGCGGCCCGGCCCGCCTGGAGCTGTTCGCCCACGCGCTGGCGCCGCTCGCGGACCTGCCGGTCCTCGAAGTCGTCGCGGCCAGCCATATTCTCACCGACCTCACCCTGAACCCGGCCGAGATCGTCCACGACTACCTGGCGCACTGAAAAGCGGGGGTACACACCATGAACGCACACACATCGGTCCCGGATGCGTACGGCCGCGTCGCGGTTATCGGCGGCGGCGTGATCGGGATCTCCTGGGCCGGGCTGTTCCTGGCCCACGGCCTGGACGTCGTCGTCAGCGACCCGCGCCCCGAGGCGGAGGAGCAGGTCCTGGCCGGGCTCGAGGAGATCGCCCCGGCCCTCGCGGAGCTCGGTATGCCCACCGAGCGACTGACGGCCCGGCTCCACTTCGAGCCGGACCTGGCCGCCGCGGTCGCGGAGGCCGACGTCGTCCAGGAGAACGGCCCCGAACGGCTGGACGTCAAGCGGGAGATCTGGCGGACCGTCGAACAGGCCGCTCCCGCCCACGCGCTGCTGGCCACGTCGACGTCCGGCATCCCCGCCACCGCGATCGCCACGGCGATGCGGCAGCCGGAACGCCTGGTCGTCGGCCACCCCTTCAACCCGCCGCACCTCGTCCCGCTGGTGGAGATCGTCCCGGGTGAGCGGACCTCCGCGGAGACCCTGCTGCGGGCCCGTGACTTCTACGCGTCGCTTGGCAAGAAGCCCCAGATCCTCCGCAAGGAGGTGCCCGGCTTCGTCGCCAACCGCCTCCAGGCCGCGCTCTTCCGCGAATGCGTGCACCTGGTGGCCGAAGGCGTGGTCACCGAGGCCGAGCTCGACGACATCGTCACCGATTCCATCGGGCTGCGCTGGGCGGTCGCGGGCCCCTTCCGCACCTTCCACCTCGGCGGCGGCCCCGGCGGTCTGCCGCACTTCCTCCGGCACCTCGGCCGCGCCATGGAGGCGACCTGGCCCGGCCTGGGCGAGCCGTCGTTCGACGAACCCACCGTCGCCCTGCTCACCGCACAGGCGGAGGAGGCGTTCGGCGGCGAGCCGGTCGGTGAACTCGCCGCCCGCCGCGACCGCGCCCAGATCGCCCTGATGCGCGCCCTCGCCGAGCCCGCCCACGCACAGCCCGCCCAGCACTGACAGGCAGCACCATGAACCTCACCGACAAGATCAAGGCCGCGCTCGACTCGCCGGTCACCGGCGAGTCCGGGGACGACTTCGACATCCACGCCGCGCTCGACGACGTCCTCGGCGGCGTCGGCATGAGCGAGCGGGACGCGGGCGGCACGGTCTCCTTCACCGGCGCCGACCCCGTCGTCCCCTCCACCCTGCGGCTGGCCGCCGCCCCCGCCCTGGGCCTGACCGCCAAGTCCGTCGCCCTGGCCAAGCTGTGGCAGCACCGCGGCGGCCCCGGCCAGGACATCGGCATGGACCTGCGCAAGGCCCCGCACCGGCTGTGCCCCTTCTACGACGGGAAGTGGGAGAAGCTCAACGGCTACCCGATCGTCGCCCCCGACGACCCCTTCGCCCTGTCCTTCTACCGCGCCGGCGACGGCCGTTGGGTGATGCCCCTGAACGTCTACCCCGCGCTCAAGTCCCGCACCCTGAAGCTGCTGGGCGCGCCCGACGACGCCCTCGCCGTCGCGAACGCCGTCTCCCGCTGGGACGGCGCCGAGCTGGAGCGCGCCGGAGCGGACGCCGGGGTCGTCATGCCCATGCTGCGCGGCACCCGGGAGTTCCTCGACACCCGCCAGTACCGCGACGTCCTGGCCGACCTGCCCCTGATCGAGATCGAGAAGATCGGCGACAGCGACCCCGAGCCGTTGCCGCCCGGCGCCACCCAGCCCCTGGACGGCGTACGCGCCCTGGGCCTGGGCCATGTCATCGCCGGCGCCGCCATCGGCCGCACCATGGCCCAGCACGGCGCCGACGCCCTCAACGTCTGGCGCCCCGGCCAGTTCGAGAACGACATCCTCTACTACACCGCCCAGGTCGGCGTACGCTCCACCACCCTCGAATACGCCCGCGACCCACAGGCCGCGGCCGTCCTGCGGGACCTGCTGCGCGGCTCCGACGTCTTCTACGCCAACCACCGCGCCGGCTACCTCGAGCGCATGGGCCTCACCCCGCAGGAGGCCGCCGCGATCCGGCCCGGCATCATCCACACCACCGTCAGCCTCCACGGACAGCACGGGCCCTGGGCGAACCGCGTCGGCTTCGACCAGACCGCCGGCTGCGTCGCGGGCATGATGAACCTCGAAGGCAGTGACGACAACCCGGCGCTGCCGCCGATCAAGGTCGTCAACGACTACCTGGTCCCCTGGCTCGCCACCACCGGCGTCATCGCCGCCCTGATCCGGCGGGCCACCGAGGGCGGCAGCTACCGCGTCCACGTCTCGCTCACCCGCGTCGCCCTGTGGATCCTCAGCCTCGGCGTCCTCGACAAGGACTACGCCCGCGAGCTCGCCGGCACCGGTGAACACCACGCCTACCTCGACCCCGACACCTTCACCGCCGACACCCCCTGCGGCCGCTACCAGGGCGTCACTGACCAGGTCGTGATGTCCGGGACCCCCGGCGCGTTCCGCACCGTCCTCGTCCCGCGCGGCTCGGGCCGCCCCGAGTGGCTCGCGCGGTAACCGACGCACCACAGGGGGCCGGCGATATCGTCGCCGGCCCCCTCCCCGTGCCGCCCTGACCGGGTGTCATTCCCGGGCGACGGTCAGCTGTGCCACCGTGGCGGTCGTCAGCTCGGTGGCGAGCACGCTGTTCGCGAGCGGCAGCAGGCGATGCGCCTTGCACATCTGCGTCGGCAGCGCCGCGTACTCCTCCTCGACGATCCGCGTCCACGACGAGTCGAACCGCACCCGGATGATGAGATCCCGTGCGTCGTCGGAGACGATCGACGACGCCAGCAGCCACAGCATGGGCTCCCGTCCCCGCCCGAAGGCCAGGTGCAGCAGCGACGCCGAGCGGCCCTGCGGGGCGCGCAGCCGGTGCCAGGTGATCCGGCCGTCCTCGTCGATCCGGCCGAACGTGCCGGTCCCGGCCTTGTCCGTGCCGAGCAGCACCACCCAGACCCCGCCGGCTCCGCCGATCAGCCCGACCGGGGTGCTGCCCCGCTCGGCGGGGATCGGCATCTGAGAGGTGCGTCCGCTCCCCGGATCGATCCGCAGCACCGTGCTCGCGCTGTCCTGGCTGACGTAGAAGTCGCCGCTGCCGGGGTGCCGGGCGGCGAAGATGGGGTGTGCTTTCGCCTCGAACAGCCGGAACCGTTCCGGACGGGTGTGGTCCAGGGCCAGGACCTGGTCGCTCCCCTTCAGCGTCACCCACAGCGTGTCGCCGTACTCGTTGACGTAGTGCGGGCCCCGGCCACCGCCCGGGATGCCGATCTCCCGCTCGACGCGCGGCGCGGCATCGAGCTCGTCCGCCCTCGGATCGACCAGCAGCAGCCGGTTCCCGCCCTCGTGCGTGGCCCAGATCCGTCCGGGGTGGCGCTCCGACACCGCCAGCCCGTGCAGCATCGCGTCCTTGGGCCCCAGCGCGAACGCCTTGACGCCGGTGACCCGCTCGGTGCGCGGATCCAGGGCCAGCTTCACCAGATGGCTGTCGGACATCTGCGACACCAGTGCCATCGGTTTGTCCGGCACCTTGACGATCTCGTGCGTCTCCTCGGCGGGCGGCAGCCCGTACTCGACCACCGACCGCCGGGGCGGCACCCCCTCGCTCCCCGCCGGCTCGGCGGCCGCGCTCCCCCACGTCCCCGGCAGCGCCCCGGCCACCGTCAGACTCCCCAGCGAAACAAGTCGGCTCTGAAACGTGCGGCGGTCCAACCGGCCCTCCCGAATGCGCGCGCGACTTCCCGACAACGGGTCCATGGAAGCGGCATTGCCCGACAATCAGATGGTGGTTTTGACGGATTCATCCGTGTGGGCGACGGGATAGCCATTTCTCGTCCCTGGCCAGGCGGACGAGGGCGATGACGCCGAGGAGCCAGAAGGCCAGCCCCACCAGGGGGCGCAGTACGGTCGGCAGGTAGTCGGCGTGGGCCGAGTTGTAGACGAAGTGGGCCAGCATGAAGGGCCATACGATCCGGGTCCGCCGGTAGACGAGGACGTATCCGCCCATCCAGATCAGGCAGAGGGCGAACGCGCCGTACCCGTAGTAGAGGTGGAAGGGTACCCGCAGGGCGATCAGTACCGCGAGCTGGGCCCACCACGGCCGGCGGAGCCGTGTCATCACCGCCATGGGCAGGGCGAGCAGGAGGGTCTCCTCGACGAGGGCGCTGTGGAGGTTGGCCGGCAGCTGCTCGCCGGCGCCGGTGCGGCCGGTGGGGGTGTATCCGGGTGACGGGAAGAGCCGCATCACCTCGAAGCCGATCCACATGCCGAGGTAGGCCACCCCGGCGGCGCCGAGTCCGCCGTAGGGGAAAGGCTGGCGGGGGCGTGCCGCCAGGCCCAGGTCGGCGGCGCTGTGGCCGAGCCACCGGTGGGCGAGTGCCATCGCGACGGCGGCGACCAGGAAGCCCGCCTTCATACCGGGGAGGTGGCGTACGGCCCAGTCGGGGAGATCGATGTGCCCGGTCAGCAGGATCTGTACGGCGACGGCGCTCGACAGCCCGAAGGCGAGCAGGAACCCGGCGACGATCAGGCACCAGTCACGGGCGGGGCGGGGTACCGGCGTGCCCCGGGCGCGGGAAGCGGATGAAGGGGAACCCATGGTTACCTCGTTCCGCGGGAGCGGGGATCGCCACCGCAATGCGGAAGGCCTCCACCGCATCGGTGGAGGCCTTCCGTTACAGAGCCCCAAAACGGAATCGAACCGTTGACCTTCTCCTTACCATGGAGACGCTCTGCCGACTGAGCTATTGGGGCCGGCGACGAGAAGAAGCATACCCCATGGTCAGACGGGCTTTTCGCCGCCCGGAGGAGCCGCGCCGGGCGGTCGGCGCGCTACCGCCGCACGCGCACGGTGGTCTGCCAGGGAACGACCGCTTGCGAGCACACGTGGCCGGGCTGATCGGCGACACACCTCAGCTGGGAGTCCAGGGTGGTCGTCCCGTCCGCCTGGGCGTGGAAGACGGCCGTGGTGTCGCCGTTCGGGGCCGTGCCGACGGCGCCGCGGCGCAGCACGGTGCCGTCGGCGGCCGTGGGCACGGTCCACGACCAGGTCGAGTTGGGCGTCCGCTCCCCCGAGAGCCGGACGGTGATCTCGTCGCCTTTATGCACCGCGAGGGACTGTCTGTTGTCCTGGTTGGTGAGGTTCAGATGCCTGTGCTTCGGGGGCTTCGGGGCCGCGGACGGCGTCGTCGCGGACGCCAGGGGCGCGGCGGTCAGGGGCGCCGCGGTCAGGGCAAGGGCCGCGGTCAGGACCGCCGTCAGCAGCCGGGTTGTCGTCATCGCTCCACCTCGTGGCCGGTCGTGTCGGGTTCGGGGCCAGCCTTCCCGCTTGCCGCCGCGCGCGGGTGCGGACCCGCCGTGAAGCTCACCGGTGTGGGTGACGGTCGCCCGGAGCCTCCTTTGCCCCCGGCCCGGCTTCCCGGGCTCGTCGGCGGGCCCGGCAGGCGCGCAGATTGGCCGCGTTGCCACAGGACTTGACCTCGTGCCAGACGCCGCTGTTGTTGCGCGAACGGTCGTAGAAGGCGACGCGGCAGCGCGGGGCACGACAGGCCTTGAGGCGGCCCCACGTGCCGTCCCGCTGCGCTTCGAAGACGGCCACCAGGACGAGGGCGGCCAGGAGCCGCCGGCCCGAGCCGCACGGCTCCAGGCGGACGACGCCGTCCTCACCGAGCCGCAGCGCCGCCGAGCCGCGGTACGGGACCATCGCGCGGAGGCCCGCACCGGGCTCGTCCCCGGCGCCTTCCGTGATCATACGCCGCAGGTCGTCACGGAACGCCCGCAGCTTCTCGGCCTCCTCGGCGTCGAGGCGCACCGGGGGCACCGGCTGCCCGGTGACGGCCGTCCACCGCGCGACGGCCGCGTCGGCCCACGCCCGCGCGTCGTCGGGGGCGGCGAGGAGGTCCACGGAGCCGGGCGCCTCGACGGCGGCCGTGTTGAGCAGGTCCTGGACGAGGCCGAGGCGTCCGGGGGCCGCCTCCAGGCCGTAACGTGCCGTCGCGGGCCAGGTCATCGCGTGAACCGTCCTTCCGGGAAGCCGGCGCGCCGGGGGCGCCGGGGTCAGACCAGTGTGCCGAGCTGCGCCACGTCGTACGGAACGGCCTCGTGGAGCCGGTCAGTCAGGGCCTTGGCGGGCCACTCGGCGTCGGAGATCAGGGCCCGGCCGATGGCGACGGCGTCGAACTCGTCGCGCTCGAGGCGGTCCAGGAGCGGCTCGATGCCGGCCACTCCCGCGTGGCCGGGGCCGCCGCTGCGCACGCCCCTGAACTCCTGGTCCAGGCCCACCGAGCCGACGGTGATGACGGGCTTGCCGGTGAGCTTCTTCGTCCAGCCCGCGAGGTTCAGGTCGCCGTCCTCGAACTCGGGCAGCCAGTAGCGCCGGGTGGAGGCGTGGAAGGCGTCCACGCCCGCCGCCGCGAGCGGGGCGAGCAGCCGCTCGAGCTCCTGCGGAGTCTCGGCGATCCGGGCGTCGTAGTGCTCGGTCTTCCACTGCGAGAAGCGGAGGACGACGGGAAAGCCGGGCGAGACGGCGGCGCGCACCGCCGCGACGATCTCGGTCGCGAAGCGGGCGCGGGAGGCCTGGTCGCCGCCGTAGGCGTCGGTGCGCTTGTTGGTGCCGTGCCAGAGGAAGGTGTCGATCAGGTAGCCGTGGGCGCCGTGGAGCTCGACGCCGTCGAAGCCGGCGCGCTCGGCGTCGGCGGCGGCCCGCGCGAAGGCTCCGACCACCGCGTCGATGTCGGCCAGTGTCATCTCCTTGCCGTGCGGGCGGCCGTTGAGGTCGGTCCCGGACGGGGTGTCGGCCGGTACGCCCAGCGGTGCGGCGCCGTCGGGGCGTGCCACGCCGGTGTGCCACAGCTGGGGCATGATGAGGCCGCCGGCCTCGTGCACCCGCTCGGCCACCCGGGCCCAGCCCGCCAGGGCCTCCTCGCCGTGGAAGTGGGGCACGCTGTCGTAGGCCGCGGCGGCGTCGCGGGCCACGTAGGTGCCCTCGGTGATGATCAGGCCCACGCCGCCGGCCGCCCGCCGGGCGTAGTACGCGGCGACGTCCTCGCCCGGCACGCCCCCCGGTGAGAAGCGTCGCGTCATGGGCGCCATCACCATGCGGTTGGCCAGGGTGACATCGCCCAGGGCGAGGGGGCGGCCCAGCAGGCGCGCGGCACGCGAGGGCAGCTCGGCCGGGCCGGAGGTCGTGGGTGTCGTGGTGGTCATGGGGGGATCGTCCTCCACTCGTTACGTCATATCGATGACATAGGCGTAACCAGTGTTGGTTGTGTCGCATTCCCTCGGATTCCCGAGGCGTGAAAACGGCCGCACCCTCATGTCCCGGGTGCGGCCGCCGTGTTCTTCCGCTCGCCGACCGCTAGCCCTGCGTGCCGTTCCGGTCGACGGGGTACAGGCCGAGCTTGCCGGCGGGGTCGGCGGGGTTCGCGCCCTTGACGTCACCGACGTAGAGGCTGACGCGCGCCTTGAAGCGGTCCAGGGCGGCGCGGTCGCTCATGAACCGGCCGAGGCCGCGTTCTTGAGGTAGTCGGCCTGGCCCGGCTTGCCGCCGCCCGCGTGGACGACCAGGCGGCCGCCCTCGGCCAGAGTGTCCTCGTAGAGCTTCTGAAGCCGCTCGCCCTCGCTCGCACTCTTCGACTCTTCTTGAAGTTTCAAGAAAGCTGTTCGCCGAGCTCACCGTGCCCCGCGGCGCGGCGGCGGACCTGGTCCTCCTGCGCGAGCCGGCGCAACAGCTCCAGCACCGGGGCGGAGAGGGCGAAGACGATGACCGCCCGTTCGGCCACGGCCTCCGGATCGTCACCGAAGGTGGCCGCGCGCTCGAGGTCCAGACGGGCGATGGAGTTGGCCAGTGCCGCGTAGGCGGCGAGCTCGCCCGGCCGGTAGTCCGCGTCGACCCGCCCGAGCGCCTTCAGCGCCTCGGTCAGCCCCCGTACATGCGGGGAGGTGTCGGGCGTCTGCCAGTCCATGGCCGCGATCAGGTCCGCCACCTCCGCCTCGGCGGCCGCCTGGTCCGCCGCCTCCTGGCCGGAGTCGGCGACGACCGACCCGGCGACGGGCACCGGCAGGGCGTAGCTGATCGCGCCGAGCTTCCCGTCGGTGGTGTGGGCCTCACCGACGGCCGCCAGGACGTCCCGGGTGGCGGCGATGGACAGCCCTCCCAGCGTGGTCAGCGCCTTGATCAGCCGCAGCCGCTGGACATGCTCCTCCCCGTACTCGGCCAGCGTCGCGGCCGTCGCCCGGCCGGCGGGCAGCAAGCCTTCGCGCCGGAAGTACTTGATGCTGGCGACCGGCACGCCGGCTCTGCGGCTGAGCTCCGAGATCTTCATGCGGCTTCCTCGCTGATGGTGCGAACCGGGTATCCGCGTTCAACGATTGGACACCCCTGTTGGATACTGCCACTATCTAGCACCTGGATACCTTCGATATCTAGCTACTCTGCGTCATCACCCCGGAGCGATCATGCCTTCCCTCCCGTCCTCGTCCGTGCTCCGCAGCCCACGGCTGTGGATCGGCTCGGGCCTCATCCTCGCGGTGGTCTCCGCCTTGTTCGCCCTGCTGTACGTGGGCGGCAACGTCAACCCCAAGGGCAACCTGCGCGACCTTCCCGTCGCCCTCGTCAACAGCGACAAGGGCGCCGAAGCCAACGGCAAGCGCCTCAACTTCGGCGAGCAGGTCGTCTCCGGCATCAAGAAGTCCACCGCGGGCAACGACAGTTTCGACTGGCAGGTCCTCAGCCGCCAGGAGGCCGACAAGAAGTTCGGCCAGGGCAAGCTTTACGGCGCCATCGTCGTACCGGAGAACTTCACCGCCGCGGTGGCGGGGCTGAGCAGCCCGCAGCAGCAGGCCCAGCCGGTCCGTCCGGCCCTGTCGGTGCTCACCAACCAGTCGGCGGGCAGCTTCGGCTCGTCCATGGCCAGCCAGGCCACGCAGAAGGCCGCCCACGCCGCCTCCGCGCAGCTCGGCAAGCAGCTCCTCGACCGCGCCGCCGCCCAGAAGGCCCCGCTCGCCCCTGCCGCGAAGCTGATGCTCGCCGACCCCGTGTCCGTCCAGGTCGCCGACGGCCACCCGCTCGGCACGCACAGCGCCATGGGCCTGAGCGCCTTCTACTACGCGCTGGTCCTCGTCGTCTGCGGCATGCTCGGCGCCAACGCGATCACCAACCAGGTCGACACCGCGCTCGGCTACCTCCACTCCGACTTCGGCCCCTTCCGCCTGCGCAACCCCCTCCAGCACACCAGCCGGGTGCGCACGCTGGCCATCGGCTCCATCCTCATGCTCGCCTTCTCCGTGGTGATGGGCTCCATCGTCGAGGGCGCCACCGTCGGCATCCTCGGCATGGACGCCTCCCACCTCGGCCTGCTGTGGGTCTACTCCGTGGCCACGATCGCCGTCGTCGGCATCAGCGCCCTGACGCTGCTCGCCGCGTTCGGCGTCCCCGGCATGCTGCTCTCGGCCATCGTCTTCGTCGCCATGGCCGTCCCCTCCTCCGGCGCGACCGTGCCGCTGGAGGCGCTGCCCGGCTTCTTCCGTGGGCTCTCCGAGTTCGAGCCGCTCCGGCAGATCACCGGCGGCATGCGCTCGATCCTCTACTACGACGCCCAGGCCGACGCCGGCCTGACCCGCGCCTGGGTCTCCATGGGCGTCGCCCTGGCCGTCGCCCTGCTCTTCGGCTTCGGTGTCACCCGGTTCTACGACCGCAAGGGTCTGCACCGTGTCCCCCGCCCCACCGAGCCGGCCGACGACGCCGTGCCGGCGACCGCGGCGGCCTGATGTAGCCGACGGCAAACAGTGAGGGGCGGGGTCCGAAACGGACCCCGCCCCTCACTGTTTTTCTTCACGCCAACTCAAGGTTTTTCCAAGGGAGTTGAGAATAGGCCAAGCTGCGGTACGCGCGGCTGACTCCTTCTCCGCGCGTGTCCCCCGCCCCCTCGTCGCTCTCCCGCGTCGCGGCCCCGCTCGGCGCGCGGCGACGCTCCTCCGGCACGAGGGTTCACGCCACGACAGCGGTGTCCTGTTCCCTGCGCCATCCCCAAGGCGCGGGGTTGAGCCGTCCCGGCGGAACCGGGAACCTGGGCCGCCGCAGCCGAAGGAGGAGCCATCCATGCCCCGTGACACCGGCACGACCTGGACCGCACAGCAGCTCGAAACCCGCTACCGGAATTCGTTCGGCCGGGCCGCCGGCTATCTGCCGAAGAGCCGGGCGGCGCTCGACGCGTGGCTGGAGGACTTCAGCCGCGTCGTCCACGAGAAGCACGCCCGGAACGCGATCGTACGGCGCCGTTCCGTCGACGACCTGGCCCGGCTGATCGAGCGGGACGGGATCGTCCGCATGTATGCGAGCCGGATGATCGACGAGGCCGACGAGCTCCACCCCGAGGCCAAGCACAAGGTGAACGACATCCCCGACCTGCTCGATCACCTGGACTGTATCGTCACGTCCACTCCCGAGTACCTCCCGAAGAGCGACCCGGACCGCAACTTCTTCCCCATGTCCTCCCTGTTCGTCTACATGATGATGACGGAACCCGGGTACGCGGTCTTCCGCGACCAGGGGTTCAACGGGGCGCTGCTCGGCATCCTGCGCGAGTGGTGCGCGCACCTCGACAGCGACGACAGCCAGGAGGTGCTGAACCGCGCGGACGGCTGGCTGTCGCCGGCCGCCTGGGACGAGCTCGGACTCGACCAGTTCCGGATCGACCCGAACGACCCCCACGGCGGGTTCCCCTCCTACAACGCGTTCTTCCGCCGCGAGCTCAAGGCCGGCACCCGGCCCGTCGACGGCAAGGACGACCCGAGCATCGTGGTCGCGGCCAACGACGGCAAGGTGGTGCGGATCCGGCGGAACATCCAGCACCGCGACGAACAGTTCTGGGCCAAGGGACAGCTCTACTCCCTCGCCGACATGCTCGACGGCAGCGATCTGACCGACTCGTTCATCGGCGGCGACGTCTTCCAGTCGTTCCTCTCGGGCGGCGACTACCACCGCTGGCACGCACCCGTCACCGGCGTCGTCCGCAGCGCCCGCGTGGTCGAGGCCCTGATGTTCACGGAGCTGGAAGGGGTGGACGAGCCCAGCGCGGGCACGCAGTCGCAGGTCTACGGCGCCTCGGTCAACACCCGGGGGCTGGTGTTCATCGAGGCCCCCGCGCCGATCGGCATGGTGTGCGTCATGCCCCTGGGGATGACCGAGATCTCGTCGGTCACGCTCACCGTGCGCCCCGGTGACCGGGTCACCAAGGGCGACCAGCTCGGCTACTTCAGCTACGGCGGCTCCAGCATGTGCCTGCTGTTCCAGAAGGGGGCCATCGGCGAGTTCCTCGTGCGGGACAACACCACCGGCGACATGGAGAAGGGCGATCCGATCAAGGTCAACGCCAGGATCGCCCGCACCACCGGCAGCACCGGCAAGGCCTGAGAGCGGACGGGAGAGGAGACGGCCAATGGAAACGAACGGCTGCGGCCAACCGGCCACGGGCGAGGAACTCCACGTCTGCATGGGCCTCAACTCCTGCGCGGGCCAGGACGTCGACAAGAGCGCCACCATGGCCGGCACCGGCCGGTGCGCCACCGTACAGCACGTGTGCCACGGCGAGGGAGCCTGCCGCGGACAGGGCGGATGCGGTTACGCCGGTGACGACTTCGAGCAGTTCCACCCCGGCGAACAGGCCTGCCGCTACAACGGCAGCTGCGCCAGCCCCATCAACGAGAGCCGCGTCTTCTCCGGCGGCCCGATGAAGGGCAGGAGCGTCTGGCAGCAGGCGCGCCGCCTCTTCGAGGCTCGCATGTACGCGGCGGGCAAGGCGTTCGGCCCCTCCCCCGGGCAGGGCATCCCGGACGACCGCATCCCCGACTACGACCACCTCACCACCCCGACGGCCGGGGCCTCCGACAAGGTCACCGCCCTGTTCCGCGCCTCCGCCGACAACCCTCGCCGGCACGAGGGCGTACGGTTCCCGGACCTGCGGGCCATCGCCCGCAACAGCGCCGGCCGGCACCTCCCCGACGCGTCGATCACCTTCACCATCCCCGCCGAAGCCGCCACCCTGCTGTACTTCAAGCCCGACGGCGGTCAGCAGAGCGCCACCTGCACGGTCACCAGCGACGACCAGGGGATCGCCACGGCCGTCCCGCTCTACGCCGGGCACACGGCCACCGGTGACCAATGGGTGACGGTGACGGCCACGGACCCCGACGCGTCCGCGCGGTGCGAGTTCCATGTGACGGTCCTGGCACCCCAGGGGCAGCGATAAAGCCGGGAAAGGCGGCCGGCCCGGCGACGCGGACGGCCACCGCGGCCCGACGCCCGACCCCCCATCTGGGGTTCGGGCTCGGGCTGCGGGGGCCGCACATCCCCTACATCCGCGCGCACCGGCCGCCCGTCGACTTCTTCGAGATCATCTCCGAGAACTACCTCCGGCCCGGCACCGACCGCCGGCGCGTCCTGGACGAGATCGCCGAGCACTACCCGATCGTCCTGCACGGCGTGTCACTGTCCATCGGCAGCACCGACCCGCTCGACCTCGGCTACCTGCGCCGGCTGAAGCGGCTGGCGGACGCGGTGGACACCCCGTGGGTGTCGGACCACGTGTGCTGGACCGGAGTGCTCGGCGTGCACACCCACGACCTGCTGCCGCTGCCCTTCACCGAGGAATCGCTGCGGCACGTCGTACGCCGTGCCCGGACCGTGCAGGAAGTGCTGGAACGCCCGCTCGTCCTGGAGAACCCCAGCAGCTACGTGGAGTTCCGCGCCTCCACCCTCACCGAGTGGGAGTTCCTGAGCCGGCTGGCCGAGGAAGCGGACTGCGGGCTGCTCCTCGACGTCAACAACGTCCACGTGTCCGCCGTCAACCACGGCTACGACCCCGAGGTGTACCTCAAGGCCCTTCCGCACGACCGGGTGACGCAGATGCACCTGGCCGGGCACACGGACTACGGCACCCACCTGGTCGACACCCACGACGCCGAGGTGCCCGGCCCGGTCTGGGATCTCTACCGGCTCGCCGTGGAGCTCACCGGGGGCGCCGCCACGGTCATCGAACGGGACGACAGTCTGCCGCCCTTCCCCGTCCTCCAGGCCGAACTCGACAAGGCCAGGGCACTGGCGACGGAATGCGCCACCCCGGAGGGCGGCCGTCGTGGCTGACGTACCGCGGTCGCTCGACGCGATCCAGCAGTGGATGCAGACAGCCCTGCTGGCACCCGGCGGGGCCGCACACGTGGAGGAGGTGATCACCGCGTCGGGGCGGATGTCGGCC
Organism: Streptomyces hesseae; assembly: GCF_031845785.1. Lineage (NCBI taxonomy): Bacteria > Bacillati > Actinomycetota > Actinomycetes > Kitasatosporales > Streptomycetaceae > Streptomyces > Streptomyces hesseae. The sequence goes on from NZ_JAVRFI010000005.1 coordinate 311,458, forward strand.
GAGGAGCGCTTCCGCGTCTACTACCGGGGCTACCGGCTCCGGCTGCTGGGCTGTATGCGCGGCCAGTACCCCGCGATGGTGCACCTCCTGGGGCGCGAGCTCTTCGACGGGTTCGCCATGGAGTACCTGGACGCGCACCCGTCCCGCTCCCCCACCCTGGACGACCTCGGCGCCGGCTTTCCCGGTCACCTGGCCCGCACCCGGCCGGACGCCACCGCGGGTGACGCACCGCCCGAGTCCTGGGTCGACCTGCTGATCGACCTGGCCCGGTTCGAACGGGACTTCGCGGCCACCTTCGACACACCCGACGCCGACACCGACACCGGTTCCTGCACACGGTTCTTCGAGGCCCGGTTCCCTGTCCACCGCTACGCGGCCGCCGTCCGGCGCGGCGAGGAGCCGGAGCCGCCCGAGGCCGAAGCGGTCCGTCTCTCGCTGACCCGCCGCGACGGCACCGTCGTCGTCCACGACCTGACCGCGCACCGGCCCTCACAGGCCGGCTGACACCGCTCCGTCCGAATCGGAGGAACACATGCCCCATCTGACCACCCGCTCGGCCGTCCGGACGGGCGACGGCATCACCACCCGCGACGAACTGGCCCAGCATCTGGCCGACGCGGCGCGCATCGAACTGTCCACCATTCCGCCCTACCTCTACGCCGCCTACTCCATCAAGACCTCCGGCTACTCGCAGTGGGCCCAGGGCGCGTCGGCGCAGCGCACCCTCATCGGCATCGCCATCGAGGAGATGCTGCACATGGCCCTGGTGCGCAACGTGATGGTCGCGACCAAGTGCGAGACGGTCGGCGGGAAGGAGTTCCGCTTCTACGACAAGGACAACATCCCCGGCTACCCCGGTGACATGCTCCACCGCGTTCCGCCGCTGACGCTGCACATGCAGCGCATCTCGACGGCCGCCGTCGAGGGGTTCATGGAGGTCGAACTCCCCGAGAGCAAGCAGCAGCAGGCCCGCAAGCCCTCCGACGAGTACCACACGCTCGGTGAGCTGTACGACGCGATCGGCAAGGGCATCGTCGCGCTGAGCGGTCAGATCGAGTGGGGGCTGGAGAACACCCGTTGGCGGCAGCAGTACCGGCGCGGGTACTGGAACCAGTGGGGCGGGCCGCCCAAGCCCCTCCCGGTCGTGGACCAGGGCAGCGCGCTGGACGCGCTCTACGTCATCGTCGAGCAGGGCGAGGGCGCCCCGGACGAGCAGGAGGACTCCCACTACCAGAAGTTCACCCGCGTCCGCGATCACGTGGACGGCATCGGTGTCGTGGAGGACGACTCCGGGCGGCAGAAGTACACCATCGACAGCGGGGAAGAGGCCGTCTGGCCGGTGGTGACGGACCCCAAGGCGACGGACTTCACTGGGCCGACGCAGACGCTGGCCCAGCTCTCCGACGCCGCCTACTGCTACGTACTGGCACTGCTCGACAAGCTGTACCGGACCCCGGCGGACGACGAGCCGGGACCGGCATCCGTACGCTACGGCCTCGAGCGCGGGTTCGTCGCCGCCATGCAGGGCGTCCTCTCCCCCGTGGCCGGCCTGCTGGTCTCCACGCCCGTCGGCGACGGGAAGAACGCGGGCCCCACGTTCGGGTACTACGACCTGGGATCGAAGCCCAAGCAGACCCTGCTGGACCTGTGCGCCCAACCGGAGCTGATGAAGGCGTTCCCGCAGCTGGGTGGCGGTGACGGGGTGCTGCACCAGATCTCGCTGCTGCCCGACTTCACGATCTAGCGACCCGGCGGCTCATGCCCCGATGTCCTCGCCGAACTCGACCACGGACTCGTCGGGCACGATGTGCATCGCCGCCTCCTCGGCGGAGGCCGCGCCGCCGTCGATGCCCACGTCCCGGGCGAAGACGTCGTTGCGCCGGGGCGGCATGGCGTCGATGGTGGCGGTGAGCCGCCCGGCCCGCGCGTCACCGACCTCGTCGTCGATCGGCTCGCCGTCGCCGCCGGGCTGATCGCCGATGCCGTCCCCGTCGGGCATCGCGATGTCGGGGACCTCCTCGGCGAGCCGCTGGTCGAGACTCTCGCGCTCCCGCTGCTCCCGGGCCGTGGTGCCGTGGTGGCCCACGCCGAGGGGCTTCTCGGGGGGCGAGTAGCCCTCGTCGAGCACCTCGTCGAGGAGGTCACCGTCGAGGGCGTTCTGCAGGTCCAGGTCACCGGGGTTGTCCCGGCGGTCCGAACGGGCCGGCTGATAGACCTCGTCACCCATCACGTCGTCGGACATGGTCCCCTACCCTTCCTCCTCCCGCGCGCTCCCGGGACTGCGGCACACCTCCAGTCTCCTCTTTCCGGCTGCCCCGCGCTCTTCGAAGGACGACAGCGAGTAAGTACCACTTTCAACCAGTCAGGTCGTTCCGCGCCCGGTCGTGCGGCCGTCCGCCGCGGAAGGTGCGGCGGTAGGTGTCCGGGGGGACGCCGACCGTCCGGTTGAAGTGCCGGCGCAGCGAGGCGGCCGTGCCCATGCCGGTGGCCTCGGCGATGGCCTCGACGCTGTCGTCGGTGGTCTCCAGGAGCTCCTGGGCGCGGTGGATACGGTGTGTGCGCAGCCAGCGCAGCGGGGTGGTGCCGGTGACGGCGTTGAAGTGGCGGGCCAGGTTCCGTGAGCTCATGTTCGCCTGGCGGGCGAGGTCCTCGACCGTCAGCGGCCGGTCGAGCCGCGCCAGCGCCCAGGAGAACAGGCCGGAGAGCGCGTGGGAGCGGGGTTCGGGAGCCGGGGTGGCGACGAACTGGGCCTGGCCGCCCTCGCGTTGGGGCGGTACGACCAGGCGGCGGGCCACAGCGTTGGCGACGGCCGAGCCGTGGTCGAGCCGGACCAGGTGGAGGCACAGGTCCATGGCCGCCGCTTTCCCCGCGGAGGTGAGCACGCTGCCGTCGTCGACGTAGAGCACGTCCGGGTCGACCCGTACCCCGGGGTAGCGGGCGGCCAGCGCGGGGGCGTGCAGCCAGTGGGTGGTGGCCCGCCGGCCGTCCAGCAGGCCGGCGGCGGCCAGGACGAACGCCCCCGTGCACAGCGAGACGATCCGCGCACCGGCCCGGTGTGCCGCGCGCACGGCGTCGACCAGCTCGCCGGGCGGCTCCTCGTCGAGGTCCGCGCAGGCCGGGACGATCACCGTGTCCGCCCGCACCAGCCACTCGAGCCCCTCGTCGGGTTCGAGCCGGAAGCGGCCGCCGACCCGTGCGCCGGCGGGTCCGCAGACGGTGAGCTCGTACCACGGGTCGGCGAGGTCGGACCGGTCGACGCCGAACACCTCGCAGGGCGCGGCGAGTTCGAAGTGGCTCACCCCGTCGGTGACGGCAAGCGCGACGGTAGTCATGTCCGAAACTGTACGAGGCGTGGCACTCCCGACACTCGTCGCCCCCACCCACCTCGGGAGAGTCTGTCCCCGGTCGATGGATCACATGGATCACCAGGACAGGAACGACGGGGAGCACTCATGGGAACGACGGGAACGAGCGGAGAGGTGGCCGTCCTCGGCGCCTACGGACACACCGGGCGCTTCGTGGTGGACGAACTCCTGGACCGCGGCCTGCGGCCGGTCCTCTGCGGCCGTGACACCGGCCGGCTCGACGCGCTGGCCGGCCGCCATTCCGGTGTCCGCCCCGGGCTCGACGTCCGGCCGGCGACGGCCGACGATCCCGCCTCGCTCGACCGCGCGCTGGCCGGCGCGGACGCCGTGATCAACTGCGCGGGCCCGTTCGCCGGGACGGCCTCCCCCGTGATCGAGGCGGCGCTGCGCGCCCGGATACCTTACGTGGACGTCGCGGGTGAGGTGGAGGCCGTCGCCGACACGTTCACACGCTTCGCGGAACGGGCGCGGGCCGCCGGGATCGCGGTCGTCCCGGCGATGGCGTTCTTCGGCGGCCTGGGTGATCTGCTGGTGACCGCCGCGCTGGGCGACCGGCGGTCGGCCGACGAGGTGTCCCTCGCCTACGCGTTGAGCAGCTGGCACCCCACCGCCGGGACCCGGGCCTCGTCCCGGGTCTCCAGGGAGCGCCGCGAGGGCCGTCGTCTCGTGCACGCGGACGGCCGGCTGGAGCTCCGCACCGACACGGCACCCACCGGCCGGTGGTCCTTCCCCGCGCCGGTGGGGGACCAGGCGGTGGTGCGGGAGTTCACCACGGCGGACAGCGTGACGATCTCACGGCATGTCGCCGTGCCCATCATTCACAGCTGTATGACGTCCGAGGCCGTCACCGACGTACTGGCCCCCGGCGCACCGGCTCCGGCTCCGGTCGACGACCGTGGACGTTCGGCCCAGACCTTCCTGGTCGAGGTGGTCGTACGGTCCGGCGGCACCGAACGCCGCGCCGTGGCCCGGGGCCGGGACATCTACGCCGTCAGCGCGCCCCTGGCGGTGGAGGCGGTCAGCCGTGTCCTCGACGGGCGGGCGAGGACGGCCGGGGTGGCTTCCCCGGGGGAGCTGTTCGACGCGCGGGACTTCCTGACCTCGCTCGCCCCGCATGTCTCGGTCGAGTTCGCTCACTGACCGGTGGGCGCCGGGACCACACCGTCGGCCACCAGCCCCGCCAGGACCGCCTCGCCCATGGCGTGGACGGCCGACCGCGGCCGGACCATGACCGTGAACTCCTCGATCCTGCCGTCGTCGTCGAAGTGCAGCAGGTCGATCCCGTGGATCTGTTTGCCCTCCACGGTGGCCCGGAAGAGCAGGACCGCGGAGGGGCGGGTCTTCCCGTCGGCGCTCGTCTCCGCCTCACCGGCGTAATGGCCGACGTAGCGGAAGTCCTCGAAGGTGCGCAGGAGGACCTTGAACAGGGCGAGCACCGTCGGCTTGCCCTCGAACGGCCGGAACTTCACGGGGCTGTAGAAGCGGATGTCGTCCGTGAACAGGTCGTCCAGCGCGGCGAGGTCACGATTGTCGACGGCGGCGCGGAAGCGGTCTGCGGTGGTCACTGCTCCTCCTCGATACCGGGTGCGATACTCATGATGATGAGTAATCAGGTTCATGAGTAGTAGCATGCGGGGACGCCGGTGGAAAGAGGCGGACGGAACAAGGAGGCGATCCGGTGGCGCTGCGGCACGCGGTCCTGGCGGCCCTGCTCGACGAGGAGCTCAGCGGGTACCAGCTGACGAAGGCGTTCGACCTCGGTGTGGCGAACTTCTGGCACGCCCGGCCCCAGCAGCTCTACGCCGAGCTGACGCGGCTGGAGAAGGAGGGGCTGATCGCGGGGCGCGAGGTGGTCCAGGACACCCGGCCCACCAAGCGCCTGTTCCGGGTCACGGACGCCGGCGCGGCCGAGCTGGAGCGATTCACGGCCACCGCCACCAAGCCGTCCTTCATCCGTGACGACCTTCTCGTCAAGGTCCAGGCCGCCGATCACGTCGACAGCCGGGCCCTGGTCACACGGCTCGCCGAGCGCGCCGCGTTCGCGCAGGCCAGGATCGACCTGTTCGGGGAGCTGCTGCGCGCCATGCGGGGCGATCGTGACGAGGAGGAGTTCCTGCGTCACGGCGAGCGCGTCGGCCCCTATCTGACGTGTCTGCGCGGTCTCGCCTTCGAGCAGGGCAACCGTGACTGGTGCGAACGCGCGGCCGCCGCCCTCCGGGAGCGGGCCGCCGCGTGTACCGGGCGCTGACAGCTGTGACGGCCGCACCGGATCCCGGTGCGGCCGTCACGCCGTGGTGCTCGGCTCAGCAGGCGCGGGCGATCTGCGAGCGCGCGAAGACCGTCGGACCGTCGTCCGGGTGCGCGTGGGGGTCGTTCTGCGGAACGGTGAACTCGTCGACGACGCCCTGTTCGAAGACCAGGGCCATGCTGGACCCGCCGTAGCTGAAGTACCCCAGCTCCTGGCCCCTTCGCACCTCGTCGCCCACGCCGACCGACCAGGAGACCGACGAGACCTCCTCCATGCCGATCACCACGGCGCAGACCATGCGCCGGCCGAGTTCCTCGCCGCACTCGATGAACGCCAGACCGCGGGTGTTCACATGCGCCTGGTAGCTCTGCGAGTGGGTCCACGTCGTCGGGTCGGGCGACTCCTTCCAGGCGGCGCTGAACATCAGGCCGGGCACGATCTCCAGGTGCTTGACCGTCCCGTCCACGGGCACGGTCCACCGGTGGAAGCTGTTGACGGAGAGGAACGACTGGTACACGTCACCGCCGACGAAGGTGCTGACGTACTCGTCCCCGCACTCCGGCGCGCGCAGCATGTCGCTGAGCGAGTACTGCTCCTTGAGCCAGAAGTCCGTCTCCCTGGCCGCTCCGCGCTGGATGTTGTAGACCGTTCCGTCGTTCGGGGCGACGATGACGCCGGGATCGCCGTTCCCGGCGAGCGGCCGGAGTTCGTCCTTGATACGACGGTGGAAGAAGTCGTTGAAGGACGTGAACCCCCAGTGCTTCTCGTCGCGCCGCTCCCAGCATTCGTACTCGTACAGCTTGTTCATCTCGACGGCGGGCTGTGAGAACCAGCCGCTTTCGCGGGCGTTCAGCACATGGGTGCTCTCCTCGCTGTTCAGGTAGGCGCACCACTTCTGGAGGACCGGCCGGAGCTTGTCGTTGAACTGCGGCATGCGGAACACGACGGAACCCGACGGCGTCAGCCGCATGTACCCGAACAGCGCCGACATCGGCAGGAATATCTGGTGGAGCGGGTTGCGGTTGTACGCGGGCGCCCACCGGACGACGACGTTGAGGTGCTCGATGAGGTCGTCCACGGTGTGGATGTGGCGGTGCGCCTCCGGGACCTCAAGGAGCATGTTCGTCACATACATCCGGGTGGTGAGGTCGGAGTGGATGAAGTCCGCCAGCTCCTGGACGGTGGGGTCGAGGTCCTTCTTGAGGTCCGCTGCCCGCTGGGCGATGCCCTGGTGGAACTCGTCGATCGCCAGCGGGTTTCTCGGCAGATACCCGCCGGCCCGGCCGAAGGTCTTCTGATAGCGCGTGTGGAGTTCCTGCGGGGTGATGACAGCGGTCATGGCCGCACTCCCTAGTGCTCCTGGGTCTCCGGATCGGCGGGACACATCCTCCAGGGCCGGGAATCGTCTGCGAATCGGTAATCAAGCCATCTCGGACATGGCTGTTTGCCTTCGAACACGGGGTCGGTGGTGCCGGGAGGGGCTCGCCGCGACGCGGCGGGCCCCTCCCGGCCACTCCCGGCCGCGTCAGCCGCCGAGGGCCCCGGGGGCGGGCAGGATCCGGGTGACCGCGGTGGGGTCGCCCATCAGTCCGGTGACCGTGTGCGTGAGCCCGGCGAGCACGCGGTCACCGGGCTGGACCTCACGGTTCTTCCCCGCGCCGTCGGTGGACGTCGAGGACCCGTCGGCCGCGCCGGCGCTCGTGGTCATACCGCCGCACAGCAGGCCGGCCGTGAGCGCGGTGAGGGCCAGCGCGCGGATGCGGCTCACGCGCTTGGAGCTGAACATAGGAACCTCCGTGACATCGCCGGTGAATTCTTGGCATGCGAGAGTTCCACGGCCCGTCCGGCCGTGTCCGGGCTTTCCCGGAAACCACCCTCAACGGCGAACGGACGGACAAATGAGCTCCGCGGCCCCTCCGGCTCCGGCCGGGCGGCGGTGCGTTTGCGACCTTTACGGACGCGTCCCAGCCTGGTGTTGATGACCGTGCCCGGGTTAGAGGGAGAGCGCCCATGCGCGTCGACGTACATGCCCACGCGTGGTCCGACGAGTATCTCGACCTGCTGGAGGGCTGTGGGAAGACCGGCACCGCGGCCCACCGCGGCATGGGCGCGGGACTCGGCGAGCAGGAGCTCGAGGCGCGTCTCACGCTGATGGACTCGGCGGGCGTCGCCTGCCAGGTGCTCTCCGCCCCGCCCCAGTCACCCCACTTCGCCGACCCCGGTCACGCGGTGCGCGCGGCGCGGTTCGTCAACGACCAGTACGCCGAGACCGTGGCGCGCCGGCCACGGCGGTTCCTGGCCTTCGCCTCCCTGCCGTTCCCCCACACCGACCTCGCGCTGGCGGAGCTCGCCCGGGCCCTGGACGAGCTGGGCATGGCAGGGGTCTGCGTCACCACGACGGTTCTGGGCCGTTCGCTCACCGACCCGGCGTTCGAGCCGGTCTTCGCCGAACTCGACCGCCGCGGCGCCGTCCTCTTCGTCCACCCGGCGGGATGCGGCGCCGGCAGCGCCCTGATCACGGACTTCCATATGACCTGGTCCGTCGGCGCTCCCATCGAGGACACCGTGGCGGTCATGCACCTGATCCGCGCCGGTGTGCCCAGCCGCTTCCCCCGTATGAAGATCCTCTGCACCCACCTCGGCGGGGCCCTGCCCATGCTGCTCCAGCGCGTGGACAACCAGTACGCCGGGGAATGGCAGGCCCCGGACATCCCCGAGAAGCCCGGCGTGGCCGCGCGCCGGCTGTGGTACGACAGCGTCGGTCATGGCCACGGGCCCGCGTTGTGGGCCGCCGTGGAAACCCTCGGCGCCGACCGGATCGTCCTGGGGACGGACTTCCCCTACGAAGACGGTGATCTCTTCCGCACCGCCGTCGCCTATATCGAGAGCTCCGGGCTCCCGCCCCAGCAGGCGACGCGCGTCCTCGACACCAACGCGACCGCTCTTCTCGGCCTGTAACACACCTCGAGTACAGTCCCTCCCTCCAGAAGGGAGCGACACATGGACCAGAACACCGCCGTGACGGCCGGAACGCGGATCCGCCCGGGGACCGAAAGTCATCTGAAGCAGCTCACCGACATCTACAACCACTATGTGACCGGCACCCCCGTCACCTTCGACATCGAGCCCGTCACCGTCGAGGAGCGGCGGCAGTGGCTGGCCGGCCACCCCGCCACCGGGCGGCACAGGCTGCTGGTCGCCGAAGAGGCCGGCATCGTGCTGGGGTACGCCACCAGCGGCCCGTTCCGTGCCAAGCAGGCCTACGAGACGTCGGTCGAGACGAGTGTCTACCTCGCTCCGGAACACACCGGACGCGGCCTCGGCGGCATGCTGTACCGCGCGCTCTTCGAGGCCCTGGCCACGGAGGACGTCCACCGCGCCTACGCGGGCATCACCCAGCCCAACGAGGCGTCGATGCGGCTCCACGAGCGCTTCGGCTTCCGCCCGGCGGGCGTCCTCCACGAAGTGGGGCGCAAGTTCGGCACGTACTGGGACGTCGCCTGGCTCGAGAAGCCCCTCCGTCAGGGGCCCACCGGGGCCCCTGACGTCGTATAGGCGCTCTATCGGTCAGGCGGGCTCCATCGGCGGCTCTAGCCGTCGTTGCGCTCCTGCCAGGAGCGGTAGACCTCCACCGCGTCCTCGCGGGGCTCGTACCGCAGGGGCAGCCGGCGCTCGTCCCAGTCCTTGGCGAACTCGTCGTAGAAGGTGCTCAGCTCGAAGTACTTGCGGTCGTCGACGTAGTACGGCTCGTAGGCGTCACGGGTCGTCAGGAAGACGACCGCGTCCGGCGAGCAGTAGTACAGCGAGCCCAGGCACATCGGGCAGGGGTGGGCCAGCACATAGATGGTGGTGCCGGTCAGGTGCTCGGTGCCGAGCTTCGTACAGGCCTCGCGGACGGCGAGGATCTCGGCGTGCGCGGTGGGGTCGTTGGTCTGCGCCACCTTGTTGGCGCTCTCGGCGAGGATCTCACCGTCCTTGACGATGACGGTCGCGAAGGGGCGGCCACCCTCGGCGACGTTCCGGCGGGCGAGGTCGATGGTGCGTTGCGCGAAGTCCATGAACGGTCCTCTCTGGTGAAGGTGAAGGTGCCCCGACGGGGTCAGAACGGCTTGGTCGGCAGGTACTTGCCGTCCAGGGTGATGACGGCGCGCTCGCCGCCCTCGGGGTCGGCGACCTTCTTCACGTCCAGCTTGAAGTTGATCGCGGAGATGATGCCGTCGCCGAACTGCTCGTGGACCAGGGCCTTGAGGGTGGTGCCGTAGACCTGGAGCATCTCGTGGAAGCGGTAGATCGTCGGGTCGGTGGGGATGCCGCCGGGGATCGAGCCGCGCGTGGGGACGGTCTGGAGCAGCATCGCCGCGTCCTCGTCGAGGCCCAGCAGCTCGGCCACGGCCTTCGCGGACTTCTCGGGCAGGGGGTGCTGGCCGAGGACGGCGGCGGTGACGAAGGCGACCGACAGGTCGGCGGCGTCGGCGATCTGCTGCCAGGTGAGGTTCTTGCGGGTCTTGGCCTCGACAGCGGCGTTGGCCAGGGCCTGACGGGCGGTGGGGTCGAACTGGGCGTGCACCATGAGAGGGCTCCTTTTTCCGGGTGGGTTTTTCGGGTGGGGTTCGGGCCGGGCCCCGGTCAGGCGGCGGTGTTCGTGCCGGTGACCTCGAGGGCTTCGACGCGGCCGGTGGCGATGTCGAAGACCCAGCCGTGCAGTGCCACCTTCTTCTCCGCCAGCGCCCGGGCGACGGAGGGATGGGTGGTCAGGTTCGTCAGCTGCGCGTACACGTTCTGGCGGACCAGGGCGCCGGTCTTCCGCGGGCCGGCCGCCATGCCGGCGATGCGGGCCACGGCGGCGTCCGCGTGCCGCAGCCAGTCGGCTACCACCGGCGCGCCGGACAGGTCGTGGCCTTCGGCCAGGGCGGTCATCGCGCCGCAGGCGGAGTGACCGCACACCACGATGTCGCTCACGCCCAGGACGGCGACGGCGTACTCGATGCTGGCGGTGACCCCGTTGGCACCGGGCGTGTAGGCGGGGACGAGGTTTCCGGCGGTGCGGATGACGAACAGCTCGCCCGGCTCACCCTGGGTGATCAGCTCGGGCACGACACGGGCGTCCGAGCAGCCGATGAACAGCGTGTGGGGCTTGTGATGCGTGGCCAGGTGGGTGAAGAGGTCCACCTTGGCCGGGAAGACATCGCGCTGGAACCGCGCGACGCCCTCGGTGAGGTCCTGCATGGGTCACTCCATTCGGTAGCCGCCGGGCCCCTGGGGGCCGACGGGTTCCACCATGCACGACCTGCACCTATAGCGTCCAAGAGTCATTGACCATGGCTCCTATTGACGGCATCTATAGTTGCTTCCATGGCCCTGGAACTCCGCCACCTGCGCTATCTGCTCGCCGTCGCCGAGCACGGCAACTTCACCCGTGCCGCCGAGGAGCTGCACATCTCCCAGCCCACCCTCTCCCAGCAGGTCAGACAGCTCGAGCGCACGCTGGGCGTGCAGCTCCTGGACCGCACCGGCCGCACCGTGCGGCCCACCGACGCGGGCGAGGCCTATCTCCACCACGCCCGGCGGGCGCTGCGCGACCTCGCCGCCGCCGAACGCGCCGTGCACGATGTGCACGACCTCTCCCGGGGCCACCTCCGCCTGGGCGTCACCCCCACCTTCACGGCCTATCTCGTCGGCCCGCTCACCGCCGGGCTCCACACCCGCCATCCCGGTATCACCCTGTCCGTGACGGAGGCTCCCCAGGACCGGATCGAGTCCGCGCTGCTCGCCGACGACATCGACCTGGGCATCGCCTTCACCGGCTCCCATCTGCCCGGTGTCACCGCCGCTCCCCTGTTCACCGAGACCCTCGTCCTCGTCACCGGCGGCGCGCCCACCACTGCCCCCGCGCCCATGCCGGCCGAGGAGCTGAATAGCCGTCACCTAGCCCTGCTCAGCAGCGACTTCGCGACCCGGGGCCATATCGACGCCTACTTCACCCATCACCGCGTCCACCCCCGTATCGCCGTGGAGGCCAACTCGATCCAGGCCCTCACCGAGATCGTCCAGCGCACTCCCCTGGCCACCGTCCTCCCGGACGCCATCACCCACGACCACCCCCACCTCACCCCCGTCCCCCTCGCCCCTCCCCTGCCCACGCGCACCGTCGCCCTGCTCACCCGCGAGGGCACCTACCGCAGCGCGGCGGCCGAGGCCTTCACCCGGCTCACCCACGACCTCGTGCGCAGCCGCGGGTACGCCCCGGCGACATGACCGCGACGACACACCCCGGACGCGCACCCATACGGCCGCCCCACGGCTGGCAGCCATGATCGGACCCGAGGATGCTGGAGCGTGACGTACGGCTCGTACTCGTGGGAGAGCGGAGCGGCCACGTGAAGGCACCGAGCGCGGGGCGCACGGAGGCGCTGCGGTGGTTCCTGCGCCACCTCCAGGCGCTGCCCCTCCTCCTGCTGATCGGTGGTGCGGCACTCGACTACAACACCCCTCCCCGGTTCAGCGCCGAGGCCTTCTACACCGCCGCGCCGATGTCGGCCGCCGCTCTGCTGTCATTGCGCGCGACGATCCTGGCGGGCATGGGCGCCATAGCCGCGGACTTCGCCCTGCTCGCCCACTTCGGTTTCATCGGGGATGCCAGTGGGTGGAGCGAGCTGGCCACGGTGGCGACCGTGTCGGCGTTCGCCGTCGTCGTCAACCGCCTGATGCACTACCGGAACGTACGGCTGGAGTCGGCGCGGGAGGTCGCTCTCGCCGTGCAGCGTGCCGTGCTCCCCCACCCGCCGACCTCCATCGGATCGCTGCGGATCGCCGTGCGCTACCGGTCGGCCATGAAGGAGGCGCAGATCGGTGGCGATCTGTACGGCGTGCAGGACACCCCGTACGGCGTGCGCTGTCTGGTCGGTGACGTGCGGGGCAAGGGCATGGGGGCGGTCAAGGCGGTGGACGTGGCGCTGGGGGTGTTCCGGGAGGCGGCCGAGGAGGAGCCCACGCTCGCCGACATCGCGGCCAGGCTGGAGAGGGGGCTGATCCGGGAGGCGGAGCGACGGGCGGGGCTCGAGCGCGCGGAGGGGTTCGTCACCGGTGTGCTCGCGGAGATTCCCCACTCCGGTGACGAACTGCGCCTGTTCAACCGCGGGCATCCGCCGCCGTTGGTGTTGCGCCCCACGGGTGAGGTGCGTGGCGCGGAGCCTTCCGTGCCGGCTCTTCCCCTGTGCCTGTCGGAGCTGGGCCCCGGCGACGGTGTGACCGATACGGTGCCGTTCCCGCCGGGGTCCTGTCTGCTGCTGTACACGGACGGCCTCACGGAGGCCAAGGACCGTTCGGGGGCTTTCTACGACCCCGTCGCGGCCCTGACCGGGCATGCGTTCTCGGGCCCGGAGGACCTGCTCGACACCCTGCTGGCCGATGTCGGCCGGCACACGGGCGGCCGTATCACCGATGACATGGCGCTGCTGGCGATCGCCCGGGTGCGGGACTCTCGGGGCCCCGGACCCGGGCGGTGACGATCGGCAGATGGTGAACAGGGCGGCTCAGGCGGGCAGGACCGCTTCGATGGCGGTGGTGACCTCGGCGGCGTCCGGCTCGGTCCGGGGTGAGAAGCGGGCGGCGACCGTGCCGTCGGGGGCGATGAGGAACTTCTCGAAGTTCCAGCGGATGTCCCCGGTGTGGCCCTCGGCGTCCGCGGTGCCGACGAGGCCGGCGTACAGGGCGTGGCGTCCCTCACCGTTGACGTCGGTCTTCTCCGTCATGGGGAAGGTGACACCGTAGGTGGCCGAGCAGAAGGTGACGATCTCCTCCGGGGTGCCGGGCTCCTGCCCCATGAACTGGTTGCAGGGCACGCCCAGGACCGTGAAACCGCGCGGGGCGTACTGCTGCTGGAGCCTCTCCAGCGCGGCGTACTGCGGGGTCAGGCCGCACCGGGAGGCGACGTTCACCAGCAGGACGGCCTGGCCCTTGTACTGGGCGAGCTCGGCCGGGCCGCCGGTCAGGGCGTCGATCTCCACATCGAAAACAGACATGTCGTTCCTTTGAATTCTTCGGATATGTGCTGGGCAAGCAGAGTGGACGTGCCGGGTCTACGGCCGGTGCGCGAAGACGTAGTGCGCGTCCCGAGCGGCGAGCGAGGGTGACAGCGGCCGCCCGTAGCCCGCCGCGGCCTCCGTGGCCGCCACGCTGCGCGCGCTCCAGCCGAGGCCGGTCAAGTGATCCGCCGGCGCGGGCCGTTGTTCGGTGTGGATCAGGTCGAGGACGTTGACGCCCAGGGTGCGGACGCTGTCGCCCACCGAGGTGTCCGTCAGGGCCCCCGACATATTGCCGATGATCTCCACCGCGAGCCGGCTTCCGGGGGCGGAGAGTTGGTGGATGTCCTGGAAGAGCCTTTCCTCGGCCTCCGGTGGGAGGTAGGGCAGCAGGCCCTCGGCGAGCCAGGCGGTGGGCCGCGCGCGGTCGAAGCCCGCCGCTTCCAGCGCCGCCGGCCAGTCCTCCCGGAGGTCCGCTCCCACCGGCCGGTGGACGCCCCCGGCGATCGCCCCGTGCTCGCGCAGGACCCGCAGTTTGAAGTCCAGGACGAGGGGCTGGTCGATCTCGTGAATGACGGCGCCCTCGGGCCAGGGGAGCCGGAACGCCCGGGCGTCCAGCCCCGACGCCAGCAACACCGCCTGGGTGACACCGGCTTCGGCGGCCCGCCGGAAGTAGTCGTCGAAGGCTCTGGTCCGCACGGCGATGTAGGTGCTCACCTCCGACCAGTACCCCTGGTCGTCGAGCGCCGCCGCTTCGGCCTGGGTCGTGGGCATCTTCACCGGCGCCCCCGCCGCCTCGACGAAGGCGAGCGCGTACGGGTCCTCGATCAGGGCGCCGGGACGGCTGGTCTCGACGGCCCGGGCGGCCGCCACCGCCAGTGCCGTGACGCCGACTCCCGAGACCACGTCCCACTGCTGGTCCATGCTCACAAACGCCTCCCCGCTCCCATGGCCGCCGCCGCTTTGCGGAGGCACCCTCACCCTACGCCCCTGGTCACGCGCCCGGCCGCCCCGCCGGGCCGGTCCGGCAACCCTCGCGAAAGCCCTGGCCGGGCCCGGGTGTCCGGGCATGGACGCTATTCTGGTACAACGTACGAGAAGCATATGCACGGCAATCATTCCGAGGGGGAGCAATGACAACACCCGCGCACACCACCGCTTCGAGGCCCACCTGGACGCCGCCCGCCGGACGGCCTCCGCTGTCCTCACGGATGATGAGGGCGAGCTGGCGACGTCTCCCGGCCGGGCGGTACCGGGCCGGATGGGAGCCGGGGCTGGTGGTCCCGGCCGCCGACGGCAGCCCGCTACTGACGGACCATTACTTTCCCCGCGCCGAGGGCGACTTCCCCACCCTCCTCGTGCGCTCCCTCTACGGCAGGGGCCTGCCGTGGTCATCCCTGTACGGCGTCCTCCTCGCCGAACAGGGCTTCCACGTCGTGATCCAGAGCTGTCGCGGCACCGGCGGCTCGGGCGGCCGGTTCCACCTGTGGCGCAACGAGGCGGCGGACGGCCTGGCCACGGTGGCGTGGCTACGGGAACGCCCCTGGTTCGACGGGACACTGGGCACGGTCGGCCCCAGCCACCTGGGCTACACGCAGTGGGCCCTCGCCCTGGACCCGCCGCCGGAGCTCAAGGCGATGGTGGTGCAGACGGGCCTCCACGACCCCCATCGCTATTTCCACGCCCACGGCGCGCTCCACCTGGAGAACGCCCTCATCACCTGCCTCGGCATGACCCACCAGCACCGGGGCCTCGTCCCCTTCGCCAAGGCCACGCTGCGCCTCCAGCGCCGAATGCGCCGCATCACCACCGCTCAGCCACTCCGCGGCGCGCACATACCCGTCCTCGGGGACGAAGCGGCCTGGCTGGACGACGTGTTGGCGCACCCGGACGCCGACGACCCGTACTGGTCGGGCGCGCGCCTGGGCGAGGTCCTGGACCGGCTGAGCGTGCCCACCTGTCTGATCGCGGGGTGGCACGACGTCATGGCCGACCAGTCCTTCGAGCAGTACGAGCGGCTGCGCCGGGCCGGGTGCGAGACTTCCTTGCTCGTCGGCCCCTGGACGCACACCTCCGTGTTCCAGCAGGGCTGGACCGAGGCGTTCACCGAGACCCTGGCCTGGCTGCGCGCCCACCTGTGCGCCGACCGCTCCGGCCTGCGGCCCGCGCCCGTGCGCGTGCACGTCGGCGGCGAGGACGCCTGGCACGATCTCGACGCCTGGCCGCCGTCCACAACCGCCGCGTCATGGTTCCCCTCCCCGGGCGGCCGGCTCATCCGCCAGGCCCCCACGGACTCCGCGCCGCTGGCGTCCTTCCGCTACGACCCGGCCGCGCCCACCCCATCCCTCGGCGGCCGCCTCCTCTCCCCCACCGCCGGCCCCCGCGACAACAGCGCCCTCGAAGCCCGGGACGACGTCCTGACCTTCACCGGCCCACCGCTGACGGAGCCCCTGGACGTCCTCGGCCCGGTCTCCGCACGGCTGACCGTCTCCTCGGACACGGGACACACCGTCGTCTTCACCCGCCTGTGCGACGTGGACGCGCAGGGCCGTTCCGTCAATGTCTGTGACGGGGTCGCCCGGATACGGACCACCGCGCACACCCCCGCCGAGGTCACCGTGCCGATGAGCGCCACCGCCCACCGCTTCCCCGCCGGGCACCGCCTCCGCTGGCAGATCGGCGCGGGCGCCCACCCCCGCTACGCCCGCGACCCGGGCACCGGCGAGTCGCCGCTCGACGCCTCCGTGTTCGTACCGGTCGTGGTCACGCTGCACACGGACTCGGCGCTGACCCTCCCCCTGGCGTCCGTCGAGGGATCTCCGAAGCGGTAGCTCCGGTCAGTGGCCTGCGGCGAGTTCGCCGGTGAGTTTGCCGTGCAGGTGAGCGCTGGGGTCGTTGAGGCCGGTGATCTCGACGGTCTTGCCGCGCTGGGCGTATTTGTGCTCGATGGCGTCGAGGGCGGCGACGGAGGAGGCGTCCCAGATGTGCGCCGCGCTCAGGTCGATGACGACCTTGCCGGGGTCGCCGGCGTAGTCGAACCGGCCGACGAGGTCGTTGGAGGAGGCGAAGAACAGCTCGCCGCTGACCCGGTAGACGACGGTGCCGCCGTCGGGGTCGGTGACGGCGGTGACCTCGGCGACGTGGGCGACGCGCTTGGCGAAGATGACCATGGCGGTGATCGAGCCGACGACGACGCCGACGGCGAGGTTGTGGGTGGCGACGACGCAGGCGACGGTGATCACCATGACGGCGATCTCTCCGGCGGGCATCCGCCGGAGCGTCCTCGGCGCGATGGAGTGCCAGTCGAAGGTGGCGAACGACACCATGATCATGACGGCCACCAGGGCGGCCATCGGGATGTCGGAGACGACCGGCCCGAAGACGATGCACAGCACCATCAGGAACACGCCGGCCAGGAAGGTGGACAGCCGGGTGCGAGCGCCGGAGACCTTTACGTTGATCATGGTCTGGCCGATCATGGCGCAGCCGCCGATACCGCCGAAGAAGCCGGTGACGATGTTGGCGATGCCCTGGCCGATGGACTCGCGGGTCTTGTCGGAGTGGGTGTCGGTGATGTCGTCGACCAGTTTCGCGGTCATCAACGACTCCATCAGGCCGACCAGCGCCACCCCGAGCGCGCCCAGGACGATCTGGAGGACGCCCGCGAGGATGACGGCGGCGATCAGGTAGCCGAGGCCGTGCTCACGGTTGAGCGGCGCGATGACCAGGGCGACGGCGCCGGTGGCGGCGGAGATCATCGCCCGGCGGCCGCCGACGATCGCGATGGTCACGGCCATCGTGAACGAGGCGAACAGGCCGAGCGCCGGCTCGACACCCGCGATGATCGAGAACGAGATCGCCTCGGGGATCAGCGCCAGGCCGACGACCAGCCCCCCAGGATCTCGGTGCGCCAGACCTTCGGATCACGCAGCCAGTCGGGCTTCGGACCGCGCAGGCGCGCGGCCGGGGACACAGCGGTGGCAGCAGAAGACAAGGAAGCAGGAACCTGTCCGGGAATCGGGACTTCGCCGGGGGCTCCATCGGCCCCACGCGGCAGCGGCGGAGCAGCGGTCGGCCGCCCTCGCCACCGGCAACTCTGCCTTCCCGCTGCCCGGCCCCAGGGCGGCTTCGGCCGCGCCCGGCGGCCGCTCGCACGGGGTCAGGCCCGGTCGTTCGCGGCGAACCGGTCGAGGGCCGCGAGCACATGGTCGCTCGTCGTGGCGCCGCCCAGGTGGCCCGCGTCGTCGACGACGGTCAGCTCGGCGCCGGGCCAGGCCCGGGCGAGCTCCCAGGCCGTGGCGAGGGGGCCGGCCAGGTCGAGCCGGCCGTGGATCAGGACGCCCGGGATTCCGGCCAGCCGGTGCGCGTCGCGCAGCAGCGCGCCCTCCTCCAGCCACGCGCCGTGGGAGAAGTAGTGGGAGCAGATGCGCACCAGCGCGATCCGCGCCCTGGGCGGCCGGTCGGCGTACGGGCGGGCGGCGGTGCCGCGTGTCTCCCCCGACAGGACCGCGTCCTCCCACGCGCACCAGTCGGCCGTGGCCTTCTCACGTATCGCGGTGTCGGGGTGCTCCATCAGCCGTGCGTACGCAGCGACGACGTCCCCGTCGCGCGGGGTGCCCGGGGCGCCGGCGAGGAAGCGCTCCCACGCCTCGGGGAAGAACCGGCCGGCGCCCCGGTAGAGCCAGTCGATCTCCGAGCGACGGGTGGTGGTGACACCGGAGATGACGATCTCCGAGACCCGCTCGGGGTGCCGCTGGGCGTAGGCCAGGATGAGCGTCGACCCCCAGGAGCCGCCGTACAGCAGCCAGCGGTCGATGCCGAGGTGCCGGCGAAGCCGTTCCATGTCGGCGATGAGGTGCTCGGTGGTGTTGTGCCGCATGCCGGTCGTGGGGTCGGCGGCGTGCGGGGTGCTGCGGCCGCATCCTCGCTGGTCGAACAGCACGACGCGGTACCGGTCCGGATCGAAGTACCGGCGTGCCCCCGGGCCGCATCCGGAGCCCGGGCCGCCGTGGACGACGAGCGCGGGCCGGCCCTCCGGGTTGCCGCAGGCCTCCCAGTACACGAGGTTGCCGTCACCCACGTCGAGCATGCCCTTGTCGTAGGGCTCGATCGGCGGATACAGCTCCCTCATGGCGGGACTCCCTCACATCCGGCGTCAAAAACGTTGTCACGTTACGGCATCCCCGGCACACCGCCGGGCCCGCGAGTGACGCGGAGGCGCAGCGCGGGCGGCGAGCCGGCCGGTCGGCCGCGTACGGGCACGTTCCGCCCGTGGGTGGAGGGCCTTCGGTGGAGTCGCGGCCGTACCCGGAGAGGCCCGGGCCGAGTCCTTCCCCGGGGAGGTAGCGGCCGGGGAGGTGCAGGGGCTCGTTCGCGGCGTCAGGGGAGCCGGGCGGACGGTGGACGACGCTGCGGCGTTGCTGACGCTGATTCATACGGCGGTCGATGCTGTCGGCGGGCCAGTCGCGGCCGACCTTGTCGGCGGAGATGTTGCGGGCCGCCGCGATGTCGGCGACCTTGACCCCCCGGTCGCGGGCCTGCTGGACGATGGCGGCGTCCAGGTCCTGGAGGTCCTTGCAGGCCTCCGCGCTGCCCTTGAGGAGGGCGAGGGCCTGGGAACGGGGGGAGTCGGCTCCGGTGAGTCCGGTGCGGTCGGCGTGGGCGAGGTCGCGCAGCCGGTCGATCCGCTGCCAGAGCTCGTCGAGGATCTGCTGGACGTACCGGTCGTGGCGCTCGGCGTCGGGGGAGACTCGGCGTGCGGGGCTGATGCGGTAATACGCCCTTCGGCAGGCGTCGCTGCAATATATCCGGGGCCTGCCGTGCCGGGTGGGGGGTACGGGTTCGGAGCACGCCGGGTTGCGGCAGATCGCCGTACTGTCCGCGCCGTTGGTCATCTGGGGGGTAGCCCTTTCGGGGTGCTGTCCTGTGGAGTTCTGTCCCGGCCGTCGCCGGTGACGGTGCGCGGTGCCGCCCGGACCGTGCGTCCCCTCCCGCCGGCCCGGGCGGCTGACGGTGTCTCACATACCGCTCATACGCTCAGCCGCCGGTAACGGAGGCAGGAGCGGCCCGCGTACGGCAGGGCCGTGAGCACGGCCGCCGCGGCGGCGGGCAGGACGTCGGGCGAGAAGATGAGCACCAGTCCGGTCACCACCAACGCCACGAACGCGCTTGCCTGGAGGTCCACGGTCAGGTCACGGACTTCCCGGACTCCGGCGACGCCGGAGCGCGGGGTGTTACCGTCGGTCGAGTGCCGCGCCGCGCCGGGAACGGCTCGTCGCGGCATGTGGTCAGGAGGCATGACGCCCTCCGGGATCGAAGCGAACAAGAAAAGGGGCTCCGGCACTGCTTGACGGCCAGCCAGGGCTCCCTCGTTTCCACGGACGCTACCGGGCCATCACTTCGATACGCCAACATTACGAACCGTAATGGGCAGCGTTGCCCGAACGAGCGAAAAATTCTCAAATCCGGGCACGGTCAAGGTCGGTTTCGATCTCCGACCCACCACTTCACGCCAGTAGCGGCCATCCCACCCCCTCCCCCCTCAGGGAGTCCCCGTGACCGACTGGATCTCCACTCCCCTCGACTCCCGCGTGCTGCGCGGCGCCCTCGACCTGGAGCACACCGCGGCCGGTGTACGGCCGCACCGGCTGCCCGCCTGGGCGCGGAAGCAGTACCCCGATCCGTTCCTGTCGCTGGTCGAGGCCCAGCCCTCCGGAGTGCGGCTGGTCTTCCGGACCGCCGCCACGGCCGTCGAGCTGGACGTCCTGCCCACCAGGACCGTCTTCCGGGGCACTCCGCCCCTCCCGGCCGGCGTGTACGACCTGCTCGTCGACGGCCGGCCCGGCGGGCGGGCCACCGTCCCGGGCGGCAACGTCCTCAGCGTCGACACGGCCACCTGGGCCATGACGCTCCGGCCCGGACCGGCCGGCACCGTGCGGTTCGCCGGACTGCCCGCCGGCGACAAGGACATCGAGATCTGGCTGCCGCAGGCGGAGATGACCGAGCTGATCGCCCTGCGCACCGACGCCCCGGTCGAGATCGCGCCGGACCGCGGCCGCAGGGTGTGGCTGCACCACGGCAGCTCGATCAGCCACGGCTCCAACGCCGAGAGCCCCACAGCGACCTGGCCGGCGCTGGCCGCCTCCGCCGGCGGCGTGGAGCTCGTCAACCTCGGTCTGAGCGGCAACGCCCTGCTCGACCCGTTCACCGCGCGGACCGTGCGCGACACCCCCGCCGATCTGATCAGCCTCAAGGTCGGCATCAATCCCGTCAACTCCGACGCGATGCGCCTGCGTGCCTTCGGCCCGGCGGTCCACGGTTTCCTCGACACCGTCCGCGAAGAGCACCCCGGCACACCGTTGCTGGTCGTCTCCCCCATCCTCTGCCCCATCCAGGAGGACACCCCTGGGCCCGTCGTAACGGAATCCGACGACGGAAAGGTGGTGTTCCGGGCCCTCGGCGACCCCGAGGACCGCGCCTCCGGGCGGCTGACCCTCAGTGTCGTCCGCGCCGAGCTCGCCCGGATCATCGCGCACCGGGCGGCCGACGATCCCAATCTCCACTACCTCGACGGCCGCGCCCTCTACGGCGAGGCGGACTTCGCCGAACTCCCGCTCCCCGACCGGCTCCACCCGGACTCCGCGGGCCACCGCCGCATCGGCGAACGCTTCGCCGAGCTGGTCTTCGGCGCCGACGGACCGTTCGCTCCCGGACACGCCCGAGCCACCCACCGAAGGGGAACTTAGGTTAGCCTAAGCTCCCCTTCGGTCGAACGGCTCGCCGGATCCGCTTGTGAGGACGGACAGCATGCAGCGACAGCACAGCCAGGGCACACCCGGTACCGCGCGCACCCGCGACGGCCGCGAACTCTTCTACATGGAGCACCCGGGCCCCGCCGACACCGGCCAGGTGACGGTGGTGTTCGAGGGCGGACTGGCGGCGACCCGCTCGTACTGGGCACTCGTCCAGCGGGAGGTGGCCCGCTCGGCACGCACCGTGGTCTACGACCGGAGCGGCCTCGGCCGCAGCGCCCCCGACCCGTCGGGGACGCGCGACCTGCGACGGCTCACCGACGATCTGGGCGATCTCCTCGACCACCTCGGCCCGGGGCCCTTCGTACTGGTCGGGCACAGCTGGGGCGGTCCGGTCGTCCGCCTCGCCGCCGCGGACCGGCCCGAGCGGATCGCCGGGCTGGTGCTCGTCGACCCCACCGACGAGGCGTGCGAGCTGCTCCTCGACCCGTCCATCCGCAGACTGGAGAAGACCCGCCTGCGGGCGGCCCTGCTGCTGGCGCGCCTCAAGGTGTTCGGGCTCCTCTTCCGTAAGGTCACCGCCGCCCTGCCGCCGGACGCCGCGGCCGACATGCGCGCGGAGGCCTTCGGCGTCGCGGCGGTGCGCGCCATGGGCGCCGAACAGGCGGGCATCGAGGCCGACTTGCGGTACTTGCTGGAGCACCCGCCGGCCCTAGGCGACATCCCGCTCACGGTCATCTCCGCCACGCGGCGCACCCCCGGCATGAGCGCGCGGGCCCGGGCGTCCGTCAACGCCTCCCACGCCCACCGGGCCCGGCAGTCGCCGCGCGGGCGGCACGTCCTCGCCCTGCGGGCCGACCACATGGTCCCGACGGCCGAGCCCGAGGTGATCGCAGCCGAGGTGCGGAGCCTGCTCACCACCCCGGAAACCACCGCCGGGACCGCCCCCGAGGCCGCCCCGGAGCGCTGATCCCGCCACGGCGTGTCCTATCGTCGGACCGCAAACTGCCGTGTTCCGGGGGGCTCCCATGACGATTCCGTCGCGCTCCACCGTGTCGCGGGCGTCGTCGCCCGCCCGCGCGGCGGGCCGGCCGTGGCGGCCGTCCTGGGTGGACGTCGCGGTCGCGGCGGCGGTGCTGGTGGGGATGTACCTCCTGCTGCGCGTCGGCGAGAAGGCCACCGTCTCCTTCGACCCGGCCCACGTGGTGAAGGTGGACACCTCCCCGGCGGAGCTGCCGTACTACGCGGCGCGGAGCCTGCTGCGGATGTTCGCCGCGCTGGCGGTCTCGGTGACCTTCGCCCTGGGCTACGCGTACGCGGCGGCGCACAGCCGGCGGCTGGAGCGGGTGCTGATCCCGGCGCTGGACATCCTCCAGTCCGTGCCGGTGCTGGGCTTCCTGACCGTGGCGGTGGCCGGCTTCGTCTCGCTCTTCCCCGGTTCCACGCCCGCCCTGGAGTGTGCGTCGATCTTCGCCATCTTCACATCGCAGGCGTGGAACATGGCCTTCGGCTTCTACCACTCGCTCATCACCCTCCCCCGTGAACTCGACGAGGTGTCCCGGTCGTTCCGGTTCACCCGCTGGATGCGGTTCTGGAAGGTGGAGCTGCCCGCCGGGGCGATCGGGCTGGTGTGGAACGGGATGATGAGCTTCGGCGGCGGCTGGTTCTTCCTCGTCGCGTCCGAGGCCATCAGCGTCTCCGGCCACAGGCACGCCCTGCCGGGTGTGGGTTCGTTCGCGGGCACGGCCATCGCCGACGGCGACCTGGGCAAGGTCGGCTGGGCGATGGTCACCATGGCCGTCATGGTCGTCGGGGTGAACTTCTTCTTCTGGCGGCCGCTGACCGCGTGGACGGAGCGGTTCAAGAACGAGCAGTCCGAGGCGGCCGACGTCCAGCGGTCGCTGGTGCTGGACTTCGTACGCCGCTCGTCCTGGCCGGCCCTGCTGGGGCGCCTGCTCCGGCCGGTGGCCGAGCTGCTGGGGCGGGCCGGGCGGATCCTCGGCGTCGACGACCGGCCGCTGATGACCGGCCGCCGGCGCGGCGGCGATCCGGTCTTCGCCCTGGTGGCGGGCGGGCTGATCGCCTGGGGGCTGGCCGATCTCCTCGGGTACCTCCGGGACCGCACCGGCCTGGGCGTCTTCGGGGAGCCGTTCCTGCTCGGCCTGGCGACGCTGGCGCGCGTCGTGGTGCTGGTGGCGGTGGCGACGCTCGTCTGGGTGCCCATCGGCGTACGGATCGGCTTCTCGCCGCGGCTGGCCCGGATCGCCCAGCCGGTGGTGCAGGTCCTGGCGAGTTTCCCCGCCAACTTCCTCTTTCCACTGGCGACCTGGTTCTTCCTCAGGACGGGACTGTCACTGAACGTCGGCGGCATGCTGCTGATGGCGCTGGGCGCCCAGTGGTACATCCTGTTCAACACCATCGCCGGGGCGTCCGCCATCCCCACCGATCTGCGCGAGGCCATGGACGACCTGGGCGTCCACGGTTGGCAACGGTGGAGACGCCTGATCATCCCGGGCATCCTCCCCTCCTATGTCACCGGTGGGATCACTGCCTCCGGTGGCGCCTGGAACGCCTCGATCGTCTCCGAGACCGTCACCTTCGGGGGCACCACACTGAGCGCCACCGGGCTGGGTTCCTACATCTCCCGGGCCACGTCGGAGGGCGACTACCCGCATCTGATCGCGGGCATCGCGGTAATGGCCGTGTACGTCGTCGGCCTCAACCGGCTGCTGTGGCGCAGGCTCTACCGCCTCGCCGAGACCCGCTACTCGCTCTGACACCGACGCGTCCCCTTTGAAAAGGAGCCTCGCCATGGCAACCGACGCCGGACCCGCCGACGGCGAGGTGCTGCTCGCCGCCCGGGGGCTGACCAAGTCCTACGCCGGGGCCGACGGCGAGCTGCCCGTCCTGGCCGGCATCGACCTGGAGGTACGGGCCGGGGAGATCGTCGCCCTGCTGGGGCGGTCCGGCTCCGGGAAGTCCACCCTGCTGCGCTGCCTGGCGGGCCTGATACCCGCCAGCTCCGGCACCGTCACCTATCGCGGCAGGCCCCTGGACGGCGCCAACCCCGGCACCGCCATGGTCTTCCAGACCTTCGCGCTGCTGCCCTGGCTCACCGTCCAGCAGAACGTCGAACTCGGCCTGGAAGCCCGTGGGGTGCCCGCCCGCGCCCGGGCGACCGCCGCGCTCCAGGCCATCGACCTCATCGGGCTCGACGGCTTCGAGTCGGCCTACCCCAAGGAGCTGTCGGGCGGTATGCGGCAGCGCGTCGGCTTCGCCCGCGCCCTGGTCGTCGAGCCGGACGTCCTGATGATGGACGAGCCGTTCTCCGCCCTGGACGTGCTCACCGCCGAGAACCTGCGCGGCGAGCTGATGGAGCTGTGGGCCTCGGGCCAGTTCCCCACCCGCGCCGTCGTCCTGGTCACCCACAACATCGAGGAGGCCGTGCTGATGGCCGACCGCGTCGTGGTGCTCGGCTCCCGCCCCGGCTCCCTCAAGGCCGCCTTCGACGTGCCCATGACCCACCCCCGCGACCGGGGCGCGCCCGGGTTCGGGGCCCTCGTCGACGGCGTCTACCGCGTCATGACGGGGCGTGAGAAGGCCACCGCCCCCGCCCTGCTGGGGCGGGCCGGGCGCGAGGCGGACGGGCCCGCGAGACGTACTGTCGCCACCACCCCGCTGCCGAGGGCCGGCGTCGACGGGCTCTCCGGTCTCGCCGGGATCCTGGCCCGGCACGGCGACCGCTGCGACCTCGCCGACCTGGCCGAGGACCTCGGCCTGGAGATAGACGATCTGCTGCCCCTGGTCGACGCCCTGGACCTGCTCGGCTTCGCCGTCGTCCGCGACGGCGACCTGGTGCTCACCCCGGCGGGCCGGGGCTTCGCGGAGGCGGACGTCCAGGAGGCCAAGAGGATCTTCGCCCAAGCCGTTCTGGACACCGCGCCGCTGGTCCGGCTGATCCTGACGAGCCTTCAGCGCGGCGACGGCACGCTGCGCGCCGGTTTCTTCCGCGACCTGCTCGCCCACCACTACACCAGCGAACAGGTCGTCCAGCAGCTCGAGACGGCCACCGACTGGGGCCGTTACGCCGAGCTGTACTCCTATGACGCCGGTCCCGAGCAGTACGCGCTGGACCAGGGCGCCGCCGGCTGAGCGCGTACCCCCGGGGGGCGCGGCCCGCGGCCGGTGCCCGGGCCGCCGTGCTCAGCCGCCCGTCGCCCTCGGCCGCAGGCGGCGCACCGCGCGCTTCGCCAGGGCGGTCTCGCGCGCGGGGGCGGTCTCCGCGGGGGCTGGGCCGCCTTCGGCTCCGGCCTCCGGTCCGGCCTGGGCGACCAGCATCGCGCCCTCCAGCAACGTCCGTACATGGTCACCGGCGACGCGGTAGAAGATGCGCGTGCCCTCACGGCGCGGGACGACCAGGCCCACGGCCCTCAGCCGGGCCAAGTGCTGCGAGACCGCGGCCACGTGAGCGCCCGCCATCTCGGCCAGCTGTCCCACGGAGTGCTCCCGCTGGGCCAGCGCCCACAGCACATGGAAACGCGTCGGGTCGGCCACGGCCTTCAGCACGGCGACCGCCTGCTCGAACGCCGGGCCGGCGTCGGGTGAACCATGCGCGTCCATGCGAGGAGTCTAGGGGCCCTCGTGTTCACCGGCGAGGGGGAAGATCACCGCTTTCGCCCGGGGTGTCGAGGCGCCAGTGGAGGTCGCGCACGCCGGGTTCCCGCGACAGTTGCTCCACCAGGCGTTCCAGGGCGACGAGTGCCGGGTCGCCCTGCGCGAAGGTCAGCCGGACGGCCACGACGACGTCGGCGGTGTCGTCCGGGTCGACGATGTGCAGGCTGCTCAGCCGGGCGCCGGGGCCGGAGAGCCCGAGGACGCACAGGGCGCGGACCTTGCTCTCCACGCGCCGGTCGCACCGGGCGTGGAGGGTGCCGGTGGTCACCGCCGGTCGCGACGGCAGGGGGCGACGGGAGCGGGAACGGGGCAGCAGTCTCATGACGCGCCTTTCGGGCCGATCGCGGTGAACGGGGGCGCCGGACGGCCTCGTTGGCTCGGGGCCGTCCGGGGCGAAGGAGCGGGGCCGGGTCTCCGGGGCGGCGGACGGGGCACGCCGCCCCGGAGACGTGCGCGGGCCTCAGTGACCGAGGGCGAGCTGCGCGATGCGGACGATCACCAGGATCATCGCGGCGAGCAGGTAGACGCGCAGGGCGGTGAGGCCGACCTTGCGGCCGGTGGAGACGATGGGCTCGGGCAGTTCGTCCAGCGGCGGCATCCGCCAGTTCTCCTTGCCCGCGCGGTCGACGGGTCCGGCCAGGGTCCAGCCCTTGCGGCGGCGGCGTGTCTCGGCGTAGCCGAGGGCGAGGATGCCGGCGACGCCGCAGATGCCCATGATGTCGAGGATCGCCCCCGAGGTGATGTCGGGGAAGACGACGGCGGCGGTCAGGATGACGGACAGGGTGACGAGGACGGCGACGACGACGGAGGTGAAGATGTTGGTCGCGCGCCCGTTGACCCAGGGGCCCAGGACGGACTTGTCGTTGCAGAGCAGGAGCAGGAAGACCGAGGCGGAGGGGAGCAGGACGCCGGCGAGGGTCTGGACCCCCTCGGTGAGCAGACCGAGCGGTGAGCCGGGGATGACCACGACGACGGCGGCGGTGAGGATCAGGCCGGCGAAGACCGCGTAGAACCCCTTGGCGCCCCGGATGCCGCGGTGCAGCGAGTGCTTGAGCCCCATGACGTCGCCGATGGCGTAGGCCGTCGACAGGGAGACGGCGCTGGCACCGATGATCGAGGCGTCGAGCAGCGCGACGGCGAAGAGCACGCCCGCCGTCCTGCCCGCGTACTTCTCCAGTCCGTCGGCGACACCGGCGGCGTCGGTGAAGCCGCCGGATCCGGCGTGGCCGGCGAACGCGGCGGCGCAGAAGCCCATCATGGCGGCGGCGCCGATGACGACGATGCCGATGCCGAGCCACAGGTCGGCCTTCTCGTAGCGCATGAAGCGGGGGGTGATGCGCTTGTCGATGACGTACGACTGCTGGAAGAACAGCTGCCAGGGGGCGACGGTGGTGCCGACGATCGCGATGATCAGCAGCATGACGTCGGAGAGCCGGCTGTGGTGCGGCATGCCCGGTACGACGAAGTCGTGGGCCATCTGCCCGGCCGGCGGGTGGACGATGAAGTAGATGGGGATCAGTAGCAGCGAGCCCGCGCACAGGAGGATCGCGGTGCGCTCGAACCGGCGGAACGAGCCGGTCGACGCGGCGGCGACGACGATCACGGCGGCCAGCAGGACGCTCGGCACCTTCGGCAGCCCGAGGTAGCCGACGGCCAGGGTGATGCCGATGAACTCGGTGACGATCGTCAGCGCGTTGAGGAGGAAGAGGTCGATGACGGAGAACGCGCCCCAGAACCTGCCGAACCTCTCCAGGATCAGCCGCGCGTGCCCGACGCCGGTCACCGCGCCCAGGCGCAGCACCATTTCCTGGTTGACGTAGAGGACGGGTATGAGCAGGAGCAGCGTCCACAGCAGGCTGGTGCCGTAGTTCTGCCCGGCCTGGCTGTAGGTGCCGAAGGCGCCGGCGTCGTTGTCGCCGACCATCACGATCAGGCCCGGTCCGATGATCGCGAGGAGCGTCTTCAACTTGGCGGACAGGCCCCGGCGGGATGCCGTGTCGTCGCTTTTGATGGTGCCGAGGGCGCCACGAATGTCGCCCACGTGGGCGTCGTCGAGCACGGCGGTGCGCGGTGCGGGGACGGTCGGTGCGGTGATGCCCATGGTGGTGGTGCCCGTGGTGGTGACAGTGGCGGCGGTGCCTGCGGTGGCGGTGGTCAGATCGGTCATGACAGCCTCCCGGTCCCCCGTCCGGGGGAGATGTGGGGCACGCGGCAGCGATCCTCCCTGCGAGCGGGCAGCACGAGGGCCCGAAGCGGCGGATCGCCGCACGGGTACCGACTGCGAGGCTGTGGCGCTGGCGCGCAGGGAAGGTGGTTACCGCGTACCGGAGGTCAACGAGGACATACGGATGCGGGGCCTACTGTGACCCGGACTGTGGCTACTGCCGTCCATGTCTCTCGCCTCCTCCCGGCCGGGGCGCACGCGGGCGCCGTGACGAACGCGGCAAAGGCGTCTCTCGACGTCGAACCATCGCGAACGTGGAGCAGCATAGCGCGTTACTTGCACGCTTACGCAAGTAATTGACTCAAGCTTGACGCCCCCACGGCGGTGAGCCGCCTCCCGCGTAATTCCGTTGCCGCCTCCACCGGTTCCCCGTATGTTGCTCCTGTTCCTTGTTGCCGCCGATCGGAGTAGGACGTTGCTCGTCTGAGGTCCGGAGACACCGCGCCACGCAGCCGCGCCGCCACAGTGCCGCCGCTGCCCGCGTTCCGTGTGCGACCTCGACGTTTTAGCCGTCCCCCTGCCGGTCCCGGGTTCCCCGCTCGATCCCCCGCCGGCCACGGTCGCCCCCTGGTGTCCCCACGCGTCGCCCCTCACCACCTTTCCCAGCGACCGCCGGAGGCCCGCATGACCGTTTCGTCTTCCTTCATCACCTGCACTTCGCTTTCCTACGCCTGGCCGGACGGCACCGCTGTCTTCGACGACCTCCAGGTCTCCTTCGGCCCCGGCAGGTCCGGGCTCATAGGGCTCAACGGCTCGGGCAAGTCGACGCTGCTGAGGCTGATCGCCGGGGAACTCGCCCCGGCCGAGGGCGCCGTGCGCGTCGCCGGTGACATCGGGTACCTGCCGCAGAAC
The DNA here is from genome assembly GCF_031845785.1 of Streptomyces hesseae. NCBI lineage: Bacteria > Bacillati > Actinomycetota > Actinomycetes > Kitasatosporales > Streptomycetaceae > Streptomyces > Streptomyces hesseae. The sequence goes on from NZ_JAVRFI010000005.1 coordinate 340,593, forward strand.
GTCACGCTCGGCACCGCGCTCCGCGTCGACGAGGCCCTCGGCATCGCCGCCACGCGCGCGGCGCTCCACGCCATCGAGGCGGGCGACGCGCGCGAGGAGCACTTCACCACGGTCGGCGACGACTGGGACGTCGAGGAACGCGCTCTCGCGGCGCTCGACGGGCTGGGCCTGGGCCACATCGGCCTGGACCGCACCCTCGGCGAGCTCTCCGGCGGGGAGTCGGTGCTGCTGCGCCTGGCGGCACTGCTGCTGCGCCGCCCCGACGTCCTCCTCCTCGACGAGCCCACCAACAACCTCGACCTGTACGCGCGCCGACGGCTGTACGCCGCCGTCGACGCGTGGCCGGGCGTCATGGTCGTGGTCAGCCACGACCGTGAACTCCTCGACCGCGTCGACCAGATCGCCGATCTACGAGGAGGCGAGGTCACCTGGTACGGGGGCAACTTCTCCGCGTACGAGGAGGCGCTGGCCGCCGAACAGGAGGCGGCCGAGCGGATGGTCCGGGTGGCCGGGGCCGATCTGCGCAAGCAGCGGCGCGAACTGGCCGACGCCCAGGTCAAGCTGGCCCGCCGCAAGCGGTACGGGCAGAAGATGTGGGACTCCAAACGCGAACCCAAGGTCGTCATGGGCGAGCGCAAGCGGCAGGCCCAGGTCGCCGCCGGCAAGCACCGCATCCTCCACGAGGAGAGGCTCGCCCAGGCGAGGGAACGGCTCGACGAGGCGGTGGAGGCCGTGCGCGACGACGACGAGATCCGCGTCGACCTCCCGCACACCGCGGTGCCGCCGGGCCGGTCCGTCCTGACCCTGCGCGACCTCGTCCTTGCGTACGGGGCCCGGGTGGAGGGCGAGTTCGAGCTGCGCGGCCCCGAGCGGATCGCGCTCGTCGGCCGCAACGGCGCGGGCAAGACGACGCTCCTGCGCACCGTCGCGGGAGAGCTGGCCGCGCTCTCGGGCGAGGCCACGGCCCATGTGCCGCTGCGGTTCCTGCCGCAGCGCCTCGACGTGCTCGACGAGGACGCCACCATCGCCGAGAACGTGGCGCGGTTCGCCCCGGAAGCCGGCGACAACAGGATCCGGGCCCGCCTGGCCCGCTTCCTGTTCAAGGGCGACCGGGCCGGACAGCGGGTCGCGACCCTCTCGGGCGGCGAGCGCTTCCGGGCCACCCTGGCGGCCCTGATGCTCGCCGAGCCGGCGCCCCAGCTGCTGCTCCTCGACGAGCCGACCAACAACCTGGACATGGCGAGCGTCCGTCAGCTGACCACGGCCCTCGAGTCGTACGAGGGAGCGCTGATCGTGGCCGGCCACGACATCCCGTTTCTCGAGTCCATCGGCGTGACACGCTGGCTGCGCCTGGACGGCGGGCTCCGGGACACGACGGCGGAGGAGGTGCGCGATGAGACGGCCGGCGCCTGAACGACCGCCGGCGCGAGGCGGTACTCCCCGGTGACCCGGAGGAGCGGCCCGGCACCGGCCGGTGCACCCCACCCGAACAGCCCGTCCTTCACCTCACACGATCGGAGCCCCATGACCGACGACACGTTCCTCGACCACGCCGCCGACCGACTCGCCGCCCTGCCCTCCGTACGTGCCGTCACGCTCGGCGGCTCGCGCGCCCAGGGCACCGAGACCCCGGACAGCGACTGGGACCTGGCCCTGTACTACCGGGGCGCCTTCGACCCGGACGACCTGCGTGCCCTCGCCCGTGCTCTCGGGTGGGACGGCGAGGTGTCCGGCGTCGGCGACTGGGGCGGCGGTGTCTTCAACGGAGGGGCCTGGCTCGCCATCGACGGCCGGCGCGTCGACGTCCACTACCGCGATCTCGACGTGGTGGAACACGAACTCGCCGAGTCACGGCACGGCCGTTTCCACTGGGAGCCGCTGATGTTCCACCTCGCGGGCATCCCCAGCTATCTCGTGGTCGCCGAACTCGCCCTCAACCGCGTGCTGCGCGGTGCCCTGCCCCGGCCCGAGTACCCGGAGGCCCTGCGCGAGGCCGCCCCACGGGTGTGGCGTGGCCGGGCGGCCATGACGCTCCAGTACGCCAGGGCCGCGTACGTCCCGCGCGGGCAGGTCACGGAGGCCGCGGGCGCGGTGTCCACCGCCGCCATGGAAACGGCGCACGCGGTACTGGCGGCGCGCGGCGAGTGGGTCACCAACGAGAAGCGGCTCCTCCAGCGGGCGGGGCTGCGCGGCGTCGACGCGATCGTCGCGGGGCTGCGGCCGGATCCCGGGGCGTTGGCGTCGGCGCTGGCCGAGGCGGAGACGCTGTTCGAGAAGGCCGTCTGAGAGCCGGTGCGTCACAGCACCGCCAGCGTCACCGGCCCACTGATCAGCTCAACCCCTCGGTTTGAGGCGCATTCCAGCGGGCTCAGCGAGAGCTGGGCGCCGGGCGAGAGGACGAAGTGGCCCTTGTACCTGCCTGTGATCACCTTGCCGGGGGCGGGGGCGGGGGCGACGGTCTCGCCCGCCACCGCCAGGGCGTCCGGCATCCGGTAGGCGATTTTGCTGTGCTCGCCGGTGTTCCAGGTGATGTCCTCGACGGCGGGGGCGGCGTTCGACAGGCAACTGACGAGGCCGTCGCCCTCGATGACGGACGTGCCCCACCGCACCGCGGAGTCCGTGCCGGTGCAGCTGTAGCAGGCGGTGGCCCGGACCTGGGTGGGCCTCGCCTCCAGCGTCATGCCCGGGGAGAAGCGGATGGTCTGGGAACCGACGCAGGCGACGAGGGCGCCGCCGCCTCCGCCTCTCCCCTGCGCCGACGCGGGCAGCCCCGCCGGACCCGCCACCAACGCCGCAACCGCCGACGCACACGCCGGCACCCTGCCCCAGAACCGCCCCATGCCCAGCCCCTCCCCAATCGGAACCGCTCGGTCGACACGTCATCGTGCCGTCTGGCGCCCAGTCGGCGGAAGCCGATGCCGAGGCACCCGGCACGGCGAGGGCGTGGGAGGGCGGCGCCCGCGCCCCAGTGGCTGACGGGTCGTCCGTGGCCGGATGCGGATGCCCGGGCCCCGTCGGCGGTGGCCCGTCCGCGCCGCTCTGGGTAGCGTCCCGGCTCACCGGTGCGGAAAGGACGGAAAGGTTCGCCATGCACGAGGGACAGGCCCGGGAAACGACCCGGGGAAAGCCCGCTCTGCGGCCCGTCGTCTGGCGGCCTCCGCGCCGCCCCGCGCGGGCCCGGGCCGGCTACAGCCGTATTCCGCTGCCGCCCGTCCACCGCGTTCCGCTCGACGGTACGGGGCCGGAGGACGTGCGGGTCGACGCCGAGGGGCGGATCCTGACGGGCGTTGCGGACGGGCGGATCCTGTGTCTGGACCCGGCCGGGCACCGTGCGAGCGCGATCGCCGACACGGGCGGGCGGCCGCTGGGCCTGTGCCCGCTGCCGGACGGCCGGCTGCTGGTGTGCGACGCCGAGCGCGGGCTGCTACGGGTGGAGCCCGCCTCCGGTCGCGTCGAGACGCTCCTCCAAGAGGCGGCGGGCCGTCCTCTCGGCGTGTGCAGCAACGCGGTCGTGGCGCCGGACGGCGCCGTGTACGTCACCGACGCCAGCGGCCGCTTCCCGCTGCGCCATTGGATGGGGGATCTGCTGGAGCACTCCGGTACCGGCCGGCTCATCCGGTACGAGCCGGGCGCGGGCACGGCGGAAGTGGTGCTCGACGGGCTTCAGTTCGCCAACGGTGTGGCTCTCGCGCCCGACGGCTCGTTCCTCGTGGTCGCCGAGACCGGTGCCTACCGGCTGACGCGGCTGTGGCTCACCGGCCCCAGGGCGGGCCGGCGCGATGTCTTCGCGGACGGTCTGCCCGGTTTTCCGGACAACCTTTCCACCGGTCCCGGCGGGCTGATCTGGGTGGCCATGGCCGCTCCGCGGCAGCCGGCGCTCGATCTGCTGCACCGTACCCACCCCGCGCTGCGCCGGGCGGCATGGGCGCTGCCGGACGCCCTCCGGCCGGGCCCGGGGGCCACCGCCTGGGCGATCGCCCTGGACTCCGCCGGCCGTCTGGTGCACGACCTGCAACGCCCCGGCAGGGCCTTCCGCATGGTGACCAGTGTGTGCGAGCACGACGGCCGCCTGTATCTGGGCAGTCTGACGGAGCGGGCGGTGGGCGTCGTACCGCTCAGTCGTGGCCGCTGACCACGCAGAACAGGCCGCCCTCCGGGTCGCGCAGCGTGGCCGTACGGCCGAAGTGGGTCGGGCTGGGCTCGCCGATGGCCTGCCCGCCCAGTTTTTCCGCCGTCTCCACCGCGGCGGCGACGTCGGCGACGGAGAAGAACACATGCCATCGGGGCCGCAGCCGGGGATCGACCGTTCCCTCCACGGCTCCGCCGTACAACGTCGCCACCGTCCGGTCGTCGATGTCGAGGATGACGCGGTCCTCCTCCCAGCGCACGGTGTAGGGCGGGGAGGGCCTGCGGTCCCAGTCGAAGACGCCTCCGTAGAACATCGCCGCCTCGAACGCGTCCCGGGTGCGCAGCTCCACCCATACGGCGTTTCCTCCCACGCCGGACGGCCGGAGCCGCCCGGGCTCGGCCTGGCACTCCAGCACGCCGAAGGAGGCCCCGGCCGGATCGGCCGCGAGCGCGAGGCGCCCTTCGTCGGCCGACAGCGGCCCGACGGCGACGGTGCCGCCGCGCTCCTGTACGCGGCTGGCGGCGGCGTCGGCGCTCTCCGTACCGAAGTAGGTGGTCCAGGTGACGGGGAGCTCCCATTCGTGGGCGGTCGCGTTGATGCCGGCGACCACCGTCTCCCCAGCCAGCGCTTGGGCGTACGAGCCCCGCCGGCCGGGCACGGCCTGGAACCGCCAGCCCAACAGCGGCCCGTAGAAGTCCTTCGCCCCGTCCAGGTCCCGCGTGGCCAGGCCCACCCATGAGGGAACGCCCGGCAGACACACGCATCTCGTGCCGGTCATGCCCGTCCGGCCCCGGCCTTCGCCCTGCCCATGATCGCCACCTCCTGGGGGCGCCCTTGTCCCTCCAGCTCACTCCCCGTCCGCGGCATCCGCAACCGGGACCCTTATCCCGGAAGACCGCCGACGGAAATCCCCTCCCCGAATTCTGCCTATAACTTTCCTTCACTATTGTCCATTTTGCAAAAATTCCACCCGTTCGTATTTTCAGTCGCCTTAAATGCAGGTATGTTCATGTCCCCAGTCGACCGAGGAGACGTTGCGGCTGTGAGTGAAGAGAAAGCTCTGAATGTCGGCCCGTCAGCCATCGAAGTGGCCTACGAGCGCTTCGGCGACCCCAAGGCACCGCTCGTGCTGCTGGTGATGGGCGGTGGGGCACAAATGATCCACTGGCCGGAGGGATTCTGCGCCGAACTCGTCGACCGTGATGTGCAAGTGGTCCGGTTCGACAATCGGGACTCGGGCCGGTCGTCGCATTTCCATGGCGCGCCGGCGCCGGACATCCAGGCCGCGATGGCCGGGGATTACTCGTCGGCCTCCTACACCCTGTCGGACATGGCGGCCGACGCCGTCGGGCTGCTCGACGTCCTCGGATTCGACAGCGCCCATGTCGTCGGCGCGTCCCTGGGCGGCATGATCGCCCAGATGATCGCCGTCGAGCACCCGGACCGGATCCGTTCGCTGACCTCGATGATGTCCACCACCGGCGACCGGGCCGTGGGCCAGCCGGACTTCGCGGTGCTGGGCGGGCTGGGGGCGCCGCCGGAGGACCGTCAGTCCTTCATCGGCTGGCAGGTCCGGGCCATGAGGGCGATCGGGTCCCCCGGGTACAAACCCGACGACGCCGGGGTGGCCGAACGGGCCGGGCGCGCCTACGACCGGGGCCACGACCGCGTGGGCATGCTGCGCCAGGCCATCGCCGTCCTGGCCTCCGGGGACCGCACCGAGCGTCTGCGGTCGCTCCGGCTCCCCACCCTGGTGATCCACGGCGCGGAGGACGTCATGTGCGACGTCAGCGGCGGGAAGGCCACCGCCGCGGCCGTCCCCGGCGCCACGCTGGAGATCTTCGACGGCCTGGGCCACAACTTCCCCCGTGAATTGTGGCCGGTCATCGCCACCCTGATCGCCGAGCTCGTCCACCGCGTCGAGGCGTCCCCGCCCGGCGACTGACCCGTCGGCCGCCCTACCCCCTGTCGCCGGCACCGCCGCCGGCGCCGGCGAGGCGGCCGTACTCGGGCAGGGCGATGTCCCCGGCCTTGGCGAACTGCGCGGCCAGCAGGTTCTTCATCGGCCAGTGGTTCATCGCGCGCATCGAGAGGTTCCGCAGCGCGATGGCCAGGGCGCTGGAGGGCGCGTACCCCGAGGCGCCGCCGGGAGGCAGCTCCTGGGCCTGGCTGACGTACGGGCGCATGACCTCGTCGTACTTCCGGAAGGCGATCCGGTGGTCGCCGTCGGCGGAGGCGAGTTCACCCGCCAGCACATAGGCGCCGACCAGGGCCAGGCTGGTGCCCAGGCCCGTCAGCGGCGTCGCGCAGTAGCCGGCATCCCCGACGAGTACCGCCCGGCCCCGGGACCAGTGGTCGAGATGGACCTGGCCCATGGAGTCGAGGAAGAAGTCGGGCGCGGTGCGCATCGCCTTCAGCAGCCGCGGCACCTCCCATCCGGCGCCGGCGAAACGCCGGGCCATCAGGTCCTGTTGCGCGGAGACGTCACGCCGGTCGTAGGTGAGGGGTTCCGACCGGAAGCTGAGGCCCGCCTTGATCTCACCGGGGAGCCGGCCCGGACGGGCCGAGGCGACGAGCCCGCCGGGCTCGTTGTACATCAGCATCCAGCCGTCGAGCCCCAGGTCCTCGGTGATCGTGAACCAGGCGGTGTGGACGTTCAACGGCCGGACACAGTCCCGCTCCGGCCCGAAGGCCAGGGCCCGGACGGCGGAGTGCAGTCCGTCCGCACCGACGACCAGCCCGAACCGGCGCGGAGCGGCCCTCTCGAAGGTGACGGTGACCCCGTCGTCGTCCTCGTCGAGCGCGGTGACGGTGTCGTCGAAGAGGTACTCGGCCTCCGGCACGGTGGCGTCGTACAGCAGACGGGCGAGGTCACCGCGCAGGATCTCGATCTCGGAGATGATCCCCTCACCGCCGAAACTGTCCGCCGGCATCCGGGCCGCGATACGGCCGGACCCGTTGACGAACGCCAATCCGCGCTGGTCGACGCTGAGCGCCCGCGCCCGGTCCATCAGGCCCATCCGTGTGATGACGGTGCGGCCCGCGCCCCGCAGGTCCACGGTCTGGCCGCCCGGGCGGGGTTCCGGCGCGCGCTCGACGACGGTGACGGCGAAGCCCGCCGCGCGAAGCCAGTACGCCAGGGCGGTGCCGCCGATACCGGCACCGGAGATGAGTATGTCGGTGTTCCGCATGGCGCCGAATGTACGACGTACGCACTGCACTACGCAAGGGTCAATTACCCATCCGATCAGGCACTTTACCCACCTTGCGCACTAGTGCTCCGGCGGCTCGGGCGCACTCCCGGGGCGCTGCGCGGGCGCGAGGGCTAGGATGACGCGCGTCATGGTGCACTAGTGCGGAGGTAGGAACGGTGAACGGGCAGGCAGCGCCCCGCTACACCCGGATCGTCGCCGAACTGCGGCAGCGGATCGAGTCGGGCGAGCTGGCACCGGGCGACCGGGTGCCCTCGACCCGTGAGATCACCCGCCAGTGGGGGGTCGCGATGGCGACCGCGACCAAGGTGCTCACCGAGCTCCGCCACCAGGGCCTGGTCCGCGCCGTCCCGGGCGTCGGAACGGTCGTCGAGCCCGGCGTACGGCCCGAGCGGCCGGAGCACCCGGAACGACCGGTGCCCGCGCGGCGCAGGAGTACCGCGGACCAGGCGCTCACGCTCGAGCGAATCGTCGAGGTAGCCGTCGCGGTGGCCGACGTCGAAGGGCTGGCGGCCGCCTCGATGCGGCGGGTCGCCGCCGAGCTCGAGGTGGCGACCATGTCGCTGTACCGGCACGTGGCCGACAAGGACGCCCTGTTGCTGGAGATGATGGACGCGGCGTTCCGCCGGTGGCCGCTCCCCGAGAACCCCTCGGAGGGCTGGCGGGAGCGGCTGGAGCTCGTCGCCCGGACGCTCTGGGGGATGTTCCGCCGCCACCCCTGGCTCGCGCCGGCGCTCTCGTTCACCCGGCCGCAGATGGTCGCCGGCGCGCTGCCGTTCAGCGAGTGGACGCTCGCGGCCCTGGACGGGCGTGGTCTCGATCCCTCGACCGCGTTCACCGCCCATCTCACGCTGTTCAACTATGTGCGCGGCACCGCCGTCAACATCGAGACGGAAGCGGAAGCGGAAGCACTCAGCGGCCTGGACAGCGAGGAGTGGATGGCCAGTCAGGAGCCCGCGCTCCACGCGATCCTGGCCACCGACCGGTTCCCGAGACTCAGACACCTCGCCACGACCGGGTACGACTTCGACCTCGACGCCCTGTTCGAGTTCGGCCTGCAGCGCCTCCTCGACGGCCTGGCCGTGCTCTTCGGCGAGGCGACCTGACCCACCGCGCCTCGCCGCACCCAGGTACCCGTACGGGTGAGGTGGGGTGTGCACGGACCGGTTCCCGGAAACGGTGCCAGTGTCCATGCCCGCGTCCAGGTTCTGAAAGGTCGCTTCATGCGTACGCGCGCTGTCGTCGCCACCATGGCACTCGCCCTCGCCGGTGGCGGGTTCCTCGGCTCCCCCGCCTCCGCCTCCGCCATCGCCGGCTCCCCGGCCCAGGAGTGGGTGGTGAACAACCCGCGCACCGTCATCGTGCAACGGACCAGCGGGAACTGCCTGACGGCCCCGGGCGGCGCCGACGGTGCCGTGACGACCCGGGGTTGCAACAACGCCCCGGGGCAGCGTTTCGTCCTGGAGGGAGGGGACGTCCGCAACCAGTCCAGTGGCCTGTGCCTCACGGCCACCGGTCTCGACAAGCCGACGGTGATGCGTCCCTGCAACGGTTCCGCCGGTCAGCGGTTCTCCGTCCAGGGCCCGGACATCCGCAGTCAGGCCAGCGGGCGGTGCCTGACGGCCACCGGCCCCGAGAAGCCGGTGCTGCTGACGCCGTGCCGGACCTAGCGTCCGGGGCGTGCGCCGGGCTGGTGATCGAACGTGTCGGGTACGGGCAGGGTGGCCCACCGGGAGACCGGCCAGGCGACGACGACGGCCCTGCCGATCACATTGTCCACGGGCACGAACCCGCCGCCCGGCTCGTGGACATGGGCGCGGGAGTCCCGTGAGTCGTCGCGGTGGTCGCCCATCACCCACAGGTGGCCCTCGGGCACCTTCACCGTGCCGGCCGGCATGTCGTCGCACGGGGTGGCACCGGGGTGGACGTACGGCTCGTCCAGGGGCTTGCCGTTGACCTTCACCGGCTCGCCGCGTTTGCACTCCACGGTGTCACCGCCGACCCCGATCACCCGCTTGATCAGGTCCTTCTCGTCCGCCGAGGGCATCAGGCCGATGAAGGCCAGCGCTTTTCGCGCTCCTCGCTGAAAGGCGTTGCCGTGCTGCGGAGGCTGGTCGGACAGCCAGCCGCCCGGGTCCCGGAAGACCACGACCTCGCCCCGGTCCGGTGCCGCCCCGAACCAGGGCGTGAGCTTGTCGACCAGCACCCGGTCGTCCGTCCGGAGGGTGTTCTCCATCGAGCCGGAGGGGATGGAGAACGGCTGTACGAGGAAGGTTTTGATCACGAGCGCGAGGACGAGGGCCGCGCCGATCAGGAGGGGTATCTCCCGCCATCCCGAACGCTTCTTCCGCGTGACGCGCGAGGTCCGCCCGTCCGCCGGCGGCTCGTCGGGCGGCGTGTTCGCCTCGTTCTCCCCGGTGGTCATCGCTCGTCCCTCTCCCCTTGGCCGTACCGGGGCCGTGACCGGCTCCCGGCAGTGACTCAACGAACAGGGGTTCCCAGGGGCTGGGGCTACGGCGCCGCGAGCGCGTTCGCGGTGGCGCGGGCGAAGGCTTCGGGGTTGTCCAGCATGATGTTGTGCCCGCAGTCCGGAATCGGTGTCACGGCCACCCCGGCCTCGGCGAGCGCATCGGCACCGCAGAGCGGACCGTCCGCCTCCGGCAGCAGAAAAGTGCGCGGAATCGTGAGTTCCATGAGGAGTTCGCGCATGGTGGGCACGCTCCCCCGGGTGAGGTGGACCGCGCTGCGGTGCAGCGCTTCGAGGCCGGCCAGCCGCATGGTGGACCACCAGTGCGCGCCGGCCCGGTCGCGGACCTCCCGCCAGCCGCCGGCCAGGAATTCCTCCTCCGTGCAGGCGGCGATGCCGCGGCTGCCACCGGCGCCGGGCGTGGGCGGGATCGGGTCGAGGTTCGCGTCGACGAGGACCAGCCGGGAGACCAGGTGCGGGTGGCGGGCGGCCAGAACGATGGCGACCGAGCCGCCCATGCTGTGCGCGATCACCTCCGCGCCGCCGGCACCCGCGACGGTCAGCGCCTCGGCGAGCGCGTCGGCGTGCGCCTCCAGGGTGTAGTCGAAGGTGACGGGCCGGTCGCTGATGCCGTGACCGAGCAGGTCGACGAGCAGGGACCGGTGACCGGCCAGCAGCGGGTGGGCCGCGACGCCCGCGAAGTAGGCGGGCGACGTGGCACCCAGGCCGTGCACGTAGACGCGTGTGGGTTCCCGGCCCGGCAGTTCGGCCCAGCGGATCCGGTCACCTTCGGTCGTCACGACGGCGTCGCGCACAGTTCTCTTCCCCCGCACTCGAGTTCGATGGATCGTCAGGTGGAAGAGGGTAACCGCCCGCGCCGCCGGGTGGGCGGCGCGGGTGGCGTCGGCGGCGTCAGGCCAGGGAGACCAGGTCGCGGTAGCCCTCGTTCCACAGGTCCTCTTCCGCGTCCGGCAGGAGCAGGACGCGGTCGGGGCGCAGGGCGTCGATGGCGCCCTCGTCGTGCGTGACCATCACGATCGCGCCGGGGTACGAGCCGACGGCGGCCAGGACCTCCTCGCGGGAGGCGGGGTCGAGGTTGTTGGTGGGCTCGTCCAGCAGCAGGACGTTGGCGCCGGAGTGGACCAGCCCGGCCAGGGCCAGGCGGGTCTTCTCGCCGCCCGAGAGGACTCCGGCGGGTTTGTCGGCGTCGTCCCCGGAGAAGAGGAACGCTCCGAGGACGCGCCGTATCTCACCGTCCGTCAGGTGGGGCGCCGCGTCGGCGAGGTTCTCGCGGACGGTGCGTTCCCGGACCAGGGTGTCGTGCTCCTGGGCGAAGTAGCCGAGCCGCAGCCCGTGTCCGTGCACGACCCGCCCGCTGTCCGGGCGCTCCGCTCCGGCGAGGACGCGGAGCAGGGTGGTCTTGCCCGCGCCGTTGAGGCCGAGGACGACGAGGCGGCTGCCGCGGTCGAGGGCCAGGTCGACGCCGGAGAGGACGTGGTGGCCGCCGTAGGACTTGGTCAGGCTGATCGCGCCGAGGGGCGTCCGTCCGCAGGGCTCCGGTTCGGGCAGGCGGATCCTGGCGACCTTCTCCACGTGCCGGGCCGGTTCGAGGCCGGCGAGCATGCGGTCGGCCCGGCGCGTCATGCTCCTGGCCATGACGGCGGTGGCGGACCGGGCCTTCATCTTGTCGGCCTGCGCGTGGAGGGCGGCGGCCTTGCGTTCGGCGTTGGCGCGCTCACGTGCCCGGCGCCGCTCGTCGGTCTCCCGCTGGGTCAGGTAGGTGGTCCAGCCGGTGTTGTGGATGTCGATGGTGGCGCGTCGTGGGTCGAGGTGGAAGACGCGGTTGACGACGTCGGTGAGGAGGGAGTTGTCGTGGCTGATCATCACCAGGCCGCCCTGGTGTCCTTGGAGGAAACCGCGCAGCCAGGCGACGGAGTCGGCGTCGAGGTGGTTGGTGGGCTCGTCCAGCAGGAGGGTGCCGTCGTGTCCGGCGAAGAGGATGCGGGCGAGTTCCACGCGGCGTCGTTGTCCGCCGGAGAGGACGCCCACGGGTTCGCCCATGACGCGGTCGGGCAGTCCGAGCCCGGCGGCGACGCGGGCGGCCTCGGCTTCGGCCGCGTATCCGCCCGCCACCTGGAAGGCGGCCTCGGCGCGGGCGTAGGCGTTCATCGCCCGGTCCAGCGCGCCGGGGCCGGTGGCCTCGGCCATGGCGGTCTCGGCCGCGCGCAGCCGGCGCAGGGTCCGGTCGAGGCCGCGGGCGGAGAGGATGCGGTCGGTGACGGTGACGGCGGGGTCGGCGGTACGGGAGTCCTGGGCCAGGAAGCCGACGGGGCCGGTGTGGGTGACGGTGCCGGCTGCGGGGCGTGCCTGCCCGGCGAGGGCGGTCATGAGGGTGGTCTTGCCCGCGCCGTTGCGGCCGACGAGGCCGACGCGGTCGCCGGGCGAGACGGTGAAGGAGATGCCGGACAGCAGGAGGCGCGCGCCCGCGCGCAGGTCGGCATCACGAACGGTGATCATGGGATGACGCTCCGAAAAAGCGAAAGGACACACTTCTGGCGTGGAAGCGGGTCCTCAGCTAGGAAATTCGGGGCGTGGACATGAGGTCACCGTAACCGGCCGCGCGTGACCGGCGCACCCGGTTTTCTCAGCGCGCGCGGGGGGTGTCGAGCTGGATCAGGTCCCAGCGGTTTCCGTACAGGTCCCGGAAGACGGCGACCGTGCCGTACGGCTCGCGCCTGGGCTCCTCCTCGAACACGACACCGGCCGCCCGCATCCGCTCGTAGTCGCGCTCGAACGCCTCGGTGTTCAGGAACCAGCCGACCCGGCCGGCTGTCTGGTCCCCGACACGGGTCGCCTGCTCATCGGTCGCGGCCTTGGCGAGGAGCACCGCCGTCTCCTTCGCGCCCGGCGGAGCGACGACCACCCACCGTTTGTCGTCGTCGACGTGGGTGTCCTCCAGGAGGTCGAAGCCGACGGCGTCGCGATAGAAGGCGATGGCTTCGTCGTAGTCACGTACGACGACGGTCACGAGTCCGAGGTGCGTCATGTGACGATCTTCCCTGACGGCGTGGCTGCCGGTGCCGACGCCCCCTCCCCTGCCCGGACACGCCACAGAGGTGGCCGGTGCCGTCCGGGTGCGACGGTGCCGGCCACCTCTGCTCAGGTGGGGGGAGGTGCTGTGGGTGACTTACTTGTTGATGAGCGCGTTGCCGTGGGAGCTGTTGAGGACGCCGACGACCGAGATGGCGTTGCCGCCGACGTTCGGGGAGACGCGGGGTGCGACCTGGGCGACGTTCCCGGCGGCGACGCCCGGGGAGTTGGAGGCGGTGCCGTGCGCCTGGTCGGCGGTGGCGGCGGCGGCACCGGCGCCGATAGCGGCGGCGGCCATCACGGTGACGGCGGCGGCGTTGCGGATGCTCATGGATTGTCTCCTTGCTTGTGGGGGGAGGCAGTGCAAAAGCTCTGGCAAGAGAGAGTCTTGCGTATGAAAAACCGCTAACGCGACTGAGGGCGGTATGTTCATCCCCTCTGATGATCACGTGCTCGGGCTTGACCACCTGTGGGTGTTTCCCGCCCTCAACGACGACGCGCGCCGAGGGAGTTGGGTCACGGTCGCCGATCGTGCCGCGCCAGGCCCCTGGCCCAGTCCCGCACTTCGGGTGCGGCCAGGCCGGCGCCCAGCCAGTCGTGGTCGAGGCCGGTTCCCGGGAGGGACGGCACGACCGCGACGTAGAGCCCGGCGGCACGCGCCGAAGCGATGCCCGTCGCCGAGTCCTCGAAGGCGACGGAACGTGTGGGGGCCGCACCGAGCGTCGCGCACGCTGTGAGGTAGAGCTCCGGTGCGGGCTTGGGGCAACGCACCTCGTCGGCGGCGAACGAGTGGGTGAAGTGCTCGGCGAGGCCGGCCGACCACAGTGCCACGTCCAGCAGTTCCCGGGGGCTGTTGCTGGCCACGGCGATGGGGACGGACGCCCGGCAGGCACGCACCAGTTCCGCCGCCCCGGGGAGGGCCACGGCTCCTCGGGCGAGTTCCTTGCGGACCCTTTCGAGGAGTTCGGCGGCGAGCTCCGCGCCGGAGCCGGGGCGCCCGAAGTACTGGGCCATGGCCTCGCCGGCGGCCTCCAGCGTGCGGCCGATGACCAGGGCCTTCTGTTCGGGACCGAAGGGATGGCCGTGCGCCGCGAAGATGGCCGTCTCCGCGACGGTCCAGCAGGGTTCGGTGTCGACCAGCAGGCCGTCGCAGTCGAAGACCACGGCCTCGACGCCGGTGGGAAGCGGACGCATGCGGCTGTCCTTTCGCTGGGGCTGAGGGCCTCGCGGTCGCCGCCCGGCACCTCACCGTCCGGGCGCGACCACGAGCGATCACCCTAGGTCGGGAACCGCGGAACATCTATATTCCTGCCCGGAATCGGGCAGGAATGGGCTGTGCGATCTGGCCAACCGGGCCGTATCGCGCGCCGGCGGCGTTCATCCACTTGGACGTCTCCGGGGGCCGACTCGGCTCGGAGGCTGTCCACTGTGAGGAAGAGCGTTCCGGCCGGATGGAGGGACTTCCCGTGGCCAAGGACAAGGACATGGACGACAAGCGTCAGCAGCTCTCCGACGACGCCAGGTTCTTCCTGAGCGGATTGCCGAGAGCGGACCGTGACAAGGCGCTGCGCGAGAGGACCGCCAAGCAGCTCGACGAGGCCGGCAAGGAGGTGCGGAGCGCCCTCACGGAGGAGTAGCCCCGGCGCGCGTCAGACGCGGTCGGCGGCGATGAGCAGGTAGTGGAAGCTGCCTTCCTTGTACGCGGTGAGGAACGCCTCCTCGATGCCCGTGGCCACCTCCGACTTCGCGCGCAGCTCCCAGTAGGGGATGGTCGCGGGGGTGAGGTCCACGACGTTGATCGGCGTCAGGCCGTTCGCGGCCAGGGCCTTGAAGTACGCGCTGCGGGGGTGGATGTTGCAGGTGTAGTGCTCGTCGATGCGGCTGACCGCCTTGGAGCGCAGGCCCTGGACATCGTTGGAGCAGCCGGTGATGCACACGTACCGGCCGCCGAACTCCAGGAGCCGGGAGAACTCGCCGAACAGCTCGAAGAGGTCCACGTACATGGTGGTCTCGTTGGTCCAGATCGCCCGGCGGGAGCCGGTCTCGAAGCCGGTGTCGAGCATGTTGCGGAAGTGGAACTTCACGCTGTCGTCGATACCGCGCTTGCGCGCCTGCTCGTTGGCGAAGCCGACCTGGTACTCCGAGATCGACACGCCGTCCACCGCGCAGCCGAAGCGCTGGTGGGCCATGACACTGGTGCCGCCGCGGCCGGAACCGCCGTCCAGGAGGCGGTCCTGGGGGGTGACGGTGCCCAGGTGGTCGAGGAGGACGTCGGCCTGGGCGGTCTCCAGGCGGTGCATCTCCTCGATCATCCGCTGCTCCCGGGTCTCCGCGGGCCCCTCCAGGACGGAGGGGTCGTAGTCGCCGAGCCCGTAGTGGTGGTGGTAGAGGTCGTCGACCTCGCCCAGGCGCAGGTTGACCGGGTCCTGCTGGTTGGTGTTCCAGTACGAGGCCACCGCCTTCTGGAACGCGGTGCGCAGGACTGCGGGGGCGGAGGGCGTGGTGGGCAACTCGTGTTCTCCTTAAAGGGTTTGTCAATAGGGTTTGCGAATGACGACGTGCGGCCTTGCGGCTCGCCGCCTACGGCGTTCCGTAGCGGGCGGTGCCCGCGTGCCAGGCCTTGTTGCCGCCGAGCCAGGCCCATACGCCGGCCAGGAAGCGGCGCAGGGCCGGGGAGCCGGTGAGGCTGAGGGCGGCCGCTTCCCTCTCGAAGGAGCGCACGAGCTCGTCGTGGATCGCGGCGCTTCGCTCGACGGCCTCCCGGAGTGTGCACTTCTCCTCCGCGACGATCGCCGCGGGCAGGTTGAAGTTCAGACCGGTGGCGTCCTTCTCCTTGGCCATCGAATAGAGGTCGTTCACCAGCGTGCTGGCAGTGCCCGCCATGGTGACGGCACGGCGCACGCGCGGTTCGGCGTACTCGGCGGCGGACAGCGGGTGTCCGTCCATCACGTCGACGAGTGCGATGCAGGGCAGGAAGCTGTTGAAGCGGCGGTGGGTGAGGTACTCCCAGACCGCGGGCATCTTGCCCGTGCTGCGCCAGGAGCCCTCCTGCCCGTACCCGACGAACAGTCCGCCGATCTCCTGGCGCACCCGGGCCAGCTGGCTGGGGTCGGCGTAGCGCGCGAGGTGCTCGAAGCCGGAGCGGAGGGCGGCGCGGACGGGGTCCGCGCGCAGGGCCTCGTCGAGTTCCGAGGCGTGGGGCTCGGGGAGGTGGGCGGAGTCGACGGCCGCGAGGGCGGTCCCGAGGTGGGCGCCGAGGTGGGCCGGGGAGGAGCCCATGGTCTCGTCGTCGCAGTAATAGTCGTCCGTGGCCCATTCGGCGAGCGCGCACCGGGCGGCCGCCAGCAGCCGGTCCGGGTCGTCGGTCTGGGGGTGGACGAGCATCGTCATCCGCCCGAGGTTGGTGCTCCGGATGCCGTCGAGCCGCTCCGGGTAGATGCCGATCTCCTCGGCCCACGCGATGAGCCGGTCGTTGACCTCGTCGCCGAGGGCCCGGTCGTCGCGGAGCGGCGGCGGGCAGTACAGCTCGGGCACGGGGGTGCCGGAGGCGCCTGACGTGCCGGACGCCCCGGTGGCCGTCCCGGCCGTCGTCCCAGCGGCGGGCCGGGTGGCCGGGATCCGGAGGCCGGAGGTGCCGAGGCCGGTCGGCCCGGTGGGCACGGCGTGCCGCGGCCGCGGCGCGCCGGCCGAAGCGGACGCCGCGCGCCGGGAAGCGTCACCGCGTGCGGCGCGGGCGCCGGGCACGAGGGGGGCCGCCCCGCTCTGGTGGGACAGCAGTGTGGCCACCAGCCTCGCCACGTCGTGGGTGGCCGAGGGTGCGGACATACGGGACAGCAGCGACACCGGTTCTCTCCGTTCCTCTCCGTTCTCGGGTGCGGCGGTGTCAGGAAGGCGCGCCGGCGATCTGGACGTTCTCCAGCACGCCGAGGGCGTCGGGCACGAGCACGGCGGCGGAGAAGTAGGTGCTGACCAGGTAGGAGATGACGGCCTGGTCGTTGATGCCCATGAAGCGGACGTTCAGGCCGGGCTCGTACTCGTCGGGGATGCCGGTCTGCCACAGGCCGACCACGCCTCCCGCGGACTCGCCGGTGCGCATGGCGAGGATCGAGGAGGTGCCCTCGTCCGAGACGGGGATCTTGCCGCAGGGCAGGATCGGGACGCCGCGCCAGGCGGGGACGCT
Organism: Streptomyces hesseae; assembly: GCF_031845785.1. NCBI lineage: Bacteria > Bacillati > Actinomycetota > Actinomycetes > Kitasatosporales > Streptomycetaceae > Streptomyces > Streptomyces hesseae. The sequence goes on from NZ_JAVRFI010000005.1 coordinate 357,671, forward strand.
GTGGCCGTTGACATCGGCGGTGTCGAAGGCGAGCCCGCGCTTGTTGCACTCGCGGCCGAAGGCGGCGACGGCCTTCGGGTGCGCGAGGAAGAACTTGGTCTGGCGGCGCATGCTCAGCAGCTCGTCCATGTCGTCCGGGGTGGGCGGGCCGGAGTGGGTCTGGACGCGCTGGCTGTAGTCGACGTTGTGCAGCAGGCCGAACTCGCGGTTGTTGACGAGCTCGTACTCCTGGCGTTCGCGCAGGGCCTCGATGGTCAGGCGCAGTTGCTGCTCGACCTGGTTCATGGGGTCGTTGTAGAGGTCGGCGACCCGGCTGTGCACCCGCAGGGCGGTCTGGGCGACGCTCAGCTCGTACTCGCGCGGTTCGAGCTCGTAGTCCACGAAGGTGCCCGGCAGCACGGGCTCGCCGGTGTGCCCGGCGGCGAGGGCGATGTCGGCCTCGCCGCGCTTGTTGCGGGGGAGCTCGCCCTCGTCGCGGCGCCGCCGGACGTGGGAGCGCAGCGACTCGCTGCGGCCGGCCACCTCTTCGTACGCGTGGCGCGGCAGGGCGAGTACGGTGCACGCGGTCAGGGCGCGGGCCGTGAAGTCCCAGTCGCCGGGCTCGGGGGCCACGGCCGTCCCGCCGAAGAAGCCGCCGTCGGCCAGCACGCCCCGGCGGGTGTCCTCGCCGTACCTGCCGGTGCCGAGCTTCTCCACCTTGCCGTGCGCGATCAGGTACACGTGGTCGGCGGGCCGGCCGGCCGAGGCGATGATCTGGCCGGGCTCGTATTCGCGCTGCTCGAAGCGGTCGGCCAGGGCGCGCAGGACGTCCGTGTCGGCGAAGCCGCGCAGCAGGGGCAGCTCGCCGAGCTCGGCGGGGACGACCCTGACGCTCGCGCCTTCCTGGACGAAGGTGACGCGGCCGTCCCCGACCTCGTACACGAGCCGCCGGTTGACCCGGTAGGTGCCGCCGCTGACCTGGACCCAGGGCAGCATGCGGATCAGCCAGCGCGAGCTGATGCCCTGCATCTGCGGCATGGACTTGGTGGTGGTCGCGAGGTTCCGCGCTGCCGCGACGCCCAGGCTGAGCTGTGCCCGGCCGCCGGTGTACTCCTGCTGCTCCGGCTGGTCCGGCAGCGCTGCGGTCGACATCCCAGGTCCTTCCGTCTCGGGGCCCGTATCGGCCTGCGGAGCGCGGTTGCCCACCTCGGTGACCTGCGGTGACGGCGCTCCGGCGGGGAGTGAATCAGGCCGGGGCGGCACCGGTCGAAAGCAGGCGGCCGGGTACGGCGCATTCACGCCACTCACGCATCGGAGGACCCATTGACCACTTGAGTCACATCGGTCGGTGTGTCAAGGGCCATTGGGGGACGATCTGTTGGGCCGTACGGTCCCGGTGGTTCACCTGCGACCCCGGGGTCGACATGTCCGGGTCAATGATCCGGAGGTCGTGCGGGAACCGGGGTGTGCGGTGTCCGAGGATGACGAAATCTCATCGTTCAGTCCCCGGCGGGCGGGACGACCATGACCGGGCAGTCGCAGTGCCGGAGGCAGTAGCGGCTCACCGAGCCCTTCAGCAGGCGGTGCAGCGCCCCGTGCCCGCCGTCGCCCACGACGAGGACGTCCCCGTCCTCGCCGGACGCCTGCACCAGCAGGGGCGCCGGCGGCCCGAAGGCGGTGGTGGGAGCGCACCGGACGTCGGCGGGCAGACCGCCGAGGGCGCGCTCGCAGGAGTCGACGAGCCGCCGGTACGCCGCGCGGTCGAGCTCCCGGGCCGTGCGGGGGTCCGGCGGCCAGAGCGTGTCGATGTAGTCGCCCATGGGGGACGAGTAGACGAGGACGGGTCGGAGCGTGGCGTGGTGGCGCCGGGCCTCCTGCGCCGCCTTCCGCAGGGCGGCGAGGCTGTGGGCCGATCCGTCGACCCCGACGACGACGCGACGTACTGTGCGGTTCATTTCTCCTCCGCTCCTCCCGCCCCCGGTCCGTGCTGTCCACGCTACGAACGCCGGGCGGGGCGCGGCATCGGCCGATCGGCCCACGAGGCGGAGGCACTCTCCTCGGCCGCGACCACCAGCACCGGGCATACCGCGTGGCGGAGGCAGTGGCGGCGTGCCGAGCCGTACCGGATCCGGTGCAGCAGGCCGTGTCCGCCGGTGCCCATGACCAGCAGGTCGGTGTCGTGCCGGGCACAGGCGACCAGCGCCGGGCCGGCGTCCGCCCGTACGACCACGGGGGCGACCCGCGGCCGGTCGCCGGCCTCGCGCAGCGTCCTGCCGCAGGCCTCCTCCAGCCGTTCCCGGGCCCGGCGCTCCCAGATGTGCCGAATGTCCTCGGGGGCCGGGTTCATGGCGTCGAGGGCCTCACCGCCCGGGGGCCGCCAGGCCAGCACCGGGCACAGCTCGGCACGGTGGCGGACCGCCTCCCGCACGGCCAGTTCCAGGGCCGCCCGGCTCCCCTCGGAACCGTCCACTCCGACGACCACGCGCTTGACGAGCTGCGACATCTTCCTCACCGGCTTCCTGCCGACTCCCAGGGCTCCGCCCCGGGCCGAATACGTCCGCCCTCCACACTGACCGCGCCAAGGGGTGTGAGGCATCCGCCGATCGGCCGGTTCGCCGGGCCCGCGTCAGCCGCGGGTCGTCACTCGCGCGTGTCGTTACTCGACGACGAGCTCGACCGGGATGTTGCCGCGGGTCGCGTTGGAGTAGGGGCAGACCTGGTGGGCCTGCTCGACCAGCTTGCGGCCCGTCGCGGCGTCGAGGCCGTCGGGCAGCTCCACGCGCAGCGTGACCGCCAGCGCGAAGCCCTCGCCCTCCTTGCCGATGCCGACCTCGGCGGTCACCGCGGCGTCGCCGAGGTCGACCTTCGCCTGCCGGCCGACGAGGCCGAGGGCGCTGGCGAAGCACGCCGCGTACCCGGCGGCGAACAGCTGCTCCGGGTTCGTGCCCGCGCCGTTGCCGCCCAGCTGCGCCGGGAGGGCCAGCTGGACGTCGAGGAGGCCGTCGGAGCTGACGGCGCGGCCCTCACGGCCGTGGGTGGCGGTGGCGACGGCGGTGTACAGGGCTTCCATGGGAACCATCCCTCTCGAAGATCGCGGCGGTGGCCCGGAGGGCCCGCCTGACACCCATCAAGGTAGTGCACGATTCAGTTGTGCGCAATTAAATGCCCGTCGAGATACCCTGGGCGCATGACGAAGCCGCCGACCGCCCCGCCCGAGAGCGCGCCCCACGAGGACTACCTCCGCCTGGACCGGCAGCTCTGCTTCTCCCTGAACGCCGCCTCCCGCGCGTTCGGCGCCGTCTACCGCACGCTCCTCAAGGACCTCGGCCTGACGTACCCGCAGTACCTGGTCATGCTCGCCCTCTGGGAGCACACCGAACTGCCCGTGAAGCGGCTGGGCGAGCTCCTGCGCCTGGACTCCGGGACGCTCTCCCCGCTCCTCAAGCGCCTGGAGGCGGCCGGGCTCGTGCACCGCGAGCGCAGCGCGCAGGACGAACGGTCCGTCATCATCCGCCTCACTCCGGCGGGCACGGCGCTGCGCGAGGAGGCGGCCCTCGTGCCGGTCCGGATCGCGACGGCCGCAGGCATCACCGCCCAGGAGGCCGGGGAACTGCGCGCGCTCCTCGAGAAATTGACGCTCGCGCTCGACGGCGCGGCCCTCGACGACGCATCGCTCTGCGACTGACGCGTCGACTTCGCCGCCGGTGCCCGTACCCGGCCGGAGCCGGGCACGGGGCGGCGCGACTCAGTCCCGCGAGGCGGTGCGAAGGGTGGCGAAGAGGCCCCGGACGCGGGTGCCGTCCTCCAGGCGCCACCAGCCCACGACGTGACCGGCCGCGCCCTCGGGCGGGGTGTCCGCGCCGCGACTCAGGACTCGGTGGAGGCGGAGTGCGGCACCGTGCGGCGCGCCCGTCAGCTCGGTGGACTCCGCGCCGTCGGTGACGGAGGTGAAAGCCGCGCCCACGGGGCCCTGACCAGTGAAGGAACGGGCGATCTCGTGGTCGGGGGTGTCGTTGACGCTCTGGGCCTGGGCCTGGGCCCGGCCCTCGATCAGGGCGATGAGTCCGGTGGTGAACACCGGGTCGTGGCAGCCGTCGTAGGCCCAGCGCTTGCCCAGCACACCGTGGTCCATGGTCCCGACGAGGGCGTCCTCCGCCCCCTCCAGCGGGGCACCCCGGTAGGTGAGCGGCACCAGGTAGTCGACCGGTTCCGGGCCCACCGTATCGGTCACCACCATGAACTCGATCCCGACCTCCCCGGCCGGGTCGTCCAGCCGGAAGCCGCCCGCCTTGCTCAGCCGCGGCGCGCCCGTTCCGGGGCGGTACCACGGCCGGGAGGGCAGCCAGGAGCTGACCAGCTCTTCCTTGGTGGGCGTGAGGGTGGTGCGGTGGATGACAGCCATGCCCCTGGGTTCTCTTTCGTCGGGTCGATCGGTATATGACCGCCCATCATGTGTGACGTCAGCCGTCGACCGGAAGGCCTCGCGGCTCCTTGATCCGCTTCATGATGATCTGCGAGTTCACCTCGGTGATGCCCGACAGCGTGGTGAGGCGTTCGATCCACAGCCGCTCGTAGGCGGTGATGTCGGCGACCGCGATGCGCAGCAGACAGCCCGGACTGCCGAAGAGGCGGTACGCCTCGATCACGTCGGGGATCTCCTGGAGCGCGGCCTCGAACGCCTCGACCGCCTCCCGGTCGCGCTTGACCTCGATGGAGACGAGCACCTCGAAGCCGCGTCCGACGGCCTCCGGGTCGATGACCGCCCGGTAGCCCTGGATGACTCCGTCCTGTTCCAGCTGGCGGACCCGGCGCATACAGGGGGACGAGGTGAGACCCACGCGCTGGGCGAGGTCCTGGATGGTCAGCCGGCCGTCGCTCTGGAGCTCGCGCAAGATATTCCTGTCGATCTGATCCATTGCGCAATTATCCACCACACTACGCGCGTCATCGCGCCTGACATGGCAAACCGATTGCGCCCGATTCGTCATATCGTTGCCCGGTCCAGACCGGCGTGCGCCCCCGGCGCGCGCTGCGGTGACGAACTACGAGCAGGAGTGAGCCGACGTGGGACAGGTCGTCGTCATCAGCACCGGCGGAACGATCGCCAGCCGCTGGCAGGGGTCGGGCTTCGCCGCCGACGCCCGGGGCGGGGACGTCCTCGCGACGGCCGCCGTACCCGACGGCGTGACCGTGCGGGTCGTGGACCTGATGAGCGTCAACAGCGCCCGGCTCACCACCGCCGACCAGCTCGCGCTCCTGCGCACCGTGCACGAGGTGCTGGCCGACCCCGGCGTGGACGGCATCGTCGTCACCCACGGCACGGACACCCTGGAGGAGTCCGCCTTCTTCGTGGACCTCCACCACGACGACCCCCGCCCGGTGGTCTTCACCGGCGCCCAGCTGCCGCTGGAGGACCCCAACGGCGACGGGCCGCGCAACCTCCACGACGCCCTGCTGACCGCCTCCTCGGTCCGCGGCCTCGGGGTGCTCGTCGTCTTCGACGGCCAGGCGCACGCCGCGCGCGGCACGATCAAGGTGCGGACCCTGGCCGCCGACGCCTTCGCCGACCCGTCCGGGAGCCGGATAGCCGACGTGGGCCCCAGCGGCGTCGTCGTCCACCGGCGGCCCGAGCGGCCGGAGCCCCTCCCCCTGCCGGCGGTGGACGGGCCGCTGCCCCGGGTCGACATCGTCATGCACCACTGCGACGCGGACACGCTCCTGTTCGACGCGGCCGTCGGCGCGGGCGCCCAGGGCGTCGTCCTGGTCGCCACCGGAGCGGGCAACGCCACCCCCGAGATGGCCGCCGCCGTCGCCGACGCGGCCTCGCGGGGTGTGCTCGTCGCCCTGTCCACGCGGGTGCCCAGCGGGCCCGTCGCCGAGATCTACACCCACGGCGGCGCCGTGGACCTCGTCGCCGGCGGAGCCGTGCTCACCGGCACCCTGCGCGCCGGCCAGGCCCGCACAGCCGTCCTCGCCGCGACGCTCGCCGCCACCGACCCGGCCGCGCGCGACCGGGCCCTGCGCCAGGCCCTCGGCACCCCCGCCCCCGCGCCGGCCGCCGAGGCGCACACGGCGCCGTACGCGAACGCCTGATCACCCCCACCCCCACCGTCTCCCCCCACCGCCACCGCACCCGATCGGACCCTGATGACGGCCTCCGTCCCCCACCCCGCCACCGCACCCGACAGCGCCCCGTTCCGCAGCGAGCACGACCTCCTCGGCGACCGGGACGTCCCCGCCCACGCGTACTACGGCGTCCACACACTGCGGGCCGTGGAGAACTTCCCCATCACGGGCACCCCGATCGCCGTCTACCCCGACCTCGTCACCGCCCTGGCCGCCGTCAAGCAGGCCGCCGCCCAGGCCAACCGCGACCTGGGCCTGCTGGCCGGCGACAAGGCCGACGCCATCGTGCGGGCCTGTGAGGAGATCCGCGCGGGCCGCCTCCACGACCACTTCGTCGTCGACGTGATCCAGGGCGGCGCCGGTACCTCCACCAACATGAACGCCAACGAGGTCATCGCCAACCGGGCGCTGGAGCACCTCGGCCACGCCAAGGGCGACTACCGCCGGCTCCACCCCCTGGAGGACGTCAACGCGGGGCAGAGCACCAACGACGTCTACCCCACCGCCGTCCGGCTCTCCCTCCAGCTCGCCGCCGACCGGCTGCTGGAGGCCATGGAGACCCTGCGCCGGGCCTTCGCCGCCAAGGCGGAGGAGTTCGCGGACGTCCTCAAGATGGGCCGCACCCAGCTCCAGGACGCGGTGCCCATGACGCTGGGCCAGGAGTTCGCCGCGTACGCCGTGATGCTCGCCGAGGACCGGGCCCGCCTGGAGGAGGCCCGCGCCCTGCTCCGGGAGATCAACCTCGGTGGCACCGCCATCGGCACCGGCCTCAACGCGCACCCCGAGTACCCGGAGCTCGCCTGCCGCCACCTCGGCGCGATCACGGGCATCCCGCTGAGCGTCGCCGGCGACCTCGTCGAGGCCACCCAGGACATGGGCGCGTTCGTCCAGCTGTCCGGTGTGCTGAAGCGGATCGCCGTCAAGCTCTCCAAGACCTGCAACGACCTGCGCCTGCTCTCCTGCGGCCCGCGCGCCGGCCTCGCCGAGATCAACCTGCCGCCCGTGCAGGCGGGTTCGAGCATCATGCCCGGCAAGGTCAACCCGGTGATCCCCGAGGTCGTCAACCAGGTCGCCTTCGAGGTCATCGGCAACGACGTGACCGTCACCATGGCCGCCGAGTCCGGCCAGCTCCAGCTCAACGCCTTCGAGCCGGTCATCGCGCACAGCCTCCTCAAGAGCCTCACCCACCTGCGCTCGGGCTGTCTGACGCTGGCCGAGCGGTGCGTCACCGGTATCACCGCCAACCGCGAGCACCTGGCCCGGCTCGTCGGGCAGTCCATCGGCCTGGCCACCGCCCTCAACCCGCACATCGGGTACGAGAAGGCCACCGCCGTCGCCCAGGAGGCCCTGACCACCGGCGCCTCCGTCCGTGACCTGGTCCTGGCCAAGGGCCTGCTCACCCCGGAGCGGCTCGAGGAGATCCTCCACCCGGACAACCTCGCCCGCCCCCACTCCGCGGCCCTCAACGGCTGATCACTCCTTCCCCCATTCCACACGTTCCGGAAACAGAAAGAAGAAGTACCTCCATGGCAACGGCGCCTAGCGTCTCGTATTCGATGACGGTCCGGTTGGAGGTTCCCGTGTCGGGGACCGCGGTCAGTGAGCTGACCACGGCCGTGGAGTCCTCCGGTGGGTCCGTGACCGGCCTGGACGTGACCGCTTCCGGGCACGAGAAGCTGCGTATCGACGTCACGATGGCCACCACCTCGACCGAGCACGCCGACGAGATCGTCGAGAAGCTCCGCGGTATCGAGGGCGTGGTGCTGGGCAAGGTCTCCGACCGTACGT